>DASSJR010000231.1:0-10874 GCA_035691135.1 Nocardioides sp. | reverse complement strand
GCGCCATGGACATCACCGGATCCTCCGCCCTCGTCACCGGCGCCGCCTCCGGCATCGGTGCCGCCGTCGCCCGCCAGCTGGCCGCCGCCGGCGCCAAGGTCGTCGTGGCCGACCTGCAGGCCGACAAGGGCGAGGCGCTCGCCAAGGAGATCGACGGCGCCTTCGTGCAGGTCGACGTCACCGACACCGAGCAGATCAAGGCCGCGGTCACCCGGGCCACCGAGCTCGGTCCCCTCCGGATCCTGGTCAACTCCGCCGGGATCGGATGGGCCCAGCGGACGATCGGCAAGGACGGCGAGTTCGACTCCGCCCACGACCTCGACGCGTTCAAGAAGGTCATCGCGATCAACCTGATCGGCACCTTCGACGCGGTCCGGCTGGCCGCCACCGAGATGGGCAAGCTCGAGCCGACCGAATCGGGCGAGCGGGGCGCGATCGTCAACCTCGCCAGCGTGGCGGCGTTCGACGGCCAGATCGGCCAGGCGGCGTACTCCGCCTCCAAGGGTGGCGTCGTCGGGATGACCCTGCCGGTCGCCCGCGACCTGTCCGCCGCCGGCATCCGGCTCAACACCGTCGCACCCGGCCTGATCGACACCCCGATCTACGGCGAGGGCGAGGCGTCGGAGGCGTTCAAGGCCAAGCTCGGCGAGAGCGTGCTGTTCCCCAAGCGGCTCGGCGAGCCCGAGGAGCTGGCGTCGATGGTGCTCGAGTGCGTGCGGAACACGTACCTGAACGGCGAGACCATCCGCGTCGACGGCGGCATCCGGATGCCCCCGAAGTAGCTCTTTCTGGTGCCCCTGGAAACCCCGGCTGACCGGGGGACCACGAACTTCGTGGGGTTTGCACGCCACACGAAGTTCGCCATCCCCCGGCTGACCGGGGGACCATGCGGACCGTATCTCACGTGCATGCACGCTCGGGCCGACCTAGGCTGGGGTGCAGGATGACAAACGCACCAGACTTCAACCTCGACAACGAGCTCTCCGAGACCAGTGACTGGGACACCGACGACTGGGAAGAAGGGGAGCTCGATCCGGGCCCGGCCGACACCTGGACCGACGAGCCCGACCCCGAGGAGACTGAGGACCTCACCGGGGGTGACCACGACCTCGCCGAGCGGCACGCCCTGCGCCGGGTCGCCGGGCTCTCGACCGAGCTCGAGGACATCACCGAGGTCGAGTACCGCCAGCTCCGGCTCGAGCGGGTCATCCTCGTCGGGGTGTGGACCTCGGCCGCGGTCGAGGACGCCGACAACTCCCTCGCCGAGCTGGCATTGCTCGCCGAGACCGCCGGGTCGCAGGTGCTCGACGCGCTCTACCAGCGGCGGCAGAAGCCCGACCCCGCGACGTACGTCGGCCGCGGCAAGGTCGACGGCCTGCGCGAGATCGTCCAGGCGACCGGCGCCGACACCGTCATCTGCGACGGTGAGCTCGCCCCCAGCCAGCTGCGCAACCTCGAGGACCGGCTCAAGGTCAAGGTCGTCGACCGGACCGCGCTGATCCTCGACATCTTCGCCCAGCACGCGAAGTCGAAGGAGGGCCAGGCCCAGACCGAGCTGGCCCAGCTCAACTACATGAAGCAGCGCCTGCGCGGCTGGGGTGGCCAGCTCTCCCGCCAGGCCGGTGGACGGGTCGGCGCTGCCGGGGGCGGCATCGGTGGCCGCGGCCCCGGTGAGACCAAGATCGAGACCGACCGCCGCCGGATCAACACCAAGATCGCCAAGCTGCGCCGTGAGCTGAAGGCGATGAAGGGCACCCGCGACACCAAGCGCCAGGAGCGGCGCCGCAACCACATCCCGAGCGTGTCGATCGCCGGCTACACCAACGCCGGCAAGTCCACGCTGCTCAACCGGCTCACCGACGCCGGGGTGCTCGTCGACGACTCACTGTTCGCGACCCTCGACCCGACCACCCGGCGTACGACGACCACGGACGGCCGGGTCTACACGATGAGCGACACCGTCGGCTTCGTCCGCCACCTGCCCCACCAGCTGGTGGAGGCCTTCCGCAGCACGCTGGAGGAGGTGGCCGACTCCGACCTGATCCTCCACGTGGTCGACGGGTCCCACCCCGACCCCGAGGGCCAGATCACCGCGGTGCGTGAGGTGTTCGCCGAGATCGGCGCGGACAAGGTTCCCGAGCTGGTCGTGATCAACAAGGCCGACCTCGCCGATCCGATGGTCATCGCGCGGCTCCGGCAGCGGGAGCCGCACTCGGTCGTGGTCAGTGCCAGGACCGGGGAAGGGATCACCGACGCCCTGGCTCTCGTCGAGGCCGAGCTGCCGCGCCCCGACGTGGAGTTCAGTGCGCTGCTGCCCTACGAGCGCGGCGACCTGATCAACCGGCTGCACCAGCACGGCGAGATCGCCTCGATGGAGCACACCGCCGACGGCACCCTCGTCTCCGGCCGGGCCAACGAGGACCTCGCCGGCGAGCTCGCGGCGTACGCCGTCTGAAAATTGCGATCGTCCCGGACGTTCCGGTCGTGATCGCCTGAGATCACAACCGAATCGTCCGGGACTATCCGGAACAGGTGACAGGTTGAGCCGGGCCTGTCCGGCCGGGGGCAGTTACCGTGCAGGCCCGGCTCAGTTCTGGGGGTCGGTCAGCGACCTTCCACGATGCGGAGGGCCAGCCGCGGGCAGACCTTGACGGCCTCCTTGGCGTGGTCCATCAGTTCCTTGGTGACGGGCCCCTTGACGATCGGGTATCCCCATTCGTCGAGGTCGACCAGCTCCGGCAGCACCTCGTGGCACAGGCCACGGGCTTCGCAGGAGGGCCAGTCGACCCGCAGCACCTGGGCCATCACGCCACCTCGAGGATCCGGCTGAAGCTGTCACCCACCAGTTTGCGGCTGCCGTGCTTGAGGGTGCAACCGCCCTTGGCGTGGGCCTCTACCTCCTCGGCGAAGGTGGAAAGCATCGAGTTCACCAGGCGCACGGTGCCGTCCGGGTGGGCGCAGGCGCCGCGACGGACGACCAGGTTCGCCAGCTGCTCGATCCGCTCCAGGCCACCGTGACCGTCGTGGACCGCGGTCACCTCCCTGGCCAGGGCCGGCAGGCCGTTGAAGCAGGGGCCGCAACGCTGGGCGCTCTGGCCGGCGAGGTACTCGACCGTGCGGGCGGTGAGGGTGACCGGGCACTCCGGGGACGACAGCACGAGGCCGGCACCGAGCGCGTTGCCCATGGCCCGCATCTTGTTGACCGACACCCGGGCGCTGGCCAGGGTCTCCCAGGTCGCCCATGCTCCGTGGAAGCCGCCGACCATGGCCGGAAGGCCGTGCCGGTCCTGGGGGATGTAGTCGCGCAGCCGGTCGCCGTACGCCGCCTCGAACACGATCGGCACCGAACCGGGCATGTTCATGGTCAGCAGGGTGGCACCGGGCTCCTCGGGCGTGCCGATGGACATGTACTCCTCGGCGCCGCGCAGCACGAGCAGGCCGACCCGGGCCCAGGTCTCGCCGTTGCTCAGCAGCGTCGGCCGGCCCTTCAGGCCCTTGACCGCCTCCGGCGCCCACGAGGTGGCCGGCAGGTTGGGACGACCGGAGAGCAGCTCGACGACGGCCTTGGCCTGGCCGGCGACGAACCGCGAGGCCGCGGTGGTCGTTTGGATGTTGACACCGTCGCTGCGCTCGGCGATCGCTCGCTTCATCGCGGCGGCGGCTGCAGGCCGCTCACCGGGAAGGACGACGTGGATCTTGCGGGAGCGAAGCGCCTTGGCGGTCGCGACCACGCCGTCCAGGACGAGGTGCGGACGGGTGAGCGCCAGGGCGTGGTCCTTGGCGCTCGCCAGCTCGCCCTCGCTCATGTTGACGACGAGGACCGGGCGCGAACCCCTGAGGACCGTCTCCAGCTTGATCGCGAACGGGAACGCCGCGCCGCCTCGGCCACGCATCTGCACCCGCTTCACGAGCTCGGTCAGCTGCTTGCTGTTCAGGTGCGGGATCGGACCGTACTGCGCGCGGTGGGCGGCGAGCGACGGGCCGTGCTCGATGCCGTTGAGCAGCGCCGGACCAGGACGGACGGTCACCTCCTTGGGGGCCGGAACCGGAGAGGCGGGACGGCCGTCCTCCTCGCGCGTGATGGTGGGGGCCAGGTAGGTGGTGGTCACTTCAATCCTCCGGGGGTGGTTGAGCTGGTTGAGGTGCGGTCGAACACGAGGCGACCCAGGCGGTAGATCGCAGCGAGCGGAACGGAGATGGCGCAGACCACGGTCAGCACGTACAGGCTTTCCGTCATGTCGGTGCCGATGGCGATGCCGTGGCTGATGGCGAGCGCCCACATGGCGTAGGCGGTGATGTGGATGCCGCGCCACAGGTTGTGCTTCATGCGGGTGCGGAACAGGCTGGTCAGGATCACGATGATCATCAGGTCGACGGCGATGGCGCCGAATCCGACCCAGAGCGGCTCGAAGGAGCCCACGAACGGGACGAACGCCTCGTACCACTTGATCTCGACGAACTCGTCGAGCACCGCGGTCACGAGGTGGACGACCAGCAGCAGGAGCGACAGCAGTGCGACGTTGCGGTGGAAGGCCTGCGTGACGAAGCGGGGAAGCCGGCCGGCAGGGCGGCCACCGATGGCGAGGACTCCGAGGACGGTGGTGATCGTCAACAGGACGATCGTGACGACTCCGGTGCTGCGGTTGAGGTACCACATGAGCGGGCCGTCCAGGCCCAGGACTTCGGCAGTCATGCTGCGCTCCTTTCGATGTCCTCGGCCGGCCAGTTGCCGGTACGGGTGACGTTTCCTTGGCCGTCGACGAGCCGGGCGGTGACCCCCAGGTCGCCGAGCCAACCCGTCGCCTCGTGCCCGAGGACGATCGACGCCGTGCTGGCGGTGTTGGCGGCGGTGCAGCTCGACCCGATCGCGGTCACGGTGCGCCAGACCTCGGGGGCCGGTGCGCCGGTGCGGGGGTCCAGCAGGTGGTGACGAACGGCCCCGCCGCGCTTCCAGCGGCGGACCTGCGTGCTGGAGGTCGCCAGTCCGCCACAGACCAGGCCGACCATCGCGTCGGCGGAGGCGCCCGGCTTCTCGGAGATCGCGACGTGCCAGGGCTCCCAGTCGGGGCACGCGACCCGGATGTCGCCGCCGAGGCTGACGATCGCGGGAAGGCCGAGCTCCTGCTCGATGCCGGCGGCGATCATGTCGGAGGCCCAGGCCTTGCCGACCGACCCGAGGTCGAGCGCGGTGCCGTCCGGGACCTTGATGGCCCCGGTGTGGTCGAGCCCGATCTCCTGCCAGCTGTCGAGAGACGGGCCGGGGTCGACCCACGGGAACTGGAGGGTGTCGGCCCGCTCGCTCAGCTGGTCGAAGTCCCGGTCGTAGCCGAGCTGGACCATCGGCCGGCCGAGCAGTGGGTGGACGAGGCCACCGCTCTGCTTGGCGGCGTCGCACGCGGCCTCGACCGCGGCGACGAGCAGCGGGTCGACCTCGGTCCACTTGCCCGCGTTCCGGTTGGCCCGGGTCAGGTCGGAGTCGGCGCGGAACCTGCTGCAGGTCGCGTCGATGTCGGCCAGGACCCGCTTCGCGAGGCGTACGGCGTCGGCCAGCCCGCCCGGGCGGCGTACCGCCAGGAAGGCGTAGGTGCCGAGGGCGTCGAAGCGCGCGTGCGTCGTGGTCATCTCAGGAACCGCTGCTCGGTGCCGGCGGCGGGGGCGGCGGCGGTGGCGCCGGGGCGGGGGCCGGAGCGGCACCGCCGCCGGACGGCGCGGGAGCCGGGGCGGCCGGAGCCGGGGCCGGGGCGGACGAGGAGGTGCCGGAGGAGCTGACCGGGGCGGCGGTGGTGCCGGTCGAGCCCGAGCTGACCGGGGCGACAGCCCCGCCCCCTCCAGGAGCCGCGCTGGGCGCCGCGGCCTGCACGTACTGTGTGGTGGTCCGCGTGACGTAGGGGCGCTGCTTCAGGATGGGGGCGGCCGCCGCGGCCTGGGCCTTGGCGTACCTGGCCTGCTGACGCGCGTACTTCTTGGCCCACGCCTTGGCAGCTGCAGCTTCCTCGGCGGCCTTGGCCTTCTGCTGGTCGGTGTAGTCCTGGGCGGAAGCCCCGACCAGCCACCCGGTGGCGGTGAGGGCGCCGACGGTGGTGACGCCCGTGACAGCGGTGACGGCGAGGCGGTAACGGTCTCGGTGGCGGTGGCTGTAACTCATGCCACAACAGTCCTCGGCGCAAGACAAGGGCGCCTCAAAGCGCCGTTAAGAGTCTGTTATGCGTCGACGGGCTTTACGTAGGCTTGATGTTACGGAGAGGTGCCCATAGGGAATGTCCATGTGACATGCTCGCCATGAACCTCAAGAACATGCTCGTCGCAGGGACCGCCACGGTTGCCGGTGTAGCCGGCGGCGTCGCGGTCTACCAGCTCACCGCACCCCCGGAGTTCACGCCGTCGCAGGCCGCCCCGGCCGCCGCGGCAACTCCGAAGGCGCGTGCCCCCAAGGGCGAAGTACGCTTCGCTCCCTGCCGCCCACCCGCCGTTCTCGAGGGCGGGAAGTGCGTCACCACCCAGGTCCAGACGGTCACCCTCCCGGCACCGGCCGCCCCGGCCCCGGAGGCCGCCGCCCCGGCCGCCGCGCCGGCAGCCCCTGCCGCGCCCGCAGCCCCCAAGGCAGCGGCGCCCGCCCCGGCAGTTCCGAAGGCGCCGGCCGCCGCTCCCGTGTCTCACGCCCCGGCGTCCCAGCCGGCCGGGGACACCGGCAACGAGGGCCCGGGTTACCCCGATGACAGCGACTGCCGCAAGCTGCGCGAGGGCGACTATGACAACGCGCAGGAGAAGGCGAAGCTCAAGTCCGAGTGCGAGGAGAGCCAGGCCGAGGCAGCTGGCGGTGACGACCACAGCGGCTCCGGCAGCGACAGCTCGGGCAGTGGCAGCTCAGGCAGCGGCAGTTCCGACGGCCGAGACGACTGACGGTTCATCCGGCAGCCAACGGCAACGTGACCTCGACGGTAGTCCCACCCTCATGACCAGGACCGAACGTCAGGTCACCGCCCGAACCGGTCGCTGTACGACGAGCGATATCGAGGCCCAGCCCGGTGGACCCGAGCCGATCACCGGCTCGGGTCCCCGGGCCGGGCCCGTCGTCGGAGATCACCAGCCGGACCGTCCCGTCCTCCTCGGCGAGGCGCACCGCGAACGCCGTCTGCTCCGGGGTGTGGGCGAAGACATTGTCGATCAGACAGTCGACCAGGTCGGCCAGGTCGTCGGGAGCCACCCGCACCGGAATCTCCCCGTCCGGGATCGAGATCTCGGTGGGACGGTCCTGGTCCTCGGCCAGCACCTGCCAGAACGCCGTCCGCTCACGGACCGTCGCCGCGAAGTCGCCGACCTGCTGCAGGTCGGTCCGCACCGGCCGGCGGGCCTCGTGGACGATCGCGTCGATGCTGCGCTGCAGGACGGCAATGTGATCACCCAACCGACGGGCGAGCGTGCGGTTCTCGACCGCCTCCGCGTCCAGCCGCAGCGCCGTCACCGGCGTCCGGAGCCGATGCGACAGGTCGGCGACCGTCGCGCGTTCGGCCGCCAGCAGGTCACGGATGCGCTCGGCCAGACCGTTCAGCGCCCGTGCCAGCTCCTTGGTCTCCTCGGTCCCTCGTACCTCCGCCCGCGCGGCGAGGTTCCCGGCGCGGAGCTCGTGAGCCGTGCCCGCCACCTCACGCAGCGGTTCGGCCAGGCGACGGCCCTGCCACGCCGCGGTGACCCCCGCCATCGCCAGCAGCAGCAGGCCCAGCCCCACGATGCCCAGCCAGGCGCTCGTCACGCCGGCGTGCAGCACCTCCGGCGACACGCTGGTGCGGACGACGGACGTCCCCTTCTCGTTCACCACCGGCAGCAGCACCCGGCCGCCGGAGTCGTCCACCACCTCGAACGCCTCCCCGCTCAGCGCACGTTTCACCTCCGGGTCGTCGGGGTCGATCGTTCCGGACCCCAGCACGTCCCCGTTGACGGTCAGCACCGCAGTTTCGGCCCCACCCGGGCCGTCGAGATTCTTGACCACCTCCGCCATCTGCTCGGGGTCCACCAGCCCGGTGACCAGGATCGCGACGTTGCGGGCCTCCTGGTCCGCGTTTGCCATCGCCCGGTCCTCGGCCAGGGTCTGGACGAGCAGGCACAGCGGGATCACGAACGAGACGACCACGGTCGTCGTAGCCGCAAGGACCAGCCATGAGATCCGCCGACGCATCAGTCCGGCTCGTGCTCGGGGTCGACCAGCCGCACCCCGACGCCACGGACACTGTGCAGGTACCGCGGCTCCGCGGCGGACTCCCCGAGCTTGCGTCTCAGCCACGAGAGGTGGACGTCGACGGTTCGGTCGGAGCCGCCGTACGCCTCCTGCCAGACCTCGGCCAGCAGCTCGGCCTTGGTGACGACCTGGCCGTGCCGAGAGGCAAGGGCCAGCAGGAGGTCGAACTCCTTGCGGGCGAGCTCGAGACGCTGCCCGTTGAGGGTCGCCATCCGGCTGCGCTCATCGATGACCAGCTTGCCCACCCGCAGCGGCTCGACGACCGAGCTCGGGGTGGCGCCGGAGCGCCGCAGCACGGCGCGGATCCGGGCCGCCACCTGGTCGGTTCCGAAAGGTTTGACGACGTAGTCGTCGGCGCCGTTGTCGAGGGCCTCGACCATCGTCGGGTCGTCGTCCTGGGCCGTGATCACGATGATCGGCACCTCGGACGCGGCGCGGATCATCGAGATCAGCGCGATGCCGTCGACGTCGGGCAGCCCGAGGTCGAGCAGCACCACTTGCGGGTCTCCGCTGAGGACCAGCTCGAGGCCGGTCAGCCCGCGGGCGGCCGTCGCCACGGCGTGCCCGGCCTCGGTCAGGCCGCGCCGGCAGGCGATGCGGATGGCCTCGTCGTCCTCGACGACCAGGATGCGAGCCATGGCTCCACGCTATCGGCTGAGCGTGCGGTGTGGCGGGCGATTGGTCCCGCGCCGCTGTTTGTTGAGAGGATGCCGCGATGAGGATCAACCGCAGCTACGCCATGGCGGGCGCCGCCTGGCTGGTCCTCATCGTCGTCGGGGCGGTGCTGGTCTGGGCCGTGATCTCCCGGGCGGGCCAGGGCGTGGTGTCGCCCGCGCCTGGTTCGTCGGTCGGACAGGCCGCGCCCATCACGGCCGCGCCTCGCACCAAGCACACCGGCAAGCCGAAGTCCACGAAGCCGAAGCCCCACCGGCCCTCCGGTTCCGCGTCCGCTGCGCCGGGCGGCGGGTCGCCCGGCTCGGGCCCGCCGAAGCCGCAGTCCTCTTCGGGCAACCCGAACTCCGGCTCCCAGTCGCCGGCACCGCCGCCGGCGTCCAGTCCTCCCAACCCGGGTCCCGCGGCCGCTCCCGGTCCCGGTCCCGGTTCTGGTCCGAAGCCGTCGTCGTCCTCCAACAACCCTCCAACGTCCTCCTCCCCGCCTCCGCCCAAGTCGACCCAGGACAGCGGAGTGACCCGGTCGTGGCAGGGGAGTGCCGGGGTCGTGACCGTGGAGTGCCGTGGACCCGACATCTCACTGAAGGGCGCGCAGCCCAACAGTGGCTGGTCGATCGACGTCGACCGCCGGGGGCCCGACGAGGTGCGCATCGACTTCGAGAACGGCGAGCGTCGTACCCGCGTGCAGTCCGAATGCGTCGGTGGCACCCCCAGGTTCGACGTCGACCAGGGAGACGACTGAGCCGAGCGCCGGGCGGATCCGGCCGATGTCGGTGGTCGCGGTTAGGGTGCGCAGGTGCCGCAGACCGCCCGGAGCGAGATCGCCGGTGACAGTGCTGCCCGCGAGGTGACGGTCCAGGACGTGCTGGCCGCCGCCGTCGAGGCCCTCGGCGGCCAGGAGCGGCCCGGCCAGGTGGCGATGGCCGAGGCCGTGGAGTCGGCGATGGAGAGTGGTCAGCATCTCCTCGTCCAGGCCGGCACCGGCACCGGGAAGTCGCTGGGCTACCTCGTCCCGAGCCTGCTCCACGACCGCCGGGTGGTGGTCGCGACGGCCACGCTGGCACTGCAGCACCAGCTGGTCGAGCGCGACATCCCCCGCCTGGTCGAGGCGGTCGGAGACAAGGTCGACGCCAGCTACGCCGTGCTCAAGGGTCGCTCCAACTACGCCTGCCTCCACCGCATCCGCGAGGGCGTGCCCGACGACCAGGGCACGCTCGTCGACGTGCCCGAGGGGTCGATGGGCAAGAAGGTCCTCGAGCTGCGCACGTGGGCCGAGGAAGAGACCGACGGTGGCGGTAGCGGGGAGCGCGACCGGGCCCCGCGCCACACCGACCGCGAGTGGCGTCAGGTCAGCGTCGGTCACCGCGACTGCCTGGGGGCCGCGAAGTGCCCCTTCGGGGCGGAGTGCTTCGCCGAGCTCGCGCGGGAGAAGGCACACCGCAGCCACCTGATCGTCACCAACCACTCGCTGCTGGCGATCGACGCGATCGAGGGCGTGCCGATGATCCCCGACTACGACGTGGTGGTCATCGACGAGGCCCACGAGCTGGTGGCGCGGGTGACCCAGGCCGCCACCGACGAGCTCGCCGTCTCCGACGTCGAGCGGGCGGCCCGACGGTCCCAGCGCCACGTCGACGGGTCCGAGGCCGACGACCTGGCCGACTCCGCCGACGCCCTCGCCGACGCGTTGGCGGCCGCCACACCGGGCCGGTTCGACACCATCCCCGAGCAGCTCGCCGACGCCCTGGCGCTGGTGCGCGACGCCGCGCGGGCCTGCGTGTCGGCGTACCCCCGCGACACCGACGAGGCCGACGCCGGGCTCACGCAGGCAAAGGGGTCGGTGCAGGAGGTGTTCGTCAACGCCGAGCGGATGGCCGCCGACAAGGAGTCCGACGTGCTCTGGCTCGCCGAGGGCACCGAGCGGTTCCCGCCGAAGCTGTGCGTTGCGCCGCTCCAGGTCTGGGGCGAG
>DASSJR010000230.1:0-25761 GCA_035691135.1 Nocardioides sp. | reverse complement strand
AAGGCGGTGCTCGAGGAGATCAAGGACGCCGGCGGCCAGATCATCACCTTCATCGACGAGCTGCACACCGTCGTCGGGGCGGGGGCGGGCGGAGACTCCGCCATGGACGCCGGCAACATGCTCAAGCCGATGCTGGCCCGCGGTGAGCTCCACATGATCGGCGCGACCACCCTCGACGAGTACCGCCAGCGGATCGAGAAGGACCCGGCGCTGGAGCGCCGCTTCCAGCAGGTCTTCGTGGGCGAGCCCAGCGTCGAGGACACCATCCAGATCCTGCGCGGCATCCAGGAGAAGTACGAAGCCCACCACGGCGTCCGGATCACCGACGCCGCCCTGGTCGCGGCCGCGACTCTCTCCGATCGCTACATCACCGGCCGGCAGCTGCCCGACAAGGCGATCGATCTGATCGACGAGTCGGCCTCCCGGCTGCGGATGGAGCACGAGTCGAGTCCCGAGGAGGTCGACCAGCTCCGACGGGTGGTCGACCGGCTGAAGATGGAGCAGTTCGCCCTCGAGAAGGAGAGCGACGACGCCTCCGTCGAGCGTCTCGGGAAGCTGCGGGCTGACCTCGCCGACCGGGAGGAGGAGCTGCGCAGTCTCGAGGCCCGGTGGGAGCGGGAGAAGTCCTCGCTCGAGGGCGAGGGCGAGCTGCGTCGCCAGCTCGACCAGCTTCGGATCGAGGCCGACCGGCACCTGCGCGAGGGCAACCTCGAGGCGGCCAGCAAGATCAACTACGAGTCGATCCCCCAGCTCGAGCAGAAGCTGCAGGCGGTCGTCGACCAGGAGAAGTCCGAGGTCGAGCCCTTGGTCGGCGAGGAGGTCGGCGCCGAGCAGATCGCCGACGTGGTGGAGGCCTGGACCGGGATCCCCACCGGCCGGATGCTCCAGGGCGAGACCGCCAAGCTGCTGGAGATGGAGTCCGTGATCGGCGAGCGCCTGATCGGCCAGCGGGCCGCGGTCACGGCCGTGAGCGACGCCGTACGCCGCTCTCGCGCCGGCATCAGCGACCCCAACCGACCGACCGGTACGTTCCTGTTCCTCGGCCCGACCGGGACCGGCAAGACCGAGCTGGCCCGCGCGCTCGCCGACTTCCTGTTCGACGACGAGCGGGCGATGGTCCGCATCGACATGAGCGAGTACTCCGAGAAGCACTCGGTCGCGCGGCTGGTGGGTGCCCCTCCGGGTTACGTCGGCTACGACGAGGGCGGGCAGCTGACCGAGGCGGTGCGCCGGCGGCCGTACTCCGTCGTGCTGCTCGACGAGGTCGAGAAGGCCCACCCGGAGGTCTTCGACATCCTGCTCCAGGTGCTCGACGACGGTCGTCTGACCGACGGGCAGGGTCGGACCGTCGACTTCCGAAACACGCTCCTGATCCTGACCAGCAACCTGGGGTCGGCGTACCTCGTGGACCCGACCCTGTCGCAGGAGCAGAAGCGGGACTCCGTCATGGGCGTGGTGCGGCAGTCGTTCAAGCCGGAGTTCCTCAACCGGCTGGATGAGGTCGTGCTCTTCGACGCGCTGACCCGCGAGGACCTCGCCCGGATCGTCGACCTGCAGCTCGCGCTTCTGGAGAAGCGGCTGGCCGCGCGCCGGATCACGGTCGCCGTGACCGAAGCGGCCCGGGCGTGGCTGGCGGAGACGGGCTACGACCCGGCCTATGGCGCCCGGCCGCTGCGCCGGCTGATCCAGACCGCGATCGGCGATCCCCTGGCGAAGCTGTTGATCTCAGGCGAGGTGACCGACGGGTCGGAGGTCGAGGTCGACCGATCGGCCGATGGCCTGGTGCTCACCCCGCGTGAGGGAGTTCGACGGTGACCGAGAGCCTTCCGCGCCCGCGCCAGGTGACCATGGCGGGCTGGATGATCATCGGCGGCTCGATCCTGGTGGTCGCCACGGTCTTCGAGACTGTCACCAACCTCCACACCCTGGAGACCCGGGAGGCGGTCTCGCAGTTCATCTCCCAGCCGCCCGGCGAAGGACTGGGTCTCGATGTCTCCGGTGCCCTGCTCGTGCTGCGGACGGTGTCGATGGTGGCGGCCGGCTGTGCGGCCGTCGCCGCGGTGCTCGGCTTCCACGTGCTCCGGCGCAACCGGGGCGCCCGGCTCGGGGTGACCGTCGTGGCCGTTCCGCTGTTCCTGACCGGCATGGTCACCGGCGGATTCCTCTCCTCGGTCGTGGCCGCCTCCTCGCTGCTGCTGTGGCTCGAACCGTCGCGCAACTGGTTCGACGGTGTCCGGCCGCCGAGCGCACCGGAACGGCCCTCCGGTGGCCGCCAGACTTCCCCACCGCAGGTTGCCCCGCCCCCTCCCACGTCACGCGAACAGACGCCGTTCACCACGCCAGGCCCGCACCACGGCTTCGGCACGTCAACTGCTGCGCCGATGCCGGCCGGGGCCAGGCCACCGGAACGCCGCCCGGCCGCGGTCATGTGGGCGTGCGTCCTGACCTGGGTGCTCTCGGGGCTGGCGGCGCTGATCATGGGCCTGAGCGCCCTGGTGATCGCGCTCGAACCCCAGCTGGTGTTGGACGAGCTGCGTCGGCAGAACCCCGATCTGAACACCCAGGAGGTGACCGAGCGCGCCGTCCAGGTCGCCACGTACGTCACCGCCGGAGTCACCATCGTCTGGGCGCTGGCCGCCACGGTGCTGGCCGTGCTCGTCGTACGGCGCGTGGCCTGGGCCCGGATCGCCCTGCTCGCCTCGGCGGCCGGAGCCGGCGGAGCCTGTCTGGTCGCGTCCCTGCAATCGGTGTTCATGGTCGTGCCCGCGTTCGGCTGTGCGGTGGCGTTCTCGTTGCTGCTCCGACCGGAGGTACGGGCGTGGTTCTCGCGGCATGATGCAATGCACCCATGAGTGACTCCAACAGCGGCGACACCGGCGGATCCCCCTACGGCGAGACCCCGCCACGCCACAACCCGTACGGACAGCCGTCCTCTGAACCTCCCGCCAGCCCCTACGGCGAGCCACCCGCGCACCCGAACCCCTACGGCCAGCCGGCGCAGCAGAACCCCTACGGTCAGCCCGCGCAGCAGAACCCCTACTCGCAGCAGACCCAGCCGCCCGCCTACGGCCAGCAGGCGCCGTACGGACAGCAGCCGGCGTACGGCCAGCAGCCGGCGTACGGCCAGCCGTATGCCGGTCCCACCAGCGACAAGCGACCGGGTTCGGTGACCGGTGCCGCGGTGATCACCCTGATCTTCTCGGGCCTGTCACTGCTGCTCTATGCCTTCATCCTGATCGCGCTGATCGTGGCCAAGGACGAGGTGCTCGATGCGATCACGCAGGAGCCCGACTTCGAGGACCTCGGCATCTCCCCCGACTCCGCGTTCGGTGCGATCGTCGCCTTCGTCGCGGTGTTCCTCGTGTGGTGCCTGATCGCCTGCGTCCTGGCCGTACTGGTTCTCCGCAGGTCGAACGCGGCCCGGATCACCCTCGTCGTGTCCTCCGCGATGACGGTCATCTTCAGCCTGCTCGGCATCACCAGCCTGGTCTCCGCGATCACCCTGCTCGCGGGCATCGCGGTCATCGTGCTGCTGTTCGTCGGTGGGGCCAACGACTGGTTCAAGGGCAGGAGCCGACAGGCCATCCCGGGGATGACGCAGTACTAAGCGCGCAGCTGCGCTGGGGCTACCCCGATAGTCCAGTGACATCTGGTTGTGGTTTCGGCCGATCGACAGCCAGATCTCACTGGATTATCGGCGCATCTAAGCGCGCAGCTGCGCGTCGCCCAACCGGCGCAGGCCGTCCTCGATCACGTCGGCGCCCTTGCAGAAGGCCCACCGCACGAGGTGACGGCCGGCGTCGGTGTCGTGGAACCCCTGGGTCGGGATGGCCACGACCCCGGCCCGCTCCGGGAGGGCCAGGCAGAAGGACAGCCCGTCCTCCCAGCCGAGGTCGCTCACGTCGGTGAGCGCAAAGTAGGTCCCCTCGGGGACGCGGACGTCGAGCCCGACGTCGGTCAGGCCCGAGCAGAGCAGGTCGCGACGCTTCTGCAGGTCGGCGGCGAGCTCGTGAGGGAAGTCGGGCTCGTCGTCGAGCGCATGAGCGATCGCCGGCTGGAGTGGTGCGCCGGAGGTGAACGTCAGCCACTGCTTCGCCGCGAGCACCGCCTCGACCAGCTCCGCCGGTCCGGTGGCCCAGCCGACCTTCCAGCCGGTGAAGGAGTAGGACTTTCCGGCGCTGGAGAGCGTCAGGGTGCGCTCGAACATGCCGGGCAGCGTGGCCAGCGGGACGTGCTCGTGGGAGTCGAACACCAGGTGTTCATAGACCTCGTCGGTGATCACCACCAGGTCGTGCTCGATCGCCACGTCGGCGATCGCCTGGAGCTCCTCACGGGCGAGCACCGTGCCGGTGGGGTTGTGGGGACTGTTGAGCAGCACGAAGCGGGTACGCGGACCCACGGCAGCCCGGAGCTCGTCCGCGTCGAGCCGGAAGTCCGGCGAGCGCAGGGTGACCGGACGGCGTACGCCTCCCGCCATCTGGATCATCGCGACATAGGAGTCGTAGTAGGGCTCCAGCACGACCACCTCGTCGCCTTCGTTGACCAGCCCGAGCAGCGCTGCCGCGACTCCCTCGGTGCAGCCGGTGGTGACGCAGATCTGGCGGTCGGGGTCGAGGTCGACGCCGTAGTGACGCGCCTGGTGCCGGCTGATCGCCTCCCGAAGCGCGGGTACGCCGATCCCCGGGGCGTACTGGTTCTGCCCACCCTCGAGCGCCTCGACCGCGCGAGCGATCACCGCCGGAGGCCCGTCCACGTCCGGAAAGCCCTGACCCAGGTTGACCGAGCCGGTGCGCACGGCGAGTGCCGACATCTCGGAGAAGATCGTCGGCGGGATCCCTTGCAGACGACGAGCGAGCATGGGTCGAGGCTAACCGCCCGCCCGCCGGCGGGTGCGACATGATGGGCGCCGTGAGCGACGTGCACCCCCCCGATCCCGACCTGGCCCTCGACATCGACGGCTGCTGCCGGCTGACGGGCGAGTTCACACTGCGCTCCGGCCAGGTCGCCCACGAGTACTTCGACAAGTACCTCTTCGAGGCCGATCCCACCCTGTTGGCGCGGGTCGCCCGGGCGATGGTCCAGCTGCTCCCGGAGGACACCGACCTGGTCGGTGGCCTCGAGCTGGGGGGCGTGCCGATCGCCACCATGGTGAGCAGCCTGACCGGGACGCCGGCGGTCTTCGTGCGCAAGAAGGCCAAGGAGTACGGCACCTGCAAGCTGGCCGAGGGGCCCGACATCTCAGGTCGCCGGGTCACCCTGATCGAGGACGTCATCACGACCGGCGGCGCGGTGCGCGACGCGACGAATGCGCTGCGTGACGCGGGCGCGGTCGTCGAGGTGGTGGTGTGCGCGATCGACCGCAGCCCCCGGGGCGACAACCCGCTCGCGGACGTCGGACTCGACGTCCGCCCGGTGCTCTCCAAGGCGGACCTGGACGCGGCCCGCTAGCGCCGCTCTTTCGGCGGTCAGCCCTCCTGGGGCCCGCTCTCCACGCCGGAGATGTTCCGGTCCGGTACGCCGTCGGCGTCGTGGTCGTCGGCCGCGGGGCTGGAGGTACGCCGGTGCCGCCACCACTCGTAGGCCACCGGGATCACCGAGAACCCCAGGATCGCCAGGATCACCAGATCGATGTTCTCGCCGAGCGCGGGGACCGTCCTGCCCAGGAAGTAGCCGAGAGCGGTGATGCTGACCACCCAGAGCACGGCCCCGACCAGGCTCCAGACGAGGAACCGCCGTCGGCCCATGCGACCGACCCCGGCGACGACGGTGATGTAGGTCCGCACGAAGGGGACGAACCGGCCGATCACCAGGGCCTTGTTGCCGTGCTTGTCGAAGAAGGCCTCGGTCTGGTCGAAGTACTTGCGTTTCAGGATCCGCCCGTCACGCTCGTAGAGCGGAGGCCCGACGGCGCGGCCGATCTCGTAGCCCACCAGGTTGCCGAGGAAGGCGGCTCCGCTGAACAAGGTGACTGCGAGCAGGAGCTCGAGCCATTCCGGGCCCGGGAAGATGTCGATGGAGCCGCTGGAGATGAACAGGCCCATCGCGAACAGCAGCGTGTCACCCGGCAGGAACGGGAAGAACAGGCCGCACTCGATGAACAGGATCACCAGGCTCAGCCAGAAGAAGGCGTCCCCGTAACGGTCGAGCCACCAGGCGGGGTCCATCCAGTCCATGCCGAGGAGCATCGGCGAGATCTCGGCGAGAAGGCCCACGGCGAAACCCTAACCGGGCCGCCCAACGGAATCGGGTACCTCTAGGGTCCGCTCATGGAGCGGAGAGCGCCCTACGACCCGATGCCGCACGGCCGGCCCGAGGTCGGTGTCGGTCCGTGGCCCGGTCCGTGGCCCGAGGGCGAGCAGTACGATCCCCACCTGCTGGCCGAGGGAGACCGACGCAACGTGGTCGACCGCTACCGGTACTGGACCCTCGAGGCGATCAAGGCCGACCTCGACACCCGTCGCCACGACTTCCACGTCGCCATCGAGAACTGGCAGCACGACTTCAACATCGGCACCATCGTGCGTACGGCCAACGCGTTCCTCGCTGCCGAGGTGCACATCGTGGGCAACCGGCGCTGGAACCGCCGAGGTGCCATGGTCACCGACCGATACCAGCATGTCCGGCACCACGAGACGCCCGCCGAACTGGCGGCGTACCTCCACGATGAGGGCGTCTCGCTGCTCGGCATCGACAACCTCCCCGGGTCGGACCACCTGGAGACGATGAACCTGCCGCGACGGGTCTGTCTCCTGTTCGGCCAGGAGGGGCCCGGGCTCTCGGCGTCGGCGCGGGAGGTCTGCGACGCGACGTTCTCGATCGCCCAGTTCGGCTCGACCCGCTCGATCAATGCGAGCGCGGCCGCGGCCATCGCCATGCACGCCTGGATCCGGGAGTACGCCGACCTCTCCGGCGACGACGCCTGGCGGGGCTGAAGCCGAAGTCGCGCTGACCCGCCCGAGACTCTCGGGCGGGTCAGCGTGGGTCAGCGGCGGGTGCGCGAGAAGCAGACCACGACGTGATCGCCGAGCCGCCACCGGTCCGCGCTGCCATGGGGGTCCCATGCGAAGGCCCGGCTGAAAACCCGGGAGGGGCACCGGCGCTGCGCGGCCCGTCGGAACTGCCTGAGGCTCGGATAAGCCTTCTGGCGAATGACGAAGGTCCCGGTGGCCCGGTAGATGTGCCTGTGCACACACGTGGTGTGCGACGTGCGCGTGAGGCAGGCCCTGATTCGCTTCGGGTGTGGCTGGGCACCCAGGGCAGGCTCGGCGTCGGTGGGGAGCCGGTCCAGCCGCCTCCCGGCGATCAGGACCAGGTCGCAGCGGATCCACCGGGCGCCGTGTGAACGCTGGGCCTTGGTCGGGATGAACCAGGCCCAGGTGTAAGAAGTCATCGCCCGACTGCTGTAGGTGCGACCAAGCGTCCGCTTCCACGCGGGATCGCAGATGCGGACGGCGATCCGGTTCAGCCGCCGCAAGGGGGCACCCCAGCCGACGCCCTTGGGCAGGTGTCCCGTGGCGATGACCCGTGAGGAGTGCGCCTGGGAGCAGTCGATCGGCGACTTGTTGTTGGAGTTGCGGAGGTACTCGTCGAACGTGAGCGTCCGGCACTCACCGACGCGCGGCTGCTGGAAGGCAGGCCCGGCCTGCGCCGGCCCGGCCGCTGCGACGACCGCTGCCAGGGGAGCCAGGAGCATGACGACGACGGCCAGCAGAGCGCCGCGTCCGGAGACCGATTTAAGGGTGGTGTGGGGCACGGCAGGATCCTTCGTCTCAACGTGGTGCGCGACACCATAGCCAGACCGCCGTGCCCCGGCCAGTGTGGCGCCCCGACGCGCCGACCTCCGAAACTGACGCCGATGTGCGCGGACCTGCCCGAAAGTTGGGGCGGGCCAGCGGGTGCCTGCGGGCGGGCGGCCGGGGACTAGGGTGAGGAGGGCCCAGACCCGTGTCCTGAGGAGACGTCAGCATGCCTATTGCCACTCCCGAGGTCTACGCAGCGATGCTCGACGCGGCGAAGGAGAAGGCCTTCGCGTTCCCGGCCATCAACGTGTCCTCGTCCCAGACGCTCAACGCCGCCCTGAAGGGGTTCGCCGATGCCGGTTCCGACGGCATCATCCAGGTCTCGACCGGGGGAGCGGAGTACCTCTCCGGCCCCTCCGTGAAGAACATGGTGACCGGGTCGGTCGCGTTCGCCAGCTACGCCGCCGAGGTGGCCAAGAACTACCCCGTCAACATCGCGCTGCACACCGACCACTGCCCGAAGGACAAGCTCGACGGCTTCGTCCGCCCGCTGGTGGAGATCTCCGCGGAACGGGTCGCGCGCGGAGAGAATCCCCTCTTCCAGTCGCACATGTGGGACGGCTCCGCCGTACCGCTGGAGGAGAACCTGCAGATCGCCGAGGAGCTCCTCGCGAGGTGCGCGGCAGCCCGGATCATCCTCGAGGTGGAGATCGGTGTTGTCGGCGGCGAGGAGGACGGAGTCGCGAACGAGATCAACGAGCAGCTCTACACCACCCCCGAGGATGCGCTGGCCACCGTCAGCGCACTCGGTACGGGCGACCAGGGCCGCTACATGGCGGCGCTGACGTTCGGCAACGTGCACGGCGTCTACAAGCCCGGGAACGTGAAGCTGCGTCCCGAGATCCTCAAGGCCGCCCAGGAGGCCGTGGTGGAGAAGCTGGGCCTGGAGCCGGGTGCGAAGCCCTTCGACCTCGTCTTCCACGGCGGGTCCGGTTCGACCGCCGAGGAGATCGGCGCAGCCGTCGACTACGGCGTGGTGAAGATGAACGTCGACACCGACACCCAGTACGCCTTCACCCGTCCGGTCGCCGCCCACATGTTCAGCAACTACGACGGCGTGCTCAAGGTCGACGGCGAGGTCGGCAACAAGAAGGTCTACGACCCCCGCTCCTGGGGCAAGGCCGCCGAGGCCGGCATGGCCGAGCGGGTCGTCGAGGCCTGCGAGAACCTCCGCGCCAGCGGGAAGTCAGTGGGAGTCTGATGAACCATCCCGACCTGATGGCTGGGCCGCCGCCCACTCATCTGCCGGCGGACCCGGCTACGCCCGAGCTGGACTCCGGGGCAGCCCCGGCCGACGTCGTACGCCGACACCCGGCGTCTCCGTTCGCGTGGGCCGTTCTGGCCGAACAGGCGCGTGCCGAGGGTGCGGATGACGTGACGGTCTACGCCTACTCCCGGGTCGGCTACCACCGCAGCCTCGACCTGCTGCGTCGCAACGGCTGGAAGGGCCATGGGCCGGTGCCGTGGGAGCACGAGCCGAACCGGGGCTTCCTTCGGTGCCTCGCCGTCCTCGCGTCGTCGGCGCGCGCGATCGGCGAGTCCGACGAGTGGGAGCGGTGCTCGACGTTCCTGCGTGACTCCAGCCCGACGGCCTACGACGCCCTGCTCGAACGCTGACCGTCGTCAATTGAGGACGGGTCAGCCAGGGGTCAGCAACGAGCGGACCTTCTCCTGCCCCAGGGCCACGATCAGGGTGGGCAGCCGGGGGCCGCGGTCCTTGCCGACGAGCAGGTTGTAGAGCAGCCGGAAGAACTCCTTCTGGTCGGCCTTCACCTCGTCGGTCGGGTCGGCGTCGAGGGCCAGACCGTGGGCGAGCTTGGGCACGCCGTAGACCAGCGTCGTCACGGGCTGTACGTCGAGCTCGCCGGCCGGCAGCTCGTCGAGGAGAAGGCGGAGCCAGATCGCCTCTCGCTCGGAGAGCGCGCCCAGGCGCTCGGTGTCGGGCGTCTCGCGCACGATCGTGCGGTCGTCGTCGGGGACGAACTCGGAGGTCCAGTGGATCGCGCGGGAAAGCCGGGGCTCCAGGTCGTCGACCGATGAGTGCTCGTGCCCGACGCGCCCGATCACCTGACTGATCAGCTCAGCCGACCCGGCCGTCACGTCGGCGACCGAGGCGAGAGTACGGAACGGCACCACCACCCGTGGTGTCGACAGGGTGCCGGCAGTCGCGGTTGCGGCGGCGCGCTCGAAGGCGAGCACGGCCACGTCCCGCTTGGTCGCGGCCTTGCGCCCGAGGGCGTCCCACTCGTCGTAGAGGCGGACCACCTCGGGACCGAAGTCGATGTTGAAGGTCTGCCGGGGCTGCCGGCGCACGTAGAGCCAGCGCAGGATCGGCGCCTCGAGGATCCGCAGCGCGTCGGCGGCCGTCGGGGCGCCGCCGGCCGAGGACGACATCTTCTGCATGCCCGCGAATCCCACGAAGCCGTAGCCGAACCAGGCCGGCCGCGGCATCCCGAAGACGCTCTCCACGAGCTCGTGGCCGACGGTGAACGACGACCCGGGGGTCGCGTGGTCCATTCCCGCGGGCTCGAAGTCGACGTGCTCGAACGCCCACCGCATCGGCCAGTCGACCTTCCACACCAGCTTGCCGTCGGTGTCGGAGTCGACGTCGAACCGTCCGTGGTAGCCGCAGACCCGGCAGGTGTAGGCGAGGACGGGGTCGGTGAAGTCGGTGAGGTCGAGGGTGTCGCGGCCGCAGTTGGAGCAGTACGGCTTGAAGGGGAACCGGGCCAGCTCGCCGGAGGGGCCGGCCGGCGGGTCCGCCTCGGCCTCGGACTCGACCGGCTCCTCCGCCTTGCGGGTCCGGTGGCGCGCGAGGATCGCCTCGATCTCGTCCCGGCGCTCGATCGCGGTGCGTACCGGCGTCCGGTAGACCCCGGCGCGGTAGCGCTCGGTCTGGGACACCTCTTCCATCTCGACCCCGAGGTCAGCCAGCGCCTCGCGCAGGGGCGCCTTGAAGTGCTCGGCCCAGGAGCCGTGGCATCCCCACGGGTCCGGTACGCCGGACAGGGGCCGACCGATGTGCTCCGACCAGGCCGGATCGACGCCGGCTGGAACCCGGCGGAAGCGGTCGAAGTCATCCCACACGTGCAGGTGTCGCACCGGCGTACCGCGGCGGTGCAGCTCGTCGGCGACGAAGTGAACGGTGAGGAACTCCCGCAGGTTGCCGAGGTGCACCGGCCCGGAAGGGCTCGCCCCGGAGGAGACGGTGACCGGGTTCCCTTCACCGGCGTGGCGGACGGCGTCGTCGGAGGCGCGGGTGACCCAGTCTGTGGGCTCGCCCTTTCCGCCTCGTGCCATGGTCTCACTCCCGCGTCGTTTCCTCGCTGACTCGCCGAACGCTACCGGTGGGCCGAGCCCGCCGGCGCGGCGGGAAGGGGCGGCCTGAACGACCCCCATGGGCCGAGCAACGGAAAGGGCGCCAGACCCGCTCCGGATCCAACGCCCCTGCCCGCGTCTGCCGCTCGACTCCATCCCCCGATGTGGGTCAAACGGCCACGAAGACGTTGTGAGAGGACTCAAACGCACGCGACGCTGCACAAATGATGGCCCTGACCATCCGTGCCACCCGGCTCGTGGATGCCGCTGGCACTAAGATGCCACGCGATGGCTCGTCGCGATCCGGTCTCCACGCTCTCGGCCCTGGGACTGACGCGCGAGGAGGAACGCCTCTACCAGCGCCTCCTGCCGCATTCCGGCAGCGAGGTCGAGGCGGTGGCCGAAGGCCTGCGGATGACACCCGACGAGGTTCCGGAACTGGTCGAGGGACTGGTCGGCCGGGGCATCGTCCGGATCGAGCACGGGCGGCTCCACGTGCTGTCACTCTCGGCCGTGGTGTCGGCGTACGTCGCCCGCGAGGCCGAGGCCGCGGTCCGTACCCGCGAGCGTCTCGCCGACATTGCTGCCGCTGTTCCTTTCCTCGCTGCAGCCGCCACCCGCCCCGGACCGGGTGAGATCGCGACAGCGCGGCCCCTCGACGGCGAGGTCAGCGCCGGCGGCAACGCCCTCCAGCTGCTGACCAAGATGATCGAGGAGAGCCGCGGCGAGATGTTGTGGCTGCGCCCCGACGCGTGGGGCCTGCCACGGGAGGGGGCCGTGGCCGAGGTGGTGGCGTCCGCGATCGCGTCCGGGCGGCGCTCACGGGCGATCTACCCGGTCCGAGCGCTTCGGGAGGCACACGACGTGCTGCTCGCGCGAGCCCGCGCCGGGGAGCAGGTGCGGGTGACCCCCGACCTTCCCACCCGGATGTTCGTGCTCGGCTCCACCCACGCCGTGGTGCCCGAGCCGCTCGGTCTGGCCGACGAGCCGCGGATCCTGGTGCGGCAGCCGGCATTGGTCGAGGCGCTCACCATGCTGTTCGAGCTGATGTGGGAGCGGGCGGCTCCGGTGCCGGACATGGACCTGGGCGAGGCGCGCCCCGATCTGCGCAGGTTCCTGCTCCAGGAACTGGCCGCGGGGGCCAGGGACGAGCAGATCGCCCGCACCCTGGGCCTCAGCCTTCGGACGGTACGGCGTCGGGTCGCCGACCTGCTGATCGAGCTCGGCGTCGACACCAGGTTCCAGGCCGGCGTGGAGGCGGTCCGCCGCGGGTGGCTGTGAGCCGGGGCATCACGAGGGGGGCAGCACCATGGAGTAGGCCTTCGGCTCCACGTGCCAGGTGCGGTTGCGCTCGGGTCCGTAGACCTCCCCGTCGGCGGCGCAGTAGAACTCCTCGCCGCTGATCGAGACCCGCTCACCGCGCAGGTAGATCACGTCGTCGCGCTCGTGATGGCGACCGCGGGTGAGGTGGGCGGCGTAGGCGAGCCGGGCCCAGGGCCCGATCGAGCGCGAGATCATCACGTCGACCTTGCCGTCCTCGGGGTCGGCCTCGGGGGCCAGCTCGGCGCCGCCGCCGACGGTCGGACCGTTGCCGATCGCGACCATGAGGACCGGGTGGTCGAGGTCGACGACGACCTCTCCGTCGACCTCCACGCGGAGCCGGAGGAACGGTGGCTTGACGGCCGCGAGGAGCGCCCCGATGGGGTAGCCGGCCCGGCCCAGGTTGAGGCGGCCGTAGCCGATCTTGCCCAGGCGCTCCTTCCAGCGCTGCCCGCGGCGGCTGGCCTGTGCACCGGCGCCGACGTGCACGTTGTTGACCACCACGCCCCCGAGCTCGTCGACGATCAGGTCGACCGGGCGAATCTCGCCGTCGACCAGCACCCGGGCGGCCTCCTCGGCGTCGAGCGGGATGTCCATTGCACGGGCGAAGTCGTTGCCCGTCCCGAGGGGCAGCAGGCCGATCACCGCCTTGGACAGGTCGTGCCGGCGGTGGAGCGCCGACACCACGGCGTGCAGGCTGCCGTCGCCACCGGCCACCACGATCACCCGAGAGCCGGCCCGGTGGAGGACCCCGTCGAGCTCGCCGGGGTTGGAGGTCGCCGTCACCTCGATCGAGACCTCGTCGAAGAGGGACGCCAGCGCACGGTCGAGGGTCTCCTCGTCAGCCGTGCCGGCGTCCGTGTTGGTGATCACCAGCAACGACTCCACGCGAGGGACCCTAGCCCAACGAGCCGACCCCGATGCAGCGTCTAGGGTGATGGGTGGTTCACCGAATTTCGCCGAAGGAGTGCGGATGCCCGCGATCGTGATCCTCGGAGCCCAGTGGGGTGACGAGGGCAAGGGCAAGGCAACCGACCTGCTGGCCACCCAGCGCGAGTCGGATGCCGACTCCATCGACTTCGTGGTCCGCACCAGCGGCGGCCACAACGCCGGCCACACCATCGTGGTCGACGGCGAGAAGTTCGCGACCCACCTGCTGCCCAGCGGGATCCTCAACCCCGGGTGCACCAGCGTCATCGGCAACGGGGTCGTGGTCTCGCCGGAGGCGCTGTTCCGGGAGCTGGACGCCCTCGAGGCGCGAGGGGTCGACGTCAGCCGGCTGGTGGTCAGCGCCAACGCGCACGTGATCGCGTCCTACCACTCCACCATCGACAAGGTGACCGAGCGCTTCCTCGGCAAGAACCGGATCGGCACGACCGGGCGCGGCATCGGTCCGACGTACGCCGACAAGATCAACCGCGTCGGCATCCGGATCGCCGACCTGTTCGACGAGTCGATCCTCGCCCAGAAGGTCGAGGGTTCTCTCGAGGTGAAGAACCAGCTGCTGGCCAAGGCCTACAACCGCCGCGCGGTCGAGGTCGACGTCGTGGTGCAGGAGCTGCTGTCGTACGCCGACCGGTTGCGGCCGATGGTCGCCGACACCGCCCTGCTGCTCAACCGGGCACTCGACGAGGGCAAGACGGTGCTCTTCGAGGGCGCCCAGGCCACGATGCTCGACGTCGACCACGGCACCTACCCGTTCGTGACCAGCAGCAACGCGGTCGCGGGTGGGGTGTGCACCGGCGCCGGCGTCGGCCCCACCCGGATCGACCGGGTGATCGGTGTGATCAAGGCCTACACCACCCGGGTCGGGTCCGGCCCGTTCCCCACCGAGCTGTTCGACGAGGACGGCGAGAAGCTCTGGAAGGTCGGGGGTGAGGTCGGGGTCTCCACCGGCCGGGACCGCCGTTGCGGCTGGTACGACGCCGTCATCGCCCGCTACGCCTCCCGGGTCAACGGGCTGACCGACCTGTTCCTGACCAAGCTCGACGTGCTGTCCAGCTGGGAGCGCGTGCCGGTGTGCGTCGCCTACGACATCAACGGGGTCCGCCACGAAGAGATGCCGATGACGCAGTCGGAGTTCCACCACGCGAAACCCGTCTACGAGTACCTCGACGGCTGGTGGGAGGACATCTCCGGCTGCCGCACCTTCGCGGACCTCCCGAAGAACGCCCAGGCCTACGTCGAGGCGCTCGAGGAGATGTCGGGCACCCGGATCTGGGGTGTCGGCGTCGGTCCGGGTCGCGAACAGACGCTGGTCGTCCACGACTGAGCGCGGGAGAGTGGTGGCAATGACCGACACCGGCTACGTGTTCGATCCGTTCGCACCCGGCTTCACCGACGACCCCTATCCGGAGTACGCCCGGCTCCGCTCGACCGACCCGGTCCACGAGAACCCTCTGGGGTTCTGGGTGGTGTCGACCTACGACGAGGTCAACGCCCTCCTGCGCTCGGGGCACTCCGTCGAGGAACGCCACGTCGCGCCCGGCCCGATGCAACAGATGGCCGACGAGGTCTACGGCGACCGCGAGGAGCGGATGCACGGGCTCTCGATGCTCGACAAGGATCCGCCCGACCACACCCGCCTGCGCAAGCTGGTGTCGAAGGCGTTCACGCCGAAGTCCATCGCTGCGCTGGAGCCCGAGGTGGAGCGGCTCGTCGACGACGCCCTCGACCGGATCGCCGACGAAGGTGAGGTCGACCTGGTCGAGGCGCTGGCCTACCCGCTGCCGTTCACCGTGATCACGGAGATGCTGGGCATGCCGGAGGCCGATCATGTGCGGATGCGCGAGCTCGCCGGGATCCTCGTCCGCTCGCTGGAGCCGGTGGTCGACGCCGACGCCTTCCGCGTGATCCTGGACGCCGACACCGAGCTCTCGGAGATCGCCGCCGACGTCATCGAGCGCAAGCGACGCGAGCCCGGCGACGATTTGCTGACCGCCCTGATCCGGGCCGAGGACGGTGGCGACGTCCTCGATGACGAGGAGCTGGTGGCGCAGGTCCTGCTGCTCTACATCGCCGGCCACGAGACGACGGTCAACCTGATCGCCAACGGCACGCTGGCACTCCTCCGAAACCCCGACCAGCTGGCGCTGCTGCGGGAGCGCCCCGACCTGGCCGGCAACGCCGTCGAGGAGCTGCTCCGCTACGACTCACCGGTGCAGATGAGCCGCCGGATCACGCTGCAGCCCTACTCCTCAGGCGAGACGGAGATCCCCGCCGGGGCGTTCGTCATCGCCAGCCTCGCCTCGGCCAACCGGGATCCCGGCCGCTGGGGACCCGATGCCGATGCGCTGCGCCTCGACCGGGAGGGCGCCCGGGCCCACCTGTCGTTCGGCGCGGGCGTCCACCACTGCCTCGGGGCGGCCCTGGCGCGGTTGGAGGGCCGGGTTGCGATCCAGCGGCTGGTCGAGCGCTTCCCGGAGCTACGGCTCACCGGCGAGCCGCTGTGGAACGGCCGGATCAACCTCCGCGGCCCCCAGCACCTGCCGGTGACCGTCCGATGAGCAAGGGCCCTGACCTGTCCGGCCTCCGGATCGCGATCACCGGCGGTGCCCGCGGGATCGGCCTGGCCACCGCGACCCGCCTGTCGCGGGCCGGCGCCCGGGTCGTGATCGGCGACCGTGACCTCGACGCGGCGAAGCAGGCAGCCGCCGGGCTCGGGATCGAGGTACTGCCGCTCAATGTGGCCACGCCCGGGTCCTGGCGATCCTTCGCCGCCGCCGCCGGGCCGCTCGACGTCCTGGTCAACAACGCCGGGATCATGCCGGTCGGCGAGGTCGTCAACGAACCGGACGAGGTGACCCGCGCGATCCTCTCCGTCAACCTGCTCGGCGTCATCACCGGCACCAAGACGATCGCCCCGGGGATGATCGAGCGCGGTCGCGGGCACATCGTCAACGTCGCGTCCGGCGTCGGCCGGGTCGCCGTCCCCGGCGGTGCGACGTACGCCGCCTCCAAGTTCGGCGTCGTCGGCTTCACCGAGGCCACCCGGGCCGAGCTCGCACCCCATGGAGTCGACGTGTCCATGGTGCTGCCCACCGTGGTGCAGACCGAGCTGGCCGCCGGGGTGTCTCAGGCGCGGTTCGTGAAGCCGGTGACCGCCGAGGACGTGGCTGCCGCCATCGAGGGCGTCATCCGCAACCCGCGACCGGAGACCTGGGTGCCGCGCTGGACGCAGGGCATGGTCCGCGGCACCCAGCTGCTACCGCGCCGGGTCCAGGAGGCGATCTCGCGGGCGTTCCACGCCGACGCGATCCTCACCTCGGCCGACACCGCCGCCCGGGCCGACTACGAACGAAGGGTGCGCCCGTGAAGACCCTGGTCATCGGCAACGGCGGGCGCGAGCACGCGCTCGCACGGGCACTCTCGCTCGACCCCCACGTCGCCGAGGTCCACGCGGCGCCCGGCAACCCCGGCATCGCCGCGGTCGCCACCCTCCACGACGTCGACCCGATGAATGGTTCCGACGTCGCCGCGCTGGCGGAGAAGCTCGGGGTGGACCTCGTGGTCGTCGGCCCCGAGGCACCCCTCGTAGCCGGGGTCGCCGACGCCGTCACCGAGCGAGGGATCGCCTGCTTCGGTCCCTCGGCCGAGGCCGCGCGCCTCGAGGGCTCGAAGGCGTTCGCCAAGGACGTGATGGCAGCCGCCGGCGTACCCACCGCCGCTGCCCGGCTCTGCAGCACGCCGGAGGAGGCCGCGGCGGCGCTGGACGAGTTCGGGGCTCCCTACGTGGTCAAGGACGACGGGCTCGCCGCCGGGAAGGGCGTCGTCGTCACGTCCGACCGCGCCGCCGCGCTCGCCCACGCCGAGGCCTGCGACCGCGTGGTGATCGAGGAGTACCTCGACGGGCCCGAGGTGTCGCTCTTCGCGATCACGGACGGCTTCTGTGTCTACCCCCTCCAGCCGGCTCAGGACTTCAAGCGGATCCATGACGGCGACCAGGGTCCCAACACCGGCGGGATGGGCGCCTACACCCCGCTCCCGTGGGTGCCGGCCGAACTCGTCGACGAGGTGCAGACGAACGTCCTCCAGCCGACGGTCGACGAGATGGCGCACCGGGGAACGCCGTTCCGGGGGCTCCTGTACGTCGGTCTGGCGCTCACCTCCCGTGGCCTCCGGGTCGTGGAGTTCAACGCCCGCTTCGGCGACCCCGAGACGCAGCCGCTCCTGGCGCTCCTCGACTCACCCCTCTCACCCCTCCTGCTCGGGGCCGCGACCGGCGCGCTGGGCGAAGTACCTCCTCCTTCCTTCCGCCCTGGATCCGCCGTGGCCGTCGTGCTCGCCTCGGCCGGCTACCCGGAGTCGTCCTCGAAGGGTGACGTGATCACCGGCCTCGACGCCGCCGAGGCGCTCGACGGCGTCCACGTCATCCACGCCGGCACTGCCCTGTCCGGGGACGACCTGGTGACCGCCGGCGGTCGGGTGCTGGCGGTCGTCGGCACGGGCCCCACCGTCTCGGCCGCACGGGACGCGGCGTACGCGGGCGTCGACGAGATCAGGTTCGATGGCGCCCAGCACCGCACCGACATCGCGACCGGGGTAGAGGGGTAACGCAGCGTAACCGAGGACGTACGCCTGCCGGTCGCGGAGGGCCGGGCCCGGTCGGGGCGGGAAAGGCACGGTGATGGGAGAATCCGGCACGTGACAATCCCCAACGTCCTCGCCGCGCGCTACGCCGGGGAGGACCTCGTCCGCATCTGGTCGCCGGAGCACAAGATCGTCCTCGAGCGCCAGCTGTGGATCGCGGTGCTCAAGGCGCAGCGCGACCTCGGCGTCGACGTGCCCGACGGAGTGGTCGAGGCCTACGAGGACGTCGCCGCACTGCAGGAGAAGGGGGTGGACCTCGAGTCGATCGCGACCCGCGAACGGGTCACCCGACACGACGTGAAGGCGCGGATCGAGGAGTTCAGCGCGCTCGCGGGACACGAGCACATCCACAAGGGGATGACCTCGCGCGACCTGACCGAGAACGTCGAGCAGCTGCAGGTCCTCTCCTCGCTCCGGCTGCTCCGGGACCGCACCGTCGCCGTACTGGCGCGGCTCGGCCGACTGGCCGCCGAGCACGAGACCACCGTCATGGCCGGGCGTTCGCACAACGTGGCGGCCCAGGCGACCACGCTCGGCAAGCGGTTCGCCACCGTCGCCGACGAGGTGCTCATCGCGCTCGAGCGCGTCGAAGACCTGATCGCCCGCTACGCCCTGCGTGGCATCAAGGGCCCGATGGGGACCGCCCAGGACATGCTCGACCTGCTCGACGGCGACGAGACCAAGCTGGCCGACCTCGAGCAGCGCGTGGCCGCCCACCTCGGCTTCGGACGGGTGCTGACCTCGGTGGGGCAGATCTACCCCCGTTCCATGGACTTCGACGTCGTCTCGACCCTCGTGCAGCTGGCGGCAGGCCCGGCCAACCTGGCCACCACGATCCGCCTGATGGCCGGCCACGAGCTGGTCACCGAGGGGTTCGTCGAGGGCCAGGTCGGTTCGTCGGCGATGCCCCACAAGATGAACACCCGGTCCTGCGAGCGGGTCAACGGCCTTGCGGTCGTGCTCCGCGGCTACCTCTCCATGGTCGGCGAGCTCACCGGTGACCAGTGGAACGAGGGCGACGTCTCCTGCTCCGTCGTACGACGCGTCGCGCTGCCGGACGCCTTCTTCGCCGCCGACGGACTGTTCCAGACCTTCCTGACGGTGCTCGACGAGTTCGGAGCCTTCCCGGCCGTGATCCAGCGCGAGCTCGATCGCTACCTGCCGTTCCTGGCCACCACCAAGGTGCTGATGGCAGCCGTGCGCAACGGGGTCGGGCGGGAGAGCGCACACGAGGCGATCAAGGAGGCCGCGGTCGGCACCGCCCTCGACCTGCGCCGCGGCCAGGCCGACAACGACGTCTTCGCCCGGCTGGCGGCCGACGAGCGGCTCGGGCTGACGGCCGAGCAGCTCGAGTCGCTCGTGGCGGATCCGATCACGTTCACCGGAGCCGCCGTCGCCCAGACGCAAGCGGTCTGCCGCCGCGTGGCCGAGGTCGTGGGCCGCCACCCGGAGGCCGCGGCCTACTCGCCCGGCGCGATCCTCTAGTACCGGGGCGGCATGGAGCTGCGGCTGGCCACGATGGCCGACCTGCCGAGGCTCCGGGCCGTCATGGACGCCGCGATCGCGGAGCTCCAGAGGGGCTTCCTGAGCGAGCAGCAGATCGAGTCCAGTCGCCAGATCATGGGCCTCGACACCCAGCTCGTCGAGGACGGCACCTACTTCGTCGTCGAGCAGGACGGCGAGGTCGCCGGCTGCGGCGGGTGGAGCCGGCGCGCCACCCTCTACGGCAGCGACGACACGGCCGGCCGGGACGCCCACCTGCTCGACCCCACCAAGGACGCCGCGAGGGTGCGCGCGATGTACACCGACCCGCGCTTCGCGCGGCGCGGGGTCGGCTGGATGATCCTCCGGGCCTGCGAGCAGGCCGCTGCCGATGAGGGGTTCACCCGCATGTCGCTGATGAGCACCCTGTCCGGCGAGCCGCTCTACACGAAGTACGGCTTCACGGAGGTCGAGCGGGTGGCCGATGCCCGGACCGCCGGCAGGTCCACCGGGGCACCCGTGCCCTGCCTCAGGATGGAAGCACCGATCCGCCCGCGACCCTGAGGTCGCGCACGGCCATCACCATCGCCACCGCCAGCACGCCCAGGGCGGTGAACAACGCGGCCTGGAGAGCGTCCCCGGGTGGTGTCTCGACCAGCTGGTACGCCGTCATCAGCAGTGCCGCGCCGATGGCCGACCCGATCCGGGCACCGGTCTGCAGCGCCCCTCCCGCGGCCCCGCCCATCGCCGGCGGAACCTCCGCCAGGCTCAGCGTGAAGTTGGGGGAGATCACCCCACCGCCGCCGAGCCCGGCCAGGAGCAGGGCCGGCACCATCACCCACCAGAGCTCGTCGGGCGCCCGACCCGGCACCAACAACGCGGTCGCCAGCACCCCGGTCATCATCACCGTCAGCGAGATCACCGTCACCCTGCGGCCGACGACGGACACCAGCCGTCCGGCCAGTGGCGCGGTCACCGCGGAGCCGAGCGCAAAAGGGGTGATGAGGAGTCCGGCGGTGAGCGGCGAGAGCCCCAGCCCCTCCTGCAGGAAGACCGAGAGCACCAGGAAGATGCCGGTGAAACCGGTGAAGTAGAGGGTCTGGATCGCCAACCCCCCGGCATAACCAGGGGTCCGGCGAAGCAGTCCGACGTCGAGGATCGGCGCCCCTCCGGTGCGGACCACCCGTCGTTCCCACTGCACGAACCCGGCGAGGAACGCCGGGGCCAGGACCAGCAGCACCAGCGGCAGCCGGGCGCCGCCCTCCAGGCTCACCAGCGGGAACAGCACGGACAGCACCCCGAGACCCAGCAGCGCGGCTCCCACCAGGTCGAGTCGGGTGTCCCGATCAGGCTGCGCGGCCAGGCCGGGCACCATGCGGGCGATCGCGACCAGCGCGACCAGGCCGATCGGGACGTTGACCAGGAAGAGGAAGCGCCAGCCCTCCTCCTCCCCGGCGGCGGCGAGGATCAGGCCGCCGAGAATCGGCCCGAGGCCCGACGAGATCGACACCGTGAGCCCGAAGAACCCGAACGCCCGGCCACGCTCGGCCCCGCGGAACAGCTGCTGGATGAGGCCGGTGTTCTGCGGGGTGAGCAGCCCGGCCGTGGCGCCCTGGGCGAGCCGGGCCGCGATCACCAGCTCGATGTTGGGAGCGAGCCCGACCGCGGCGCTGGACACGATGAAGCCGGTCAGCCCGATCAGCATCATCCGGCGGCGCCCGACGGCGTCGCCCAGTCGGCCACCGGCGACGAGCGTCAGGCCGAAGGCCAGCGCATAGCCCGAGACCACCCACTGCACGGTGCCGGCCGTGGTGTCGAGCCCGGTGCGCATGGAGGGGATCGCGACGTTGACGATCGTCACGTCCAGCAGCGACATGAACCCGACCATCAGCGTGACCGCGAGGATTCGCCAGCGGCGGGGATCCGGCTCGTCGCTCACCCCCACAGCATCCACGAGGGAACCAGTTTCGGGTTGGATGGGGGGATGACGAAAGCAGTCGAGGTCACCGTGACCGGGCTGGTCCAGGGCGTGTTCTTCCGAGCCGAGGCCCGGCGAGAGGCCGACCGGCTCGGCGTGGCCGGGTGGGTGCGCAACAAGCCCGACGGCTCGGTGGCCGCCCACCTCGAGGGCGAGCCGGACGCGGTCGAGGCGATGGTGGCGTGGTGCCAGGAAGGGCCGCGGCGGGCCCGGGTGGACGACGTCGATGTACGCGACGCCGAGCCCACGGGCGCCACGAGGTTCGAGGTCGACTGACGGCGTGGATTGCCCGCGATTTTGCCCGCAGCACGCACGGACGGGGACCCTCTACGCATGACCGTCGAACCCGTCACCGTCTCGATCACCCGCCACATCGATCCCGGCCACACCGCCGAGATGATGGCCTGGGTCGAGGCGGGTGCATCCCTGGCCAAGGGATTCGACGGCTTCCTCGGCGTCGGCTGGGTGCGACCCGGCGAAGGGTCGGACGAGTGGCACATGCTCTACCGGTTCGCCGGCCCCGACGCCCTGGCCACGTGGGAGTCGTCCCAGCAGCGTGCCTGGTGGCTGGCGGCGGCCCAGGGCCGGATCGGCGCCTCCCGCGTCGAGCGCCGGACAGGGATCGAGGGCTGGTTCGACAGCCCTCACTCGGTCGAGACCATCGAGACCGCGCCCTCGGCAGATCGGCCGCCGCCGGTGTGGAAGCAGGCCATCGTGATCTGGCTGGCGTTCTTCCCGCTCAGCCTCCTCATGGCCTGGCTGACCGGACGCTTCCTGCCCGGCGTACCCCTTGTGCCCCGCGTGTTCGGCACGACCGTGGTGATGACGCCGATCATGACCTACCTCGTGCTGCCCCGCATGACCCGGGCACTCGGCTGGTGGCTGCACCGATGACGCCGGTGACCGGCGGCCACTAGTGTCGGGCGCGTGCTGAACCTCCCGTACGCACCCGCGATCGAAGGTGCCACCCACCTCCACTCCGGCAAGGTGCGCGACCTCTACCGCCTCGAGCAGGGGGAGTACGCCGGCCGGCTGCTGATGGTGGCCAGCGACCGCATCTCCGCCTTCGACTTCGTCCTCGACACCCCCATCCCGGACAAGGGCGAGATCCTGACCCGGATGTCGCTGTGGTGGTTCGAGCAGCTGGCCGACCTGGTGCCCCACCACGTGGTCTCCACCGACGTCCCCGATGCCGTCCGCGGCCGGGCCGTCGTGTGCGAAAGGCTCGACATGTTCCCGGTCGAGTGCGTGGCTCGTGGCTACCTCGCCGGCTCGGGGCTGGCCGACTACCGCACGACGGGCCGGGTGTGCGGGATTGCCCTGCCCGACGGGCTGGAGGACGGGTCGCGGCTGCCGGAGCCGATCTTCACCCCCGCCACCAAGGCCGAGCTCGGCGACCACGACGAGAACGTCGACTACGACGCCGTGGTCGGCACCGTCGGAGCCGAGGACGCCTCGGCCCTGCGCGAGCTCACGCTCGCGGTCTACGCCCGTGCCGAGGGGATCGCCCGCGGCAGGGGGATGATCCTGGCGGACACCAAGCTGGAGTTCGGACGCCGGACCGGCGAACCGGACATCGTGCTGGGCGACGAAGTCCTCACGCCGGACTCCTCGAGGTTCTGGCCCGCCGACGAGTGGCAGCCGGGCCGTACGCAGCCGGCGTTCGACAAGCAGGTCGTCCGCGACTGGCTGACCGGCCCCGAGAGCGGCTGGGACCGCGCGTCCGGAGACGCGCCCCCACCGCTGCCGGACAAGGTCGTGGAGCTGACCAGGTCGCGCTACGTCGAGGCCTTCGAGCGGTTGACCGGCCAAACCTGGTGAGACCAGTCGCGGTCGACTTCGCGGCTCCGGTCGACGTCGTGTTCGACTACCTCTCCGACCCGTCTCGCCGGCCCGAGTGGCAAGGAAGCCTCCGGCGGATCGAGGCGCTGCGCGGCGACGGTGCGGTGGGCACCACCTGGCGCGACGTCACGGCCGTGGGCGCCCGGCCCCGGATGGAGGTGACCGAGGTGGAGCCGGCAACGAGCTGGGCCGAGGTCGGTCGCTGGCGCGGCATCGAGGCGAGCCTCCGGCTGGAGTTCGCTGCGGTGCCTCAGGGCACCCGGGTCACCGCGACCGTCGACGTCAACACCTCCCTGCCCTTACGACCCGTCGGCTGGGCGCTGCACGGCCTGGCGCCGTACGCCGTCGGGGGCGACCTGCGCCGCGCCGCCCGCGCGCTAGGTTCGGGACAGGGGCACTGAGGAAGGAACGGCGATGAAGGCACTGGCAGCGGGCATCGGCGCCCTGATGATCCTGGTCGGGCTGGTGTGGACCCTCCAGGGGCTCGGCTACCTCGAGGGGAGCCCGATGACCGGTGAGGCGATGTGGGCGATCATCGGCCCGGTGGTCGCCGGTCTGGGCGTGGCACTGGTGTGGTCGGCCTTCCGCGGGCGGCGTTCTGCCGACTAGGTTGGCGGAATGTTGAACCTGGCCAGCCTGCTCGAGGACTCCGCCGACAAGTACGCCGACCGTGCCGCCATTGTGCTCGGCGACACCCGACTGACCTATGCCGAGGTCAACGGCGCGGCCAACCAGGTGGCCAACCTGCTGGTCGAGCGCGGGATCCGGCCCGGCGACAAGGTCGCCCTGAGCTGCCCCAACCTGCCCTACTTCCCGATCGTCTACTTCGGCATCCTCAAGGCCGGCGCGACGGTGGTTCCGCTCAACGTCCTGCTCAAGGGCCGCGAGATCGCCTACCACCTCGACGACTCCGACGCGAAGGCCTACTTCTGCTTCGAGGGGACCGACGAGCTGCCCATCGGCCAGGCGGGACACGACGGTTTCTCCAGCACCGACGGCTGCGAGCACTTCTTCCTGATCACCGCCGACCCCGCCGCGGACTCGCCGATCGAGGGCGCCGAGACGCTCGGGGCGGGGATGGGCAAGCAGAAGCCCACCTTCGACACCGTCGAGACCGACGAGGACGACACAGCCGTCATCCTCTACACCTCCGGCACGACGGGCCAGCCGAAGGGCGCTGAGCTCCGGCACCGCAACATGCACGCCAACGCCCTGACCGGCAAGGACCTCTTCGGCGCGGACGCCGACAACCCCGATACCTACCTGTGTGTGCTGCCGCTGTTCCACTCCTTCGGGCAGACCGTCATCCAGAACGGCGGCTTCGCATTCGGTGGCACCGTCGTCCTGCAGCCCCGGTTCGAGGCCAGGGCGGCGCTCGGCCTGATGCAGAAGGAGAAGGTCACGTTCTTCGCCGGCGTCCCGACGATGTACTGGGGCTTGCTCGGCGCGCTGACCGACGACGTGGACGTCAAGGGGATCGCGGCGAACCTGCGGGTGTCCGTCGCCGGTGGGTCGGCACTGCCGGTCGAGGTGCACAAGGATTTCGAGACGAAGTTCGGGGTGACGATCCTCGAAGGCTACGGACTGTCGGAGACCTCCCCGGTGGCGAGCTTCTCGCCCCACGGCCAGGAGGTGCGCGTCGGCTCCATCGGCATCCCGATCCCCGGTGTGGAGATGAAGCTGCTGAAGCCCGAGACCTGGGACGAGGTCGACGAGGGCGAGGTCGGCGAGATCGCGATCAAGGGCCACAACATCATGAAGGGCTACTACAACCGTCCGGACGCCACCGCGGAGGTGATCAAGGACGGGTGGTTCCGTTCGGGTGACCTCGGCCGCCGCGACGAGGACGGCTGGTACTACATCGTCGACCGGTCCAAGGACATGATCATCCGAGGCGGCTACAACGTGTACCCGCGCGAGGTCGAGGAGGTCCTGATGGGCCACGAGGCGGTCTCGCTCGCCGCCGTGATCGGCGTACCGCACGAGAGCCACGGCGAGGAGATCAAGGCCGTGGTGATCCGGGAGAAGGACCACGACGACGTCACCGAGGACGACCTGGTGGCGTGGGCCAAGGGCGAGATGGCGTCGTTCAAGTACCCCCGGATCGTCGAGTTCGTCGACGAGCTGCCGATGACCGCCACCGGCAAGATCCTCAAGCGCGAGCTCTCCTGACCAGACCGGGCTATTGACCCTGCCGGGGCGGGGGAGAAAGGTGACGCCGGGGCTCCAACTCGTGCCGGATGGTCCGGCCATGCCGCGGGGTCGACGGAGGATCATCATGGGTCTTTTCATGGACGTGCACCACATGGACGGCGGCGTCAGCGCCGAGGACGTGGCCGGGGCGCACCAGAAGGACGTCGAGACGCAGGAGAAGTACGGCGTCGACTACAAGCACTACTGGGTGGACGAGAAGAACGGGAAGATCTTCTGCCT
>DASSJR010000229.1:0-19368 GCA_035691135.1 Nocardioides sp. | reverse complement strand
GCCCTGGGACGACGAGCGGGTCCGCAACACCGTCTTCGCCATCGCGAACGAGCTCACCGAGGGCGATCTCGTCCTGCGCTACCGGGTCGACGCCACCGAGGACGGCCTCACCGGCGAGGAAGGCACGTTCACGATGTGCTCCTTCTGGTTGGTCTCCGCGTTCGTCGCCATCGGCGAGCTCGACCGCGCCCGTTCGCTGTGCGAGAAGCTGCTGTCGTACGCGACCCAGCTCCAGCTCTACGCCGAGGAGATCGACCCGCACAGTGGCCGACACCTGGGGAACTTCCCCCAGGCGTTCACCCACCTGGCGCTGGTGCACGCGGTGACCGCGGTGATCAAGGCCGAGCGCTACGAGGCGCGAGCCGACCGGCGGCGGTAACAGCAGCCGGGTCGACGGGTGCCAGAGGGGGGACTTGAACCCCCACGCCCGAAGGCACGGCATCCTAAGTGCCGCGTGTCTACCAGTTCCACCACTCCGGCCGGCTGTGAAGTCTACGAGTCGAGGCCCAGGTCGCGACGGAGCTTGGCGACGTGGCCGGTGGCCTTCACGTTGTACTGCGCGAGCTCGATGCGACCTGCCTCGTCGACGACGAACGTGGACCGGATGACGCCTTCGACGACCTTGCCGTAGAGCTTCTTCTCGCCGAAGGCACCGTAGGCCTTCATCGCGGTCCGGTCCGGGTCGGAGAGCAGCGTGATGGCCAGGTGGTCGCGGTCGCGGAACTTGGCCAGCTTCGCAGGCGAGTCCGGCGAGATGCCGAGGACCTCGTATCCGGCGCCGCGCAGCGACTCCAGCGAGTCGGTGAAGTCACAGGCCTGCTTGGTGCATCCCGGCGTCATCGCGGCGGGGTAGAAGTAGACGATGACCTTGCGTCCGCGCAGGTCGCCCAACGTCACCTGTTCCCCGGTGTCCGTCTCCAGGGTGAAGTCGGGCGCCCGGTCCCCGCGCTCGAGACGGTCGCTCTGCGGACTGGCGGTGCTCATCTCGGCTCCTTGACTGTAATGTGCACATGCATAGGCTGGGTCTGACACTGGTCGTTCGATCCTGGGATTGAGGAGGTCGCCCAGCGACCGTCTCGAAATCTACCGGCCCCCGAGGAGCCCGCATGCACGTGCCCGACGGATTCTTCGACGTCCCGACGTCGGTGGCCACCGGCGTGGTGGCCGCCGCAGGGGTGTCGGTCGCGCTGCGCCGGGCGCGCCACGAGCTCGACGACCGGACGGCGCCGATGGCGGGCCTGGTCGCGACCTTCGTGTTCGCCGGTCAGATGATGAACTTCCCCGTGGGCGCCGGCACCAGCGGGCATCTACTCGGTGGGGCGCTGGCGGCCGTGCTCGCCGGCCCGTGGACGGCCGTCCTGGCGATCACGGTCGTGTTGTCGGTCCAGGCGCTGCTGATGGCCGACGGCGGCATCACCGCGCTCGGCACCAACGTCACGCTGATGGCGCTCGTCGGCGTCGCCGTCGGCTGGCTGATCTTCAAGGTGCTCCGTTCGGTGCTGCCGAAGCGGCTCGCGCTGGTCGCTCCGGCCGCGGCCGTCGGGGCGCTGGTCAGCGTCCCCGCCGCCGCCGCGGTGTTCACCCTGCTGTTCTCGGTCGGCGGCACGGCGCCGATCGACACCGGCACCGTCCTCGTCGCCATGCTCGGATGGCACACCGTCATCGGGATCGGCGAGGCGGTGATCACCGGGCTGGTGGTGGCCGGCGTGGTCGCCGTGCGACCCGACCTCTGCTACGGCGCCCGACCGGTGCTGCGCGAGCGTCCGCTCGAGGTGCGCGCGGGGATGGCCCCATGAAGTTCCGCCCGACGACCCGGACCTTCCTCGTGGTCGGCCTGCTGACGGCGCTGTTCGTCGCGGGGGTCGCGAGCTACTACGCGAGCAGCCATCCGGACGGCCTCAGCGCCGTTGCCGAGTCAACCGGCTTCGTCGACCGGGGCAAGGCCTCGGCCACCTCCGACGGCCCCCTCGCCGGGTACGAGACCAACGGCATCGCCGACGACCGGCTCAGCGGAGGCGTCGCCGGCATCGCCGGGGCGCTCCTGGTGCTGGTCGTGGGCGGCGGCCTGTTCCGGCTGTTGCGCCGTCGCTCGCCCAGCGACGATCCCGGCGAGGCCTGAGTCGATGGGAGCCGGTCACGGCCACAAGCTGCACTACCACGGCCACAGCGTCATTCACCGGGCTCCGGCCCACCTCAAGCTGGTCAGCCTGCTCGGCTTCATGCTGGTCGTGGTGGCCACGCCCCGTGACTGGCACTCCGCGTTCGCCATCTACGCCGTCGTCCTGCTGGCCATGGTCGGCGCCTCGCGGGTCCCGCCGAGCTACCTCGCGAAGCGGATGGCGATCGAGATCCCGTTCGTGGTGTTCGCCCTGTTGGTGCCCGTTGTCGCGCAGGGACCGCAGGTCCACGTGTGGGGGCTGGGCGTGTCCGAGCCCGGCCTCGTCGCCGCGGGTGGCCTGCTGATGAAGGGGACGCTGGGCGTGTTGGCCTCGCTCACGCTGGCGGCCACCACCGAGCCCGAGGACGTGGTGCGCGGTCTCCAGCGACTGCGGATGCCGGACCTGCTCGTCCAGATCATGGGGTTCATGATCCGCTACCTCGACGTGGTCACCGGCGAGATGGGGCGGATGCTCACCGCGATGAGGTCCCGGGGCTGCGATCCCCGCTCGCCCCGGCACTGGCCGGCCCTGGCCCGGTCGCTGGGCGCCCTGTTCATCCGCTCCTACGAGCGGGGCGAACGCGTCCACCTCGCCATGCTCTCGCGCGGCTACACCGGGACCTTGCCGCGATGAGCACCCCGGTCCTCGACGTCCGCGGGCTCGCCTACGCCTACCCCGACGGCCACCAGGCGCTCTACGGCGTCGACCTTCACGTCCACCAGGGCGAGAACGTCGCCCTGCTCGGCCCCAACGGCGCGGGCAAGACCACGCTGGTGCTCCACCTCAACGGCATCCTGACCGCCGGGGCCGGATCGGTCGCGGTCAGCGGCCTCCCCGTCACGAAGGACAACCTGCGGGAGATCCGGCGGCGGGTCGGCATCGTCTTCCAGGACCCCGACGACCAGCTGTTCCTCGGCACGGTCCGGCAGGACGTGGCCTTCGGCCCGGCCAACCTCGGCCTGAAGGGACAGGTCCTCGAACGCCGGGTCATGGAGTCACTGGACAAGGTGGGCATGGCCGACTTCGCGGACCGGCCGCCCCACCACCTCTCGTTCGGCCAGCGGCGACGGGTGGCCGTGGCCACCGTGCTCGCGATGGAACCCGAGATCCTGGTGCTCGACGAGCCTTCGTCGAACCTCGACCCCGCCTCACGCCGCGAGCTGGCCGAGATCCTGCGCTCCCTCGACGTGACCCTGTTGATGGTGACCCACGACCTGCCGTACGCCCTCGAGCTCTGCCCCCGTTCGGTCGTGCTCGGCGACGGGGTCGTCGTGGCCGACGGGCCGACGTACGACCTGCTCACCGACGACGCCCTGATGCGCGCCCACCGGCTGGAGCTGCCCGTCGGCTTCGACCCGCGTCTCGTTGGTAACCTTCCCGCGTGACCAACCAGACGTCCCTCGAGCACGAGATCGAAGAGACCCGCGAGCGGCTGGCGCACACCATCGACCAGCTCATCTACCGCGTGCACCCCAAGACGATCGTCAGCCGCGAGGTCACCAGCGTGAAGAGCTACTTCGTCGACTACCGCACCGGCGCCCCTCGCACCGACAACATCCTCAAGGTGGTCGGCGGCGTCGCCGGGGCCGTGGCGCTGTTCATCGTCGTCCGCAAGGTCGCCAGCTGAGCAGCCTCGCCGTGTCTTCCCCCAAGACTCCGATCAAGATGCTGCACGACCGGATCATGGTCGAGCTCGATGACGACGCGGGGGAGCGGAAGTCCACCGGCGGCATCGTGATCCCGGCCACCGCGGCCATGGGCGCGCGTCGCCTCGCCTGGTCGCGGGTGGTCGCCGTCGGTCCGCACGCCCGCTCGATCGAGGCCGGCGACCGCGTGCTCTTCGACCCGGAGGACAAGGCCGAGGTCGAGGTGTCCGGCGAGATCTACGTCGTGATGCGCGAGCGCGACGTGCACGCCGTGGCCGCCGAACGGCTCGACCACGAGGAGACCGGGCTCTACCTCTGACGCGGTGACGTGGACCCGTGACATAACCCGAGGGCGGGGTCGCGCGTTGACCACACATGGCCCGGACCCGTCTGACCGCCCTGCTCGCCTGTCTCGCCCTGGTGCCACTCGCCGTGGTCGCGACGTCGACCCCAGGCGCCAGCGCCCTCCAGCCCGCCACCAGCGCCAGAGCTGCGACCAGCTACGAGGCCACGATCGACCGCACCACCCACGGCATCCCGCACATCACCGCCGACAGCTTCGGGTCCCTGGGCTTCGGCAGTGGTTACGCCGCCGCGGAGACCTCGATCTGCACGCTCGCCGACACCCTGGTCACCGCCCGCGCCCAGCGGTCGCGGTGGTTCGGGCCCGATGCGCGCTACAACGACCAGGTCACGCTCGAGGCGTCCAACCTCCAGGTGGACGCCTTCGTCCAGGACCTCCACAATCGCCAGATCGTCGAGAAGCTGCTCGCCGACAAGGGTCGCGGTCCCGGACCCCAGGCGCGCGAGATGGTGCGCGGCTACGTCGCCGGCGTCAACCGCTACATCGACCGGGTCGGCCCGGCCGGGGTGAGCGACCCCGAGTGCAAGGGAGCCGGCTACCTCCGGCAGGAGGCCCGCCCGATCGACCTCTGGTACGGCGTCTACCTCGCCAACCTGCTCGCCTCCAGCGGCGTGTTCGTCAAGGAGATCGTCGACGCCGACCCGCCGTCCCCCGACGACCCGGGCATCCCCAACCCCACGGCCAGCTCCGTCGACCGCGACGAGCTGCTCACCGGCCTGGGCCGGGACCCGTCCTCGCCCTTCGGCTCCAACGCGACGGCCCTGGGCGGCGACGCCACGACCACGGGCAAGGGCATGCTGCTCGGCAATCCGCACTTCCCGTGGCGGGGCCGCTACCGGTTCACCCAGCAGCACCTGACGATCCCCGGGAAGTACGACGTCGCCGGGGCCTCCCTGATCGGCTCGCCGGTGGTCAACATCGGCTGGAACAAGGACGTGGCGTGGAGCCACACCGTCTCGACGGCCTATCGGTTCACGCCGTATGAGTACCGGCTGGCCGGCCCGACGACGTACCTCACCGACAGCGGGCCGCAGGAGCTGAAGCGTCGTGAGGTGACCGTGACCGTGCGCAAGGACGACGGTTCGCTGGGCAAGGTCAAGGAGGACCTCTACCGGACACCCGAGGGCTACGTCATCGACGCCCCTGCCCTGCTCATGCCGTGGTCGGCGGCCAGCGTGTGGGCGATCCGCGATGCGAACGCCGAGCACCTGCGCACCGTCGACACGTTCCTGGAGATGGGCAAGGCCACCGACGTGCGCGACCTGCTGGCCCGCCAGGACAAGGCGGCCGGCATGCCGTGGGTCAACACCACCGCGGCCGACCGCCACGGAGACGCCCTCTACGCCGACCACTCCGTGGTCCCCAACGTCACCGACGAGATGGCCGACCAGTGCATGACGCCGACCGGCCGGATCCTCGACGGCCTGGCTGGGCTTCCCGGTCTCGACGGCACCCGCGCCCAGTCCAGCTGCAAGTGGGGAACCGACGAGGACGCCTCCCGGCCCGGGATCTTCGGCCCCGGCAACCTGCCGTACGCCATCCGGCGCGACTGGGTCGCCAACGCCAACGACTCCTACTGGCTGCCCAACCCCGAGGAGCGGCTGGAGGGCTACGACCACATCATCGGCTGCGAGCGCTGCGAGCGGACGATGCGCACCCGCATGGTCTACCGCTACGTCCAGGACCGGCTTGCCGGAAATGACGGGCTCGCACCCAACAACCTGGAGTCGCCGAAGACGCTCCGCGGCCACGAGCACGAGAACCGACTGATGGCCGCCGAGGTGATGCGCGCCAACGGCGACCTCGACACCCTGTGCGACTCCACCGGCGAGACCCAGGCCTGCAAGGTCCTGCACGACTGGGACGGGCGGTCCGAGCGCAGCTCCGTCGGCACCCACATCTTCGAGGAGTTCGTGACCCGGCTGCCCGACCAGGGGGTGTGGCGTACGCCGTTCGACCCCGCCGAGCCGCTGACCACCCCGCGGGACCTCAACACCCTCAACCCGCTGGTCCGGCAGGCCATGGCGGACGCAATCGACTCCCTGCGCGCTCGGGGGATCCCGTTCGACGCGACGTGGGGATCGCTCCAGGTCGCCGGCGACCGGGGATCCTCGCCGATCCCGCTGGGTGGCGGCACCGGCGACTCGGTCGGCAACGCCAACGCGCTCGCCTCACGATGGCCCGAGGACAACACCGACCACTACCGGCCGGTCACCTACGGTTCGAGCCACATCCAGGCGATCTCGTTCCTGGCCGGCGGCGGGGTCGATGCGCGCACGATCCTGACCTACGGCCAGTCGGAGGACCCGAACTCACCCTGGTCCGAGGACCAGACGCGGATCTACGGCAACGGTGGGTGGGTGCACTTCCCCTGGACCGATGAGCAGATCGCGCACCAGACGATCTCCAGCTACACCGTGTCCTCGCCCTGACGGGCGCGCCGGTTCTCGCCTTGTTAACGCCCCCTTGACGGAGTGTCCGCACCATCCCGATAGCCCCCGGCATCGGATCGGGTGCGTTCTCAAGGTGGGAGGAACGCGATGAACGACAGGATCAAGCGGGCAACAGGGATGGCGGTGGGTACGGTCGCGCTCGGGTTCCTCACCGGGCCTGCGGTGTTGGCCGCCATCACCACGGAGGTCGATGTGAACGACCGCAAGTTCTTCAGCCCCAAGACCGTCAGTATTCCAGTAGGGAGCAGTGTCCACTGGGCGGCAAGCGGCGTCGACGACCACAGCGTCACGCAGGACGACCTGGTCTTCGACACCGGAGCGGCGCGGGCCGGCATCACCTTGACCAAGACGTTCTCCGCTGGGTCGTATCCGTACCACTGCCGGAAGCACGGCGTGAGCGGCGGCACCATGAAGGGCACGGTCAAGGTGGCTCCGCAGGTGGCGCCCGCACCCGCGGGCCCGGCGTTCACGGTCAAGTGGGCGGCCGCGGGGACCGACACCGGTAACACTTTCGACGTGAAGTACCGCGTCGCGAGCGGCCCCTGGAAGGTCTGGAAGAACAACACCAGCGCCAAGAGCATGGTCTTCGGAAAGGGCGGCCCCGTCGCCGTGGCGCGGGGGAAGACCTACTCCTTCCAGGTGCGTTCGGGCACGGGGGCCAACGAGAGTCTGTTCTCGCCGGTCAAGTCGTTCCGCGCCAGCTGAGCCTCAGACGCCAGTGGATTCGGTCGAGGGGACCATCGCCCGTTTGGGGTGAGGCGGGTGACGGTCAAGGCGAGCACGCTCGAAATCCACTCATCGTCAAGGAGGGTTTCGCATGTCTCAGAGCGCGCACGCGGGGGCTGTCCCCAAGGCGTCTGATAGCTACTCGGGATGGGTCGGATGGATCGGGTTCGCCGGCGTGATCATGATGATGCTCGGCACCTTCCACGCGATCCAGGGCCTGGTAGCGCTGTTCAACGACGAGTACTACCTGGTCAGCTCGTCGGGCCTGGTGGTATCGCTCGACTACACCGCGTGGGGCTGGGTCCACCTCATCGGCGGGGCCGTCCTGATCGGCGCCGGCCTGGGCGTCTTCGGCGGGCAGGTGTGGGCGCGGACCGTCGGCGTCATCGTCGCCGTGCTGAGCGCGATCGTCAACGTCGCGTTCCTGGCCGCCTACCCGGTGTGGTCGCTGATGATGATCGCCCTCGACGTCGTGCTGATCCTGGCGCTCACCGTGCACGGCTCGGAAGTGAAGGCTCGCCGCTGACAAGCCAGACCTCATCCGTATCAGGTGAGGCGAGGCGGAGTGGCCATTGCCGAGACTGGAGCCACTTGAGGAGAAAGGCTCACCAATGTCGTTCTGGGAAGTCCTGTGGTTCTGTTTCGTCAGTTTCGTGTTCATCGCCTACCTGATGGTGATGTTCTCGATCATCGCCGACATCTTCCGCGACCCCGACATGTCAGGCGGAGTCAAGGCGGTGTGGCTCATCGCGCTGATCTTCCTGCCGTTCGTCACGGCGATCGCCTACCTGATCACGCGGGGCAAGAGCATGCAGGAGCGTTCGGTCCGGCAGGCTGCCGCTGCCAAGCAGCAGCAGGATGAATACATCCGGCAGGTGGCCGGTTCATCTCCTGCCGAGCAGATCGAGAAGGCCCAGGCGATGCTGGACCGAGGCGCCATCACGCCGTCCGAGTTCGACCTGCTCAAGGGGAAGGCCCTGGCCTGAGCACGGTTCAAGCCCCGGCGGCGACGTGGCCGTTCGGGGCGGAGGAGCAGACCGGCCGTGCCTCGCGCGTCCAGCGAGGCCGGGCCGCCAGATCCGCGGTACCCAGGCGATCGCACGGCGAATGGAGTCCAGCCCCCGACCGGGCCGACCCCGTCCGGATCCTGTCCGACCAGGCGAGTACGCGGCTCCAGGAGCTGGTGCCGCTGCGCAACGAGCGCATGGCGGAGTCGCCGTTCGCGTTCTATCGCGGCAGCGCGGCTGTCATGGCCTCCGACCTGGCCGCGTCGCCGGTCTCGGGCTTCCGGGTCCAGCTCTGCGGTGATGCCCACCTGTCGAACTTCGGCGGGTACGCCGCCCCCGACCGAACCCTGGTCTTCGACCTCAACGACTTCGACGAGACCCTGCCGGGCCCGTGGGAGTGGGACGTCAAGCGCTTGGTGACCAGCGTGGAGATCGCGGCCCGGGACCGGGGGTACGGCGACCGGAAGCGCCGCAAGATCGTGATGACGACCTCGCGCGCCTACCGAATGGCGATGCGCGAGTTTGCGTCCGTCGGACTCCTCGACGTGTGGTACTCCCGGATGACGCCCGCCGACATCCGCGCCCGGTGGGGCTCCTCGGCCGGGCCCCGGGCCCATCGTGCGCTCGACCGTCTCGTCGAGAAGGCCATGGGCAAGGACAGCGCCCGGGCCTCATCGAAACTGACGCAGGTGATCGAGGGGAAACCGCGGTTCCGCAGCGACCCACCACTGCTGGTGCCCGTCTCCGAGCTCCTGGACCGGGAAGCGCACCTCGTCCTGGAGGAGGTGGTTCGTCAGTCCCTGCGGAGCTACCGACACAGCCTGCCTCGCTCGCGGCGGCACCTCCTCGAACAGTTCCGGTACGCCGACGCGGCGCGCAAGGTCGTCGGCGTCGGCAGTGTCGGGACGAGAGCCTGGGCCCTGCTGATGCTGGGGGTCGACGACGAGCCGCTGGTGCTGCAGCTCAAGGAGGCCGCGGAGTCGGTGCTCGAGCCGTTCGCGGGGAAGAGCAAGTTGCACAACCACGGCCAGCGGGTCGTCGCCGGACAGCAGTTGCTGCAGGCGAGCTCCGACGTCTTCCTGGGGTGGACCCGGATTCCCGCCCTCGATGGTGCCGCGCGGGACTTCTACGTCCGCCAGCTCTGGGACTGGAAGGTCTCCGCCGACGTCAGCCGCCAAGATCCCGCGACCATGGCGATCTACGGACAGCTGTGCGGGTGGACGCTTGCCCGCGGTCACGCCCGGTCGGGAGACCGGATCGCCATCGCGGCGTACCTTGGCGGGGGCGATGCCTTCGACGAAGCCATGGCGGACTTCGCGGCTTCCTATGCGGACCAGACCGAACGCGACCACGCCGGCTTCGTCGCCGCCTGCGACCAGGACCGCTTAGCCCGTTCGGGTCATGGTAGGGCCTGAAGCCGATCACTACCGTGGATGGTCTGCTCTGATCGCGGCGCTCGTTGGCGTGACCGAAACCCCGTCACCGAACAAGGGCGTCGTGCCCGACTGCGGCAGGACGTGAGGGTGACATGCCCGATGGACCGGCTCGAGACCGTGGCCGTCGAACCCGCCAGGGTTCGGAGTCGACCGTGCCCTCGGGAGGATGGCTCGGGGTGCCCCCCGCGGGAGCTCTCCATGTCCGGCGACCTCGGCTCCTGCAGCGGCTGGAGGCGGATCATCGCCCGCTGATCCTGGTGAGCGCACCGGCCGGTTATGGGAAGACCTCGCTGGTGGCCGACTGGGTCAGCGCACACGGGGCCGGCGAGCGGACGGCGTGGGTCACGTTCGAGGAGCACAACCAGGACTTCTGGCACGGGTTCGTGAGCAGCCTGCGGTCCATGGGTGTGGAGGCGTCGGCGGACGCGTTCAGCCACACGGGTTCGGGGGTCGAGCGACGCGTCCTGACCTCGCTGGCCTCAGTGGTGGCCGGTCACGGGTCGCGGGTGCGCGTCGTGATCGATGGATACGACGTGGTCTCGGGCGCCGTGGGTCGCGACCTGGACTTCCTGCTCAGGCACAGCGGGCATCGCCTCCAGCTGGTCCTGCTGACCAGGAGCGATCCCCTGATGCCGCTCTATCGCTACCGTCTCGACGACACCATCGTGGAGCTGCGGATGCGGGATCTCGCCTTCACCGACGACGAGGCAGCCCAGCTGTTCGCCTCGGCCGGGGTGGGGCTCGAGGCGAGCTCGGTCACGGCGCTCAACCAGCGCACCGAGGGGTGGGCGGTGGGGCTCCGGTACGCCAGTGCCATGCTCCTCGAGCGGGTCGACAGCGACGCGGCCGTCGCCGAGGTCGTCGGTGACACCGGCAACATCGCCGAGTACCTCGTGGCCGAGGTGCTCGACGCGCAGCACCCCGAGGTCAGGCAGCTGCTCCTGCGCACCTCGATCCCGGACATGCTGCGCCCCGGGCTCGACGTGGCACTCGGAGGAGCCTCGGCGGCGCACACCCTGTCGCAGCTCACCCGGGAGAACGCGTTCGTCGATCAGGTTCCGGGCCACCCTGGCTGCTACCGGTACCACCGCTTCTTCCGGGACCTGCTGCGGGCGACGCTGTCCTACGAGGACCCCCAGGAGCTGGACCGTCTGCATCGCGTCGCTGCTGCGTGGTTCAGCGACCGAGGCGAGCTGGGGGAGTCGGTGCGCCAGCTCGCGGCAATTGACGCCTGGGACGAGGCCGCCGGGCTGGTCGTGGCCGACCAAGGCGTCGGTGACCTGCTGTTGCACGGACCGTCCGGAGCCGTTCGCACCCGGCTGGTGGACATGCCGTCGGCCACCGCCGGAGCCGCTGCCGCGCTGGTCCGGGCGGCACTCTCCCTCGCGGAGGGAGACATCGACCGAACCGCGCGCCACCTCACCCGCGCCCAGCAGGCCATCATCCCGGCGCGGGCCGCGACGGATGCGGACGACGCGGAGGTGGCGCTGTCCGTGCTCGAGGGGCTGCGCGCCCGCAACGATGGCGACCCCTCGATCGCGGCTGGGCTGGCGGAGCGGGCAGCGACGATGCTCTCCTCGGCGAACGGCGCCCTGACGCCACCGGACCCCTCACTGGTCGGGTTGATCGGTACGAGCCGGGGGATCGCCGCCCTCCGACTGGGGGACCTGTCGGTCGCCGAAGGCCACTTCGAGGAGGTTGCTGCCGCGGCCACTCCCGACTCGATGCTCGCGGCGGAGGCGGACGGGTTCCTGGCCCTGCTGGCGTGCATCCGGGGGCGGCTCTCCCACGCCGTCGAGGCGGCGAACCGCGCGCGGACCGCGGCGGAGCGGATCGGCCTGGCGGCCGAGGAATGCCCGCCTGCAGCGTCGCTCGCCCTGGCCTGGGTCGCGGTCGAACGCTGCGACCTGCCGGCCGCCGTCGGACACGCCACGCGGGCGGGGAAGGAGCGGTTCCTGGGCGGCGACCCGGTGTGTCGGACGGTCCTGACGCTGGTCCGGTCGCGCATCGAGGCGGCCCGTGGGCACCTGCCTCGTGCCCTCTCGATCATGCAGTCGTCCATCGCCGATACGCCCTCCTCCGGGTGGTCCAACGACGTCCTCCACCTCGAGGCGGCGCGAGTCGCCCTGGCCCAAGGGACGCCCGCCCTCTCTGCGGAGCACCTGACCCAGGTGGCCGATCCGGACCAGCCCGCCGTGGTGCTGCTGGAGGTGCAGCTCGCCCTCGCCCGTGGAGACGACGCGGACCTCGACGCCCCGCTGGCAACGCTCCAGAGCTCGCCCGCGCTGCAGGTCCAGGTGGGCTCCCTGCTGGCCCTGGCGTCGGCCCACCTCCGGGGTGGATCGGCGGGTCGCGCCAGGACGGCACTGGACCGAGCCCTCCGGCTCGCGGCGGGCGAGAATCTCCGGCGCTCGTTTTTCGAGGCGGACCCGAAGGTCCGGCAGCTGCTCCTCGACGATGCGGGATTGCTGGCCCGCCACCCGTGGGTGGGACCGGCCGACCGGGCGCCCGCGGCGGGCCGCTCGCGAAGCCGCCCGCTGAAGCGTGCCTTCGACGATGAGGCACCTGTGTTGGAGGAGCTGACCCCCCGAGAGCTCGAGGTGCTGGGCCATCTGGCCGAGCTGCTCTCCACCGAGGAGATTGCCGAAGTCATGTTCGTCTCCGTCAACACGGTCCGTACACACGTCCGGAGCATCCTCCGCAAGCTGGGCGTTCCTCGGCGCAATGCCGCCGTACGGCGCGCCCGGGAGCTCGATCTGATCGCGTCCTGACGACGGTCCCGGGATCTCACGCCCATGATCGTCTTCCCGGGATGAGGCGCTGAAGCCCGGTGCGCGGTCAGATGAGTTGCACGTCCCGCAACCGGGAGGAGGCCGTCGCGATGGGCACCCCTACCTACGAGGTTCGGCTGGAAGGCGATGTGCCGTCGTCGGTCCTCGACCAGCTCTCGGACATCTCACTCGCGACCCGGGAGCTGAGGACCGTCCTGACCGGTGACTTCGAGGACCAGGCGGCTCTCTACGGCTTCCTGCACCGCCTGCGCGACTTCGGGCTTTCCGTGGTCGAGGTCCGCCGGGTGGCCGTGGGTGGAGAGCCGGCCGGTCCCGACCGGCGGACGAGTGAGGACACGCCATGACGGAAGGACAGGAGACGGCCGAGAGCTCGGGCGCCCCCGCGCGCTACGAGCTGACGGTGGACGGGCGTCTCGGTCCGGTCCTGCGCAACGCCCTCCAGGCACCGGGCGGGGACGCCGCCCACGTCTGCGTCGTGGTGCGGGCGGTGGGCGCGGACGGTCTGGTCGCGCTGATGCAGGTCCTCGACGCCCATGGGCTCGACGTGCGGAACGTGTCCCGCGTCCCGACCAGGTCTCGTGACCAGTGACGATGGTCCCGCTCAACGCCCTGAAAGATGCCTTCGGGTCCCTCCCCGTCCTGGTGGCCGCCGGTCTCCTCGTCCTCGACCTCGGACTGCGGATCGCCCTGCTCGGGATCATCCCCCACAACCGCAAGCCGTCCTCGGCCATGGCGTGGCTGCTGCTGATCCTGCTGATCCCCTTCGTCGGATTCGCGGTCTTCCTGGTCCTCGGCCGGACTCAGATCGGGCGGCGTCGGCACGAGAAGCAGGCGGAGGTCAACGAGCTGATCCGTCAACGGACCTCGGGAGCAGCCCAGATATCCGGCGGCGACCCCCGGCCGTCGTACCTGGACTCCGTGACCACGCTCAACCGGAACCTGGGTGCCTTTCCGGCGGCACAGGGCAACCAGGTCGCCCTGTACGCGGACTACCAGGAGTCCATCGGGGCCATGACCGCCGCCGTGGAGCGCGCACAGCACTACGTGCACGCGCAGTTCTACATCACCGCCTGGGACTCGATGACCACTCCGTTCTTCGATGCCCTGATCCGGGCCACGGCCCGCGGGGTCACGGTCAGGCTGCTGTTCGACTACCTGGGGTCCAAGGGCATCCCGGGCTACCGCGACATGCTCACCCGGCTGGACGAGACGCAGATCGACTGGCGCGCGCTGCTCCCGGTCGGTCTCCGGAAGGACGAGCTGCGCAGGCCCGACCTCCGCAACCATCGCAAGATCCTGGTCATCGACGGTGCGGAAGCGTTCATGGGCTCGCAGAACCTCATAGAACCTGGTTACGACAAGGAGAAGAACCACCGGGCCGGACGCGAGTGGGTCGAGCTGACCTGCCGGGTCACCGGACCCGTCGTCGCTGCGCTCGACGCCGTGTTCGCCACTGACTGGTACAGCGAGACGGATGAGCTGCTGATGGCCGAGCTCGTTCCCGCCGCGGCTGACCCCAGTGGCGACCTGACCTGCCAGGTGATCCCCAGCGGTCCGGGGTTCGCGACGGAGAACAACCTGCGTGCCTTCACCACGCTGCTCTACTCGGCCAGGCGCCGGATCTCCATCACCAGCCCGTACTTCGTGCCCGACGAGTCGCTGCTGTACGCGGTCACGACGGCGGCACAGCGCGGGGTCGACGTCGAGCTCTTCGTCAGCGAGGAGGGTGACCAGTTCATGGTCTACCACGCGCAGTGCTCCTACTACGACGCGTTGCTGGAGGCCGGGGTGCGCATCTACCTGTACCCGGCGCCGTACGTGCTCCACTCCAAGCACTTCTCGATCGACGAGGACGTGGCGGTGCTGGGTTCGAGCAACATGGACCTGCGCTCGTTCGGGTTGAACTGTGAGGTCTCGCTGATGCTCGAGGGTGGCGACATCGTGAGCCGGATGCGGAAGGTGGAGGACGCCTACCGGATGCGGTCCCGTGAGCTGACCCAGGAGGAGTGGGCCCGGCGTCCCTGGAGGTCGCGGTATGCCGACAACGTCATGCGACTGACCTCGGCCCTGCAGTGACCGCGGCGCGGTTTCACGCGCTTTTTGCAAAGGTCTGGTGTGGTCTCCCCGAACAAGTCCTGGTGGGGAGACAACGATGAACACCGTCGTCATGGTGGGCCTGAGCCATCGAACAGCGCCCTTGGCGCTGCTGGAACGCGTCGCCGTGCCGGCCGACCGGCGTCCGGAGGTGCTCGCCGCCGTCCGGGAGGCCGGGTTCTCCGAGGCCGTTCTGCTGGTCACCTGCAGCCGCACAGAGATCTACGCTGCGGGTCCCAAAGCGAATCCCGAACGCCTGGTCGACGCCCTGGCCGCCCAGGCGGGCTCCTCCTACGGGACCGTACGACGTACCGCGGAGGTTCGCGTCGGCCAGGCGGCCGTGACCCACCTCTTCCGTGTCACGGCCGGGCTCGAGTCGCGGGTCGTCGGCGAGCCGGAGATCAGGTCTCAGGTCCGGGCCGCGTTCCGGGATGCCTGCGCCGCCCGGGCCGTCGGCGGGATGCTGGGGGAGCTGTTCGCCGCAGCGGTGCGCGTCGCCACCCAGGTGCACCGGGAGACGGCGCTCGGATCGACCGGCCGCTCACTGGCCTGTCGGGCAGTCGACGTGGCCCTCACCAGCGCGGCCAGCACCCCGAGCGTCCTCGTAGTGGGCTCGGGCCGGATGGCGTCGGCGGCGGTCGACCACCTGCGGCGTCTCGGTCACCGCCCCACCGTCGTGGCCCGTGACGAAAGAAGGGCCGTGCAGCTGGGCGGCGCCTCCCACGCCCGACCGCTGTCGGACCTGGTCTCTCTGATGGGCGCGGCTGACCTGCTCATCTGCACCACCTCTGCCTCCGAGCCGCTGGTGACGGTCGGTGGGGTGCGCCGCGCCATGTCCGACCGCGCCGTTCCTCTCACGCTGGTCGATCTGTCAGTTCCCCGGAACGTCGATCCCGCGGTGGCCCGCATCCGCGGTGTCCGGGTCGTCGACGTGGAGGCCATGCAGGACCTCCCCGGGGAGGGTGCGGCCCTGGGGCAGGGCGTCGCCCGGGCTGAGGCCCTGATCCAGACCGCGGTAGCTCGTCATCGCGACCATCTCGCCGCCCGCCGGGCCGGACCGCTCATCGCGGCGATGCGCCAACGGGTCGAGGCCCAGTGCCTCGAGGCGGTCGCTCGCCTCACGTACACCACCTCGCCACCGGACGAGCTGGTCCGGATCGCGCGCACCGTCGCCGGTCGCCTCGCCCACCCCGCGACCATGGCCGCTCGTGCGGCCGCGGCGGCCGGAGACGACGCCGCCCTCCTCACGATCTGTGGCGCGATGGACGTCGCGCTGACGCCCGATCTGGTGGGCTTGGGTGCCGACAAGCTGCTGACGCGGGTCACCTGAGGCGCTCGTCACCCGGAGGACGGCACCGTCGGTTCGGCGCTCCAGCGCAGTCTCTTCTTGAGGCGGACGGCTCCGCTGCCGTCCTCGGACTCGAAGCTGGCGTGGTCGGCGAACGCAGTCATCAGCGAGAGGCCCCCATCGTGCTCGACGTCGGTGTCCGGCCAGTTCGCCAGCTTGCGATCGCGGGGGGACTGCGCTTCACCGTCGAGGACGTGCACGGTCAGCTCGATCTCGCCGATGTTGATCAGGACCTCGAAGTTCTGTCCCGGCGCCAAGTGGCGAACGATGTTGCTGCACGCCTCCGACAGCGCCAGCTGCGCCTCGTGGATGCAGTCCGGAGACACGCCCGGAATACTCAGTGCCTCGCCCAGGGCGTGCCGCGCCAGGGAGACGCTGGCTGCTCGTGGGGGCAGCATCATGACGATCTGGATGCTCACCGATCCTTCCCCTCCCGCTGAAGCCCCCGATGTGCATCTGCGTCCTCTTCGAGGATAAGCCGGTTGGGCGCGTCGGTGACCTGCCGCAGGGCAGATTTTCTCCCCGTCCAGATGTGGCCCTCCGCCGTTGCTACCGGGGGTCGGCATCAATTGCCGCGCTCCGCCTTCTCGTGCTCGGAGTCGGTGTAGTTCGCCAGCTCTTCGGGGTCCTCGTCGACCTGCCGGGCGACATCGGCTTGGTCGACCAGGCCCCCTTGGTCACAGGCCGGGCTCCCAGCTCCGGACGGCCGCCGGAGCTCGCCCGGTCCAGCCGTGACGCAGATCAGACCGAATCCCGCCTGCGGGGTGCCTGCAGGAAACGCTCCGGCCCGGTGGCCGGGCGCGGACCCGATGCCAACCATTCGCTCATCGCCTGCTGATGACGTCGGTCGAGCTCGTCGAGGTAGGCCTGTCGGACCCGGACGACCTGTGCGGCAGTCGCCGCATCCGATGCCTCCAGGAGCGCGGAATAGCTGCCGCGCCACACCCGGCACAACTCGCCGTCGGCCAGCCCTTCGACTTCGCGAGCGAGCATGCTCCACCAGGCTGCCTCTTCCGTCCGCGCGCGCTCGCGACGTCGGCGAGTTTCGCCGGCGCTGCGTACGGCGTCTCCAACTCGACGGAGCACGAGCGGCGAGGTGCAGACGCAGAGGACGAGCAGCGGCCAGGCAACGGAGAGGAGGCCGGAAACCAGCGACGCGACGGCCACCGTGCCCGCGCCAGTTGCCGTGCCGACCGAGCACGAGCGGCGCAGTGCCTCGCGGCGCGTGGCCAACGGCCTGCCCGGCTCGCGGTAGTAGAGGAAGGTGGCGAAGCCGGCGACGAACCCGGGGATGAAGGCCAATCCCAGGACGACGCTCAGAGGCCAGACGATGATGGCGGTCGCGATCGCCACCGCGGCGACTGTTCCCCACAGCGCTCGCCACACCCACTGATACCAGCTCATCGGCCCACCTCGTCGTTACCCGGTGCCTATACCCCGCCGGACGATGCCCGAAACGACGCGGCGTTGCGGGCCGCTGCCGCAACCCCACGGCCCAAGGGCCCTCTCGGCTCCGGGTCAGGCGGCGACCAGCGCGGCGAGCTGGGCGCGGGTCGGCACGAACGGCTGCACCAGCAGTCGCATCCTGGCCTCCTGGGGCGTGCGGTTGGCCTTGCGCAGATTGCAAGGCTCGCAGGCGGCGACCGTGTTCAGCCACGACCATTCGCCACCCCGGCTCGCCGGCAGCAGGTGGTCGACGGACGTGGCCTTGCGGCCGCAGTAGGCGCACCGGTGCCGGTCGCGCTTGAGCACGCCCGTTCGGGAGTACGCGGCGGGCCGGTACATCCACTTCGCCGCGACGTACCGCACCAGTCGGATGACCCGGGGCCACGGATGCGGTCCGATCATGCGATCCCGGTGCGCTTCCTCGACGGTGGCCACCTCGCGGAAGAGCATCAGGACGGCGTGCTTGAACGACACCCGACCGAGCGGCTCGTAGGAGGCGTTCAGCAGCGTCACCGAGGCCACGGCCACAGATGGGGTGGTCACCGCTGACACCTCCTTTCTCCCAAGTGTGCTGCGCACATGGCTGATGGCCTAGAGGCGGCACCATCGGCTGGGTCAGTTCTCACCGGATGTCGCTAGAAGGGGGGCAACCCCCCGGCCTGCATGGTGGTACGCCATCGGGGACTCGAACCCCGCTGATCGAGAGTGCGACGCAGGACGCCGCATCCGCGGGTCAGAGAGCGGCGAGGTCGCTGGCGCTCATGCCATCGAGACCGAGGGTCGCAAGGGTCCGCTTCCCCTCGGCGCGGAAGTCCCGAGCCAGCACGATCGACGCCATGGTGATGAGTGCCTCCATCGCCGGAGTCTTGACGCCGACGCGGCTGGCCAGGTCGGTCAGGAACACCAGGGAGTAGCCCACGTCCTCGGTCAGGTAGCGGTTGTCGAGCTGGGTCTGCGCGCCGATGCCGAGGAAGCCCGGGGCGGTGGAGTACCCGGTCGAGTAGTTGGCCTCACGCATGTATCCCTGCAGCACTCCCAGCTCGGGTTCAGACAGCACTCGCACGCCGAGCGCGTCGGCGATCGCCAGCCGCTCGCGGTCGACCGCCTCGATCACCCGGCCTGCAGCCTCGGTGACCCCCTCCTCGTAGAACAGGAACGCGCCGCCAGTCCGCTCGATGAGCGCGGCGTTGAGGAGCGTCACGGCCGGATGGATGACCGGGTTGCCGTTCTGCAGAGTCGTCTGGAAGACGCTGTCGGCGGCCTCGGTCCCGGGATAGACGTCCTGGATCATCGACAGCAACCGGTCGGTGCCCGAACGAGGGAGGCCGGCGACGTACACGCCCGCGTCCAGCTTGTGGAAGACGTTGATGGTTCCGGGTGCGGTGATGCGAACCGCGTACGGAAGCGTGCTGGTCTCGCCCACCGTGATCGTCTCGTCTTCCAGCCCCAGGCCGGCGGTGCGCTTGAACGTGATCGCCCCCGCGCACGAGGCCGGGCAGACCAGCACCGCCTGCCCGGACACAAGGCGGGGCGCGACGACCTGCGCCTGGTGCTCAGTGCTGTATGCGGGACCGACCAGCACGACCAGCTCGGCGGCGTCGAGGGCGGTCTCGATGTCGTGACCGGAGTAGGCGATCTCCGCGAAGCCCTCGATCTCACCCGTGGCGTGGATTCCGCCGGCGGTCGCAACCTCCGCCACATGGTCGGGAAAGTGCGGAGTGTCGAAAAGTCGCACGGTGTGCCCATGGTGCGCGAAGTCGAAGGCGGTCGCGAGACCACCGTTGCCCGATCCGACGACAGTGACCTTCATGTCCGACACCGTATCCCTGCTCGGCGTGCCCTCTGGCGGACTCACGCGAGCGGCACCGTCCACGCCGGCCAGGGGCTGCCACCCCTG
>DASSJR010000228.1:0-2556 GCA_035691135.1 Nocardioides sp. | reverse complement strand
ATCCTCGGCCCCGGGATCGTCCCCAACGCCCACCCCGGAATGGGCTTTGCAGCAGGCGAAGGAAGAGCTGTACGACGTCAGGGATTCCGAGGTGATCGCGCAGCGCGCCCGAGAGATCGCGCGCCAGGCCCAGGAGCGAGAGGACGAACGCCACGACGAGTACGACGATCCTGACGAAGGCGGGGAAGGCTGACAGCTTGGCCGTCTCGGGGGGCAGCTCGCTGATCAGGCGTTGTGGGCGTTCCGTATCAGCATCAAGGATGATGAAGCGTGCGTGACATGTGGCGACGGAGGTTGGGTCGCACCACGACGCGGCTGCGCAACGACGGCCGTGCGGCGATCCTGTGGTCCCTGCGGATCACGATCGCCGCGGTCGCGAGCTATGTCGTGGCGTTGCTGTTCCTCCCGGGCGCGCAGCCACTGCTCGCACCGCTGACCGCGATGTTGGTCGTCCAGGTCACCCCGGTCTCGCTTCTCGCGAGCGGTCTCGACCGGGTGGTGTCTGTGGTGACCGGTGTGGCTCTGGCCGTGGGATTCGCTGCCGTGCTCCCGCTCGAGTGGTGGAGCCTGGGCCTGCTGATCTTCGTCTGCATCACGATCGGTCAGGCGCTACGCCTGCGCTCGAACCTCATCGAGGTCGCGATCAGCGGCATGCTCGTGCTGGGCGTCGGTTCGTTGAGCGCCGAGTCCGCAGCCTGGCAACGGATCGCGGAAACCCTGGTGGGCGCCGCCGTGGGTATCGCGGCCAACCTGCTGTTCCCGCCCAGGATCGCCAGTGCGGACGCTGCGCGGGCCATCGACGGGCTCTCGGACTCGATGAGCGCCCTGCTCACGGGCGCCGCCGAGGAGCTGACCGAGCTCGTGGCCGAGCAGCGTGACGTGGCGTCGGCCGCCCGGACCTGGCTCGACGAGGCCCGCAGGATCACCCACCACGACATCCCCCGGGTTGGTTCCGCCCTGCTCCACGCCGAGCAGGGACGGAAGCTCAACGTGCGCGCCGTCGGCACCCCCAACGTCGGGCCGGGCCTGCGCCAGGGGTTCGAGGCACTCGAGCACTCCGCGGTCGCCATCCGCTCGATGTTCCGCGCAGTGGTGGACGCGACGTCCGAACCGACGTGGCTGGAGGACGACGGCGCCGACGACGTGTTGCTCGGGCTCGCCCAGACCCTGCGGGAGCTGGCGGCTGGAATCGACACGTTCGGGCGGCTCGTCCGCAACGAGGCCGTCCCCGCCTCGAGCCTGGGCTCGGACGACGTCCTGGCACTCCGGGACGCCCTGGACGGCATGCAGGAGGCGCGGGCCCGCCTCAACGACCTGGCGACCACCGACAGCGCTCCCGAGCTGCGCGAGCTCCACGCGGTGACGTTGTCGACCGTCAAGCGGCTGCTGCGCGAGATGGATCTCGAGCAGCGGGTACGGCGCCAGGTGCAACTGGCTCCCGCGACCCGCCCGCGGCCGGCCTACCTCGGGAGGCCGCTGCCCAGACGACGCGCCACCATGCCGGAGCCCACGCCAGACGCGGAGACCCAGCCACTACCGAGGCTCCCCGGCGGAGAGCGGGAGGACCACCCCCACACCAGATGACGCCACGCCAGTGGCATTGCGATGGTAGACAGACGTCATTATGGTGTCGCAATGACGTCACACTTCGACCTCGGCGCTCCGGTCGCCGTGCTGCGCCGCCGGCGCGACCTTCGCCTGCTGCTGTCCGCGAGCCTGGTCTCGCTCACCGGCGACTGGGTCCTGGGCGTCGGGCTGGCCTACGCGGTCTACCACCTCACCGGCTCGACGCTGGCCTCGGCGGCCACGCTGCTGGCCGCGTACGTCCCTCACCTGGTGATCGGCCCGGTCGCCGGAGTGTTCGTGGATCGCTGGGACCGGAAGCGCACCATGGTGATCGCCAACCTGTTCATGGCGGCGGGGATGGTGCCCCTGCTCCGGGTCACCGACGCGGACGCGGTGTGGCTGGTCTACGTCGTGCTGGTCGTGCAGTCGGCCGGAGAGGTCTTCTTCTCGCCGGCCGAGCAGGCGCTGCTGCCACGTCTGGTCGACGACGAGGAGCTGGTCACGGCCAATGCGGTCAACGGGCAGGTCGCCCAGGTCGCCAGGCTGGTGGGTTCCGCGCTGGGGGGCGTCGCCGCGGCTGCGGGCGGAGTACCGGCCGTCGCCGTGATCGACGGGGTCACGTTCCTGGTGGCCGCGTCACTCGTCGCCGGGATCCGCACGAGCGGATCCGTGGCAACCCATGCACCTCGCGCGGCCGACCAGGTTCTACGCGACCGGGTGCGCGCGTTCGGGCACGAGCTGCGGGCCGGGCTGAGCGCGACGCGCGGCGAACCGGTCGTGCTGACCATCATCGCCTTCACCGTGATCACCTGTGCCGGGGAGGGAATCATGGGCACCCTGTTCGCGCCTTTCGTCCGCGACGTGCTGCACGGCAGCGGTCAGGTCTACGGCGTCGTCACCGGCGTCCAGGCCGTCGGCGGGATCGTGGGTGGGGTGGTTGCGGCCGGCATCGGCCACCGGTGGTCCCCGACCATCCTCTTCGGGGTGGGT
>DASSJR010000227.1:0-19028 GCA_035691135.1 Nocardioides sp. | reverse complement strand
GGGGGGCGACGGTTCCCCGGCCAACCGGGGGAACCGTCACTTCTCGGCCGTTGCAACGCCCAGGCAGTGCCGGGAACCCCGAAAGGCCGGATCGAAGGTGGCCGGCGCGATCATGCGCAAGTACAGATGCTGCTGGCGTGCCCGGCACGATCGCGGGTACGACGCCGCCGGAACCGGGGGTTGCCCCGGGGACCCCGGCCGGAGAAGACTCGCGGCAGGATCGAAGAACCCAACACAGCAGGAGGATGGATGACCCCCGAGGAACCGCTGAGCGATGACGACATGACCACCACCCCCGGCGGGGCGCCGCAGGAAGGCCTGGGCGGCGGCGACGCCGACGGCGCCGACGGCGACGCGACCGACGGCGCCGACGGCGACACGACCGACGCTGACGGCACCGACTCCGACGGCACCGACGGCGGCGACGCCGATGGGACCGACGCCGACGCCGACGGCACGGACGGCGACGCGACGGACAGCGCTGACGGAGACGCGTCCTGAGCGCTCTCGACCTGCTCAGCGGTGACGCCCAGACCTTCCTCGACAAGGTCTGGGCGTCCCGCGTGCACCTTCACCGGGGCGACCCGGACGATCTCGTCGGGCTGCTCGACCTCGACGACGCCGACCACCTGCTGACCTCCAGCGCGATCCGTACCCCGTCGGTCCGGGTGGCGAAGGAGGGCGCGGTCCAGCCGGAGTCGTCGTTCACCCGCCGGGCCACGCTGGCCGGCCAGCCGCTCTCCGGCCTCGTCGACCCCCGCAAGGCCCTCGCCGCCTTCGCCGACGGCGCCACCATCGTCTTCCAGGGCATGCACCGCTACTGGCCTCCGCTGACCCGTCTCACCGCTGAGCTCGAGCTCGAGCTCAGCCACCCGTGCCAGGCCAACGCCTACCTGACTCCGCCGGGCTCGCAGGGCTTCGCCGTCCACGAGGACACCCACGACGTCTTCGTCTTCCAGACAGCGGGCTCCAAGCTCTGGGAGGTGCACACTGCCGACGGCGTCGAGGAGGTCCTGCTCGAGCCCGGGCTGTGCCTCTACCTCCCCACCGGCACCCCCCATGCCGCCCGGGCGCAGGAGACGGTGTCGCTACACGTCACCCTCGGCATCAACCAGCTGACGTGGCGGGGACTGGTCGAGCGCACCGTCCAGAAGGCTGTCGACGAGGTGCCCGACGAGCACCTCCCCGGGGGTTTCCTCGAGACCAGGGGCGAACTCGCCGACGAGCTCGCCCGGAGGCTCGAGCACGTCGCCGACGCCGTACGCCGCCTCGACGCGACGGCTGCGGTCGAGGCAGAGGTACGCCGGTTCCTGACCGGCCGTGGCTCCCGTCTCGACGGAGGACTGCGCGACACCCTCGAGTCGGACCGCGTCGACGACACCACCCTTCTGCGCCGGCGACCCGGCCACCCGTGCGTGCTGATCCCCCACGGCGAGCGCCTCGAGGTGCTGCTCGGCGACCGGTCCCTCGACGTGCCGGCCCGGCTCGAGCCCGCACTCGAGGAGATCCGTGCCCGCACCGAGCTCCGCCCGGCCGACCTCGAGCCGCATCTCGACGCGCAGAGCCGCGTCGTGCTGTGCCGCCGACTCGTCCGCGAAGGGCTGCTCGGGGTCGCCAGGTGACCGCTGCCAGTCCCGGAGAGCCGGCCTTCCGCTGCGCCCGCACCAGCCTCCTGCGCAACGAGCCCATCGCCGGGACCGCCTCGACCGTGCGCGCCTACCTGCTGATCGAGCACTCCGGCTCCTGGGGCGAAGACGCGCTCCGCGACGCGCGACTCCCCGAAGGACTGGGCCCCGAGCTTCGCCGTCGCGCCCTGGAGGCCAGGATCCGGGTGCTGCTGATCCGGCGCACCGGTCGCCGACCGGCCAGCGACGGCACCAGGGTGTTCGCTGCCCACGCCCACCCCTACCGGCCCTGGATCGAGAGCGGCACGGTGAGCAACCCGGCCGACGTGCTCGACCTCGACTTCTTCGACCTGCGGGCCGGACATCCGACCGCTTTGACGCCGCACGACGAGTCGCTGTTCTGCGTCTGCACGCACGGCCGCCACGACGCCTGCTGCGCGGAGCTCGGCCGGCCGGTCGTCAGTGCACTCAGCGAGGCCCATCCCGAGGAGACGTGGGAGGTCTCCCACATCGGGGGCGACCGGTTCGCGGGCAACCTGCTGGTGCTGCCGCACGGCCTCTACTACGGGCGCCTCGACCCCGCGGCCGCCGTCGCGGTCGCCGGTGCACACGTCTCCGGCCAGCTCGACCTCGACCACTTCCGTGGCCGGTCCGGCTTTCCCACCCCGGTGCAGGCGGCCGAGGTCGCGCTGCGTCGACACCTCGGCGAGACCCGGGAGGGCGCGCTTCGCCTCGACCACCGCCACACCGAGGGCGTCGACACTCAGGCGGTGTTCGTCGTCGGCGGCGCCGAGTACGTCGTCCGCGTCCACTCCGCCTGGGGCGAGACGCCGGAGCGGCTGACCTGCAAGGCCCAGCGAGACAACCCGATCCCCGAGCACACCGTGGTGGACATCCACCGCCGCTGAACGGTCCTCCCGCGTCCTGAGCCTGCGACGAGATCCTGCATTCGGTCCCGACCGCGTCGGCTGACTGACATACTCCCCTCGCCGGCATGGGGCCGGTCTGCTTCTCTGGAGTCTCCATGCGCCTGTCGCCCGCCGTCCGGGCCGTCACCGTGATCGCGGTTCTGGCATGCGGAAGCGCGCTGGCGGCACCGGCCGAGGCAATGGTGGCTACCTCCACCGGGGTCGGGTGCACCCTGATCGGATCTGCCGGCCCGGAGGCCCTCGTGGGCACCCCTGGCCGCGATGTGATCTGTGGGCGGGGCGGGGACGACGTCATCCGAGGAATGGGCGGGGACGACCTCATCGACGCCAGCACCGGCGCCGACCGCGTCTACGGCGGACCCGGCAACGACCGCCTGATCGGGGCGACCGGCGCGGACCGATTGGACGGTGGTGACGGGAGCGACCGCATCTTCGGCGAGGAGGGCGCTGATGTACTCCTGGGTGGAGGCGGGGCGGACACCATCAATGGGGGAGATGACGGGGACAGCATCGACGGGGGTGCCCTCAACGACGAGATCGCGGGCCAGGGGGGCGACGACACCGTTGCGGGGGGCTCCGGCGCGGACGCTCTCAGCGGCCAGGCTGGTGACGACGAGCTCGCTGGTGGCGACGGTCCCGACGAGGTCGACGGCCAGATCGGTGACGACTTCCTCGAGGGTGAGGGGGGAGTGGACGACCTGGATGGGGGCCCCGGCACCAACATGTGCGTCGTGGACTCGGTGGACGAGAGCACGCGCTGCAAGTACGACGAGGCCCCGCCCGTGGCCGTCGAGACCCGCATCGCACCGGGGTCCATCGATGTGACCGACGCTCCGGCGCAGGTCACCATCGAGGTCCACGCCACCGACGACACCGGGGTCGAGGACGTACAGGTGCAGTTGCACAGCGCCGACCACTCGGTCCATCTTGACGGGCCACCGGCCATGCCGACCTCGGAGAACGCTCGCGACGGATGGTGGGAAACCACGTTCGAGGTGTCCCGCTACACCAAGCCCGCCGAGCTCCGACCGACCGTGATCATCCGCGACCGACTGGACCGCATGATCTTCGACGAGAGCAGCACCGCACGCCTGCGGATCACCAACGCAAACCCCGACACCCAGACGCCGAGGATGACGCTGCTGGCTCCGCTCGACCAGGGTCCGGTCGACGTCCGGACGACTGCCGCCAACGTCGCGGTGAGCGTTCGCGCCACCGACAACCTGTCCGGCGTGGAGCGGGTCGATCTCTGCCTGACCCGCCTGAACCGGGAGCTGGCGAAGCCCATGTACGACGAGGTGGCGTGCATGGAAGGGGTCCCGAAGGCGAGCGGGACGATCCGCGACGGCGTCTACACCACCGTCCTGCGTCTTCCCAAGGGTTCACCGGGCGGTGACTACAACGTGGAGGCCTACGCGACCGACTTCGCCCAGACCGACTCGGGCGTGCGCTTCATGGGACCCGATGCCTATCCGGCCTATCTCGCGAGCGGCTCAGCCGGTCCAGAGCCACAGCAGTTCCCTGAAGGTGCCGGTCGGGTGGGCGTCCTCGGCAACGACAACACCACTCGCCCCTCGGTCGAGGCAGTCAGCATGACGCCCAATCAGGTCGACACGCTCACGGCAGAGGCCACCACCCATGTGCAGGTGCACGCCCGGGACGCGGCAGGCGAGGGCGTCACCGCCGTCACGGCCGTCCTTGTCCCTTCCTCCGACTCGATCGGCGCGCCGCAGTTCGACCGCGGCGACCTCGCTCTCATGACCGGGGACCACGAGGATGGAGTCTGGGAAGGCGACCTCATGCTTCCTCAGGGCACGCCGGCCGGCCGCTACGACGTGCTTGTCTTCGTCTCCGATGTGTCCCTCTCACGCAGCTACACCGGCACCGGATCGCCTTATGCCGACGACCCCGGCTACACGACGCTTGTCGCGGATCCACACGTCGTCGTTGTGGCGCACCAGTAGTGGCATCCACCCAGTCCCCGCTGGTCCGCTGAGACGGCGGTGGCCCACGCACCGGCGTACTCGTAGTATGCGAAGTCCGGCGTAACCGACGTGAGGCTCAGGCATGACTGCCACCGACGACCGAGTCAGCGCACTGACCGAGGAGCGCTTCGAGCGGATGGGGCGCCCCTTCGGGGGTGAGGCCCCGCCGCCCGTCGACCGAAGCCTGCTGCCACCGGGCCCGAGGTGGCCGGCCCTCGCCCAGAGCGCTGGGCTGCTGCGCTTCCGCCACCGGTTCGTGCCGTGGGCGCACCGGAAGTACGGCGACGTCTTCACGGTGCGGATGATCCCCCACGGCCGCCCCTTGGTGATGTTCACCAAGCCCGAGCACGCGAAGGAGATCTTCGCCGGCGACCCAGAGATCTTCCACGCCGGCAAGGGCAACGCGATCCTCGGTCCGATCATGGGCGAGCACTCGTTGCTGCTCCAGGACTCCCGCGAGCACCAGCGCGCCCGCAAGCTCCTGATGCCGGCCTTCAACGGTCATGCGCTGCGCACCTACGAGTCGCTGGTGACCGAGCTGGCTCGCGCGGAGGTCTCGCGGTGGCAGCCGGGTGAGGAGTTCCGCGCGCTCGACCGGATGAACGCGCTCACGCTCGAGGTCATCCTGCGCGTGGTCTTCGGGGTCACCGACGAGGAGCGGCTCGCCGAGCTGCGCCCCCGCGTGCGGAAGACCGTCGACGTCAACCCGGCGATCCTGCTCGCCTGGGGCTGGCCGTCGCTGAAGAAGGTCGGCCCGTGGAAGCGGACCGTGCAGAACCAGCGCGAGCTCGACCGGCTCATGTACGCCGAGATCACCGAGCGTCGGCAGGCTCCCGACCTGGCCGAGCGCACCGACGTGCTCTCCCGGCTGATTCGAGAGGGCCAAGGAGACGACTACTCAGCATTGGCCGACGAGGAGCTGCGGGACCAGCTGGTCACCCTGCTGCTCGCCGGCCACGAGACCACGGCCAGCGCCCTGGCCTGGACCCTCCACGAGATCGGCCGCGACGAGGAGCAGCTGCGCCGGGCCCGCGAGGCCGCGACCAGCGGCGACGACGTCTGGCTCGAAGCCGTGCTCAAGGAGTCGATGCGGCTGCACCCGGTGATCGCGATGGTGGTGCGCACCCTGATGAAGCCCGCGACCGTCGCCGGCCTCGACCTCCCGGCCGGTACCACCGTCGGCCCCTCGATCCTGATCGCGCACAAGCGACCCGACAACCACCAGGACCCTGAGGCCTTCCGTCCCGAGCGCTTCCTCGGCCAGAACCCGCCCACCAACACCTGGATCCCCTTCGGCGGCGGCGTACGACGCTGCATCGGCGCCGGCTTCTCCTTGATGGAGGGCGTCGCGATCCTGCGCGCGGTGCTCTCGGCCTACGAGGTGCACGCCGTCGGCGACGAGGAACCGAGGGTCCGCAACATCACCAGTGTGCCGCGAGGGGGAGCCCGGATCCGCGTCACCGCACGCTGACGGGTCTTACCATTCCGCCGCGCCGGAAGGCGCACGCTGGCAGCATGGCCGAGAATTTTCTCGGGTTCTTGGGGGGATCACGTGCGCGCCATACTCGGAGCTGGGCTCCTGCTCGTCTCGACCACGCTTGTCGGCGCCGCTGCCACGTCGGCCGAAGCGGTCACCGGCTGCGATGTTCCGACCACGACCTGGGTCGGTCCGGCGACCGAGGGCGGGTCGGCGTCCTGGAACGAGCCGACCAACTGGAGCAGCGGCGTGCCTGATGCCACCAGCGCCGTCTGCATCCCGGCCAGCACGATCGGCCCGCACGTGCTCGATGGCACGCAAGCCGAGGCCGGGGTGGTGACCTTGGCTGGGACGCTGACCGTCGACTCCACCCTCAACGTCACGGCCCTCGAGGGTGAGTTCGGCGAGTTGCACGGCTCAGGGACGACGACGGTATTGGACAAGATCGTCGGTGACGGGCTCACGCTGTTGGATGCCGCCACTGTCGAGCTGCCTCATGAGGCGGTTCTGGGTGGCGAGCTGCATGTGTGGGACGGCTCGCGGCTCAACGTCCGAGGAGATGCGATCCTCGAAGACGGGGCGAGCATTGAATCGTTCGTCGGACCCGAGGGTCCTGGCTACTTCACCGTGGCCGAGACCGGCACGCTCACGCTCGACTCGGCCGGAGGGTCTGCCGGGGTGTACGGAGGGTTCACCAACCACGGCGCAGTCCACGTTCTAGAAGGCTGGCTGACGATGCTCGGTGCCGGGGACGAGGCGCCACCGGGCCAGTTCTCCGACGGTAGTTTCACCGCATCGCCAGACGCGACGCTCACTCTTGCGTACACCGAACTGCGTACCGGGGCTCGCATCGACAACGCGGACGTCGTCGACCACATCGCGGTGCCAGCGGGCAACACCGCCACTGTCAGCGACTCCACGGTCACCTTTGGCCCGACCGAGAGCGACCTCTCGCTAGCCGGTGCCGGTGAACTCCGGGTCACCGGCAACTCGGTCGTCAGCGGCCGGATCGGTGGCTCCCTCACGGTGACCGTGCCCGCGGGAGAGGTCGTGAGGATGGGCGACGCAGTCGTCCAGGACCAGGCGCGCGTCCGGGTTGATGGTGAGCTTGCCCAGATCGGCGACATCCTTCTGCAGGCCCAGGCCTCCCTGGACGTCTACGGTGCGCATCGCGCGGTGCATGACGGTGGCCTGGTCCATTTCTCGGGCGCCGACCCTGGAGTCGAGGTCATCCATCCGGAGGGGCGACTGCTGTGCGATGAGGGCAGCCTCCTCGGGATGTACACCCCCGTCGTCAACCGCGGGACGGTGGACAGCGGCAACGGGCTGATCGTCCTCGCTCCAGACACGGATTCCCCGCAACCATCGTCGGGCACCTACCGCGCCGGCCCGAGCGGCACCCTCGTCCTCGGAGATGCGTGGGACGATCGTCCGGATCTTGTCCTCGACCAGGCGACCATCGAGGGGCAGGTGCTGGTCGGGGGAGTGGTGCGCGCCAGCGGGCTGCAGGTCCGTGGGCGCCTTGAGACATACCCTCGCTCCGACACCCATCCAGGGGGCGAGCTGGTTCTTGCAGGGACGACGACGCTTGCGGACGGCGCCTCTATCGATGGCAACGTGACCGTAGGAGGCCAGCTGCAGGCTGATCTCGGACCGACCGGCCGTGCGTCCTTGAGCGGAGCCGAGGTGACAGGCGACGTGGTGGCGATGTCTGGGACCTTGTCCGTGCCGAGTCTGGCGACCTCCACCCTGGGGGAGGACGGCACGCTCACCGAGGGGCAATGGAGGGTCTGGGAGGGCGCCACCCTGGACCTCCCGGCGGTCACGACCCTCGACACGGAGCTGTACCTCCTCGGTGGCGGCGCCTCGTTCGGTGGTGGCCTGGCCACCCTGACCAGGATCGGTCCGAACGGCGTCCTGCTGACAGGCGGAGACGATCTCGCGGTTCCGGGACCGTTCCGCAACGAGGGATTCCTGGTCCTCAACTCCGGCTCCCGCCTCGACGTGGGCGGGAAGTTCCGTCAGCTGTCCACGGGAACGCTCTACACCTACCTGGACTCGGCGGGACACGGCCAGGTGCGTGCCTCGGGTCCGCGCAACCTGGCCGGCACGCTGGAGGTCGGGCGCGACCCGGCGTACCGGCCGCCGGTCGACACCGTCCTGAGGTTCATCACCAGCAACGGCCGCGTCGGTCGTGACGACGCGTTCGACAAGGTGATCTCGCCGCCCTACGGGGTCCGCAAGCTGCGGGTGAACTACGGCGAGGACCGGGTGCGCCTGTGGGTGGACCGGGTCGGCTAATCACGTGGCGGAGGCGCCGCCTGAATGCGACGATTGCACGTTGTGAGCTGGCGAGATCGAGTGCGCGCGATGCGCATGGACGTCACGCCCCTGCGGGACTCCCGTGACTTCCGGCTGCTGTTCGCGGCCGGCACGGTCTTCTACTTCGGGGCGATGGTGTCCTACGTCGCGATCCCCTACCAGATCTACACACTCACCGGCTCCAACTTCGCGGTCGGCGCGATCGGCCTGGTCGAGCTCGCGCCGCTGATTGTCTTCGGCCTCTACGGCGGGGCCCTGGCCGACCACGTCGACCGGCGCAAGCTGCTGATCGGAACCGGTATCGCCCAGGCGATGTTCACCGCGGTACTCGCCCTCAACGCGTTTCGCGACGACCCGAGCGTGCCGCTGATCTTCGTCTTCGCCGGCCTGCTGGCCGCGTCGTCGTCGATGCAGCGCCCGTCGCGTGAGGCGCTGATGCCCCGGACCGTCCGGCACGAGCAGATCGTGGCGGCCAACAGCCTCACCAGCTTCGGCATGCAGGTGGGCGTACTGGGCGGTCCGATGCTGGGCGGCCTGCTGGTCGCCTACGTCGGCATCGGGTGGTGCTTCCTCGTCGACATCTGCGGCCTGGTGATCGCGACCCTGTTGTTCGTGGCGATGCGCCCCTACCCCCACCGCGCCGAGACCACGCCGCCCAGCCTGGCCGGGATCGGGGAGGGGGTGACCTACGCGCTGAGGCGCCGCGACCTGCTCGGCACCTACCTCGTCGACATCGCCGCCATGCTGCTGGCGATGCCGGTCGTGCTCTTCCCGGCGCTGGCCGAGCAGGTCTTCGACCGGCCGGAGATCCTCGGGCTGCTCTACTCCGCCGAGACCGTTGGTGCGCTGCTCGCCACCGCTCTCAGCGGCTGGACCTCCCGGATCCACCACCACGGCCGCGCGATCGTGATCGCCGCGGCGGCGTACGGCGCCTGCGTGGGCGTGGCAGGACTGATGCCGAGCGTCTGGCTGGTGCTGCTGTTCCTGATGCTCTCGGGTGCGGCCGACATGATCTCGGCCGTCTTCCGGAGCACCGTGTGGAACCAGACGATCCCCGAGAACATGCGCGGACGTCTGGCCGGCATCGAGATGCTGTCCTACTCCATCGGCCCGCTCGGCGGGCAGGTACGGGCGGGCCTCACCGCCGACCTGTGGAGTGTGCGCGGCGCGATCGTGAGCGGCGGCTTCGCCTGCGTGGCCGGGGTTGCCATCACCGCCGGTGTCCTGCGCGACTTCTGGTCCTACGACGAACGCACCGACCCGTACGCCGAGGCGGAGCGGGCCGCCCGGGCGGCCGCCGAGTCGCGGTAGGGGGCCGCGCTGTTCGGGTCGTGTGCCTGAGACCGATCCATAGGGCGTGCTCAGGCACACGACCTCTCAGAAAGCGGCCCGGACCTCCGCCTCGGTCAGGCCGTAGTCGGTGAGGGAGTAGGCGTGCTTCGGTCGCCTGCCACCGCTGCGCGACTCGGCATCGAGGGACGTGACCGCGGTGTCGGTCGCCGGGGTCCAGTCGAGGCCGAAGGCGTCGTAGATCGACCGGGTGGTGCCGACCGGGTCGGCCACGAACTCGCGGTAGTCGACGTCGAAGAACTGCGCAGCGTCGTACGCCGACCGCGCCTTGGTGAACGTCCGCCAGGACCGGGACAGCATCTCGAGCTGCGTGCGACCGACGGTCTCGCCGACGAACGTCGCGGAGGTGCCGGCCGTCGCCTCCACCGACAGCGAGCAGGCGGACGCGATCGAGGTGACGGGGTCGCGGTGGGTGCACACGACGAGCGCGTCGGGGTAGACGGTCATCAGCGCGTCGAGAGCGACCAGGTGCGAGGGGTTCTTCAGCACCCAGCGCTTCTCGGGGTCGTTGAGCCCGATCAGCTGCAGGTTGGCGCGATGGCGCTCGTACGCGTCCGTCCAGTCCTGCTGGGCCAGCCAGGCGGAGTAGCGCGGGACGTTGGCCAGCGACTCGTAGCTGATCGACTTCCCGGTCTGCCGCAGCAGCCGCCAGCACTCCTCGACCGAGGTCGCATCCATGTAATGGATCCCCATGAACTCGGGGCTCTCGATGTGGTGCTCGGAGAAGGCCGCCTGCATCGCGGAGAAGATCGGGTCCCGCTCCCAGGTCTCGCGCGGTGGCCGCGGTTGCGGGTACTCCGTCAACCACAGCTCCAGCCCCTGGTGCCGCGGGTCGGCGTGCAGCAGCCGGTGCAGGGCGGTGGTGCCGGTGCGCGGCAGGCCGACCACGAAGATCGGCCGCTCGATCGGTACGTCGGCGTGCTCGGGGTGCTCGGTGAACCGCAGCTGGGTCAGCAGCCGCCCGACCAGCGCGCTCTTCACCTCGCGGCGGTGGAAGCCGTTGCCCAGCGGTGTCAGCCCGGCCTCGGGTGAGGCCAGGTCGTCGACGAGGATCCGCAGCCCCTCCTCGTGGGCGGTGCCCCCGAAGTCGTCGAGCCCGGTGGTGCGCACCGCCGCCGCGGCGATGTCGTCGTACGAGCCGATCTCGTCCCTGGGGTGCGTCATGTCAGTTGTCGTGGAACTCGCCGCAGTCGACGTTCAGCACGACCCCGGTCACCGCGCTGGCGAGGTCGGAGGCGAGGAACAGCGCCGCCCTTGCCACCTCGTCTGGCGTCGCAAGCCGGTTGAGGTCGGTGGGCTCGGCCTTCTCGCGGTAGATGTCCTCGTGGGTGACGCCCTGCTCGGAGGCCAGCCAGTCGAAGTAGGCCTTGTTGACGTCCTCGTAGATGTACGACGGTGCGACGCTGTTGACCCGGATCCCACGCGGGCCGAGCTCGGTGGCCAGCGACGAGGCGAGGTGGGCCAGCGCTCCTTTGGACAGCTTGTACCCGGAGTACTCCGGTTGGGAGCTGTAGACCACGCACGAGTTGAGCATGATCACCGAGCCGTTCGGCGAGGCGGCCAGGGAGTCGGCGAACAGGGCGGAGAGCCGCAGCGGCGCGAAGACGTTGGTCTCGTTGGCGTCGCGCAGGCCCTGCAGGTCCAGGGTGGTGAGTGGGTCCATCGGTGGGATCCCGAAGGCGTTGTTGATCAGGCAGTCGACCCGGCCGAACTCGTCGAGGGCCGCCTCGACCAGCCGCTTGCGCGCGTCCTCGTCGGTGATGTCGGTCGGCACGACCAGTGCCCGGCGCCCGTGCGACCGGACCACCTCCGCCATCTTCTCCAGCCGCTTCTCGGTCCGGCTGACCAGGACCAGGTCGGCACCCATCCGGGCCGCCTCCTCACCGAGCGCCCGGCCGAGGCCGGGGCCGACACCGGACAGCACGACCACCTTGTCCTCGAGCAGGTTCACGAGAGCATCCTCCGCGCCACGGCCCGCTGCCGGGCGGCGATCCGGGCTTCGTAGTCGGACGGCTCGATCTGCATGGCGGCGTAGTGCGGCAGGCGGGCCGGCAGTTCCGCGAACGGCACCACCTCGACGTTGGGTCCGTCCGACTCCGTGAGATCACGGGTGAGCCGCTGCCAGCGCAGCATGATAGGGCCGGTCCGGTGCCCGGTGGTCTCGAGCCAGTTGGCGATCCCGGGGTTCTCCGCGGAGATCACGTAGCGCAGCACCCCGTCGGGGTCGAGGGCCGACTGCGCCTTCGTGAGTGAGGTCTGGTGCGTCTCGTAGTCGGTGGAGGCGTACCAGTCCGAGCCGATCTGGATCGCCTGGTAGCGGCAGTCCTCACACAGCGGCACGGTCACGATCATCGCCTCGTCGTCGTCGAGCTCGTAGTGGCCGATCGAGGACCGCTGCGACTCCAGGCCGCCGGGCGTCGAGGCCGGCGCGGTCAGCGTGTTGACCGGCTCGCGGTACTGGAAGAACTGCGGGAAGGCGAACCAGGTCCGGATCGAACCGGTCAGGAGCTTGCCGGCGATCTCGTACTTCTTCGCCAGCCGCGATCGCGAGGGTGGGGTCGCCGGCTTGCCGACCCGGTCGGTGCGCTCGATCCAGAGCGAACCTCGCTCCTCGGTGTCCCAGTCGTTGTAGACCTCGCGCACGATCAGAGTCTTCGCGCCGTTCAGCGGTCCGAACCGCCACTCGAAGCTGCCGTCCGGTGCCACGTCCAGCTCGCGGTCGTCGAACGCCGCGAGGGACTCCGGCGCGCTGTCGGCGGAGTAGGTCCCTCCCATCACCTGGAAGGACAGGTCCGCGGTGGTCCCGCGGCGTCCGCGGACGACGTACTCGGCGTCCTCGGTGAGGTACGCCGACCAGTACAGCGCGTCGGGGTTGTCGAGGCCCTGCCGCGCGAACTGGTGGGTGGAGTTGATCAGCACCGGCCGCTCGAGGTCGTGGTCGAAGGCCATCTGGAGGGATGCCCGGATCCGGCCCGCGAGGTAGGCGTAGCCCTCGTCGAGGTCTGCCTCGCTGGTGATGAACTCCGCGCCGCGGATCAACTCCTCGGCCTCGGCGATCGCGTCGGTGAAGGCCCCCGTCAATTTCGTCAGCGTCAGCTCGTCAGACACGCGCGATCACGTTCTCGGCGTACTGCTCGAGGTGGGCGACCTTCTTCTCCAGCGGCTCGGTGTCCGGACCCTTGATGTAGGGCACCCGGAAGCCGACGATGCAGTCGGTGACGCCCTTGTCGGCCAGCCGCTTCACGCCGTCTGGGTCGTAGGCGTCGTAGGAGATGACGTGGATCTCGAAGTCCTCGCGGTCGTCGCCCTCGGCCTTGCGGATCTCGGCCAGACGGGCCAGGAGCCGGTCCAGCTCCTCACCGTCGCTGCCGGCGTGCATCCACCCGTCGCCCTTGAGCACGGCGCGGCGGAGCGCGGCGTCGCTGTGGCCGCCGACGAGAATCGGGATCGGCTCGGTCGGCGCGGGAGTCTGCTTGAGCGGCGGGAAGGAGTAGAACTCGCCGTCGTAACCGAAGTGGTCGCCGGTCGTCAGCCCGCGCAGGATGTCGATGCACTCGTCCATCCGCTTGCCGCGCCGCTCCCACGGCACGCCGAGCGCCTGGAAGTCCTCCGGCCACGGGGACAGGCCGACGCCGAGGCCGAGGCGGTTTCCGGACAGGAACGCGATCGACGAGGCCTGCTTGGCGACCAGTACCGGGGGACGCACCGGGAGCTTCAGGACGAACGGCGTGAACCGCAGGGTCGAGGTGACCGCGGCGAGGTGTGCGGTCAGCACCATGGTCTCGACGAACTCCTTGTCCTCGAGGAACTCCCGGTCGCCGGTGTCGGTGTAGGGGTAGGTCGAGTCGGACTCCTGGGGGTAGATCAGGCTGTCGGCGACGGTCATGCTGGTGTAGCCGGCCGCCTCCGCTGCCTGGGCGAGGGGTGCGTAGTAGGAGGCCTGCGTCATCGCCTCGGCGTAGGTGAACCGCATCCCACGAGAATAGAACGTGTTTCAGTTTCGTGCCAGACTGGTCTCATGGACCTGCCGGAGCTGAGCGATCGCCAGGAGATCATCGACCTGATCACCCGCTACACCCGGGCGGTCGACACCAGGTCCTGGGACGACCTCGACGAGGTCTTCACCGAAGACGCCGTCCTCGACTACTCGCCAGTGGGTGGCCCGTCCGATGTTCCGGCCGTCGTGAAGCCGTGGATCGCGCAGGGGTTGGCCGGCTTCGACCGCTACCAGCACGTCATCGGTCAGGTCTCGATCGAACTCGACGGCGACGAGGCGCGCGCGACGGCGTACTTCACCAACCCGATGGTCTCGGTCGACCCCGCGGGTCACGAGAAGCTCTGGGAGGTGGGCGGCTACTACCGGCACGAGCTCAGGAGAACTGCGGAAGGATGGCGGTCGACGCGGATGCTCGACGACGTCGTCTGGACGAGAGGATTCTGACCATGGCCGAGCCCAAGCCCCGCCCGAAAGGACTGGAGTCGCCCCTCACGCGGAAGGTGATGAAGTACGTCGGACGCGCCCACGTGCTCGTCTATCGGGCGACGAAGGGGCGGGTCGGGGCGACGTTCCGTGTCGGGTCTGCGCTGCGCAAGCCGGCGCCGGTGCTGTTGCTCGACCATGTCGGCGAGAAGTCGGGTCGCACCTACACCTCGCCGTTGCTCTACCTCCTCGACGGTCCCAAGGTCGTGGTCGTCGCCTCGACCGGCGGCATGGCGAAGGATCCGCAGTGGTACCGCAACCTGATGGCCCATCCGGACACCCAGGTGCAGATCCGGGGTGTCGTACGCCGGGTGCGGGCCCGGACCGCCTCGCCCGAGGAGCGCGCCGCACTCTGGCCCCGGCTGGTCGAGATGTACGCCGACTACGACCACTACCAGTCCTGGACCGACCGGGAGATCCCGGTGGTGATCTGCGAGCCCCGGTGAGGCCGGCGGGGGGTCGCTCGTCGGCGGGATTGGTGCCCCGTCGGTCCGTCAGCGACAATGAGGGCGCCAACCGATCTCGAGCTCAGGGAGTGAGCCGCACGTGCCCGACCGTCTGCTGCCGGACAGCGAGGAGCATCCCGTCGCCGCGGGGCTCATCGCTCTCGTGGGCGTGGGCCTGGCCGTCGGCCTGATCATCGGCATCGTCGCCCTCGTCGCCACCCGGATGATGGGCCTCGGCGGCGAGAACGCGTCCGCGCAGACCACGTCGCAGGAGTCGCTCTACCTGCCGAGGCCCGAGAAGACGACCGGTCCGAGCGGCCCGCTGATCACCCTGGCCCCGGGCGAGAGCAAGTCCCCGGCCGAGAACTCGTCCCAGGGGGAGCCCTCGAAGTCGCCGAAGCCGGCCAAGGCCAAGAAGGAGATCTCCCTCTCGGCGTCGCAGACCTCGGTCGAGCCCATGGACCAGATCGACCTGACCGGGGTCTACCCCGGCGGCGAGGGCGCCATCCTCCAGGTCCAGCGCTTCACCAGCGGTTCCTGGCAGGCGTTCCCGGTCACCGTCTCGGTCAGCGACGAGACCTTCGCGACCTACGTGCAGACCAGCCAGACCGGGGTCAACCGTTTCCGCGTCACCGACACCGACAGCGGTCTGACCTCCAACGAGGTCAAGGTCACGATCGGCTGACGTCCAGCCGGTGGGTCCAGTAACCCACCCATCCTGTCCCGAGCAGCCCGAGCACACCGATCACCAGGCAGGCCGCCGCCAGGGGGCGGCCGCGGCGACCGCGCTGACGAGCAGCGGGCCGCCGCTGTTGCCGATGTCGCCGCAGAGGCGCCAGCCGCCCAGGAACTGCGCGCGCCCGACCTCCGGGGCCGAGTCGGCGCCGAGGGTCATGACGATCCCCGAGCCGAGACCGTTGCCGATCGCGATCAGCACCATCACCGCGGCCACCCCGGCGGCCGCCGAGGTGATCGGGAGCAGGAAGCAGGCGATGGCGACGGTCAGGACGACGGGTACGGCGACCACCGCCCGGCCGCGGCGGTCCATCAGCCACCCGCCGGGGTAGAAGAACAGGACGTCGATCAGCGCCGCCATCGCGAAGATCAGGGAGGTGGTGCTCGCCGACAGGCCGATCCCGTCGGCCCAGAGCGGCAGCAGGCTGGCGCGGATCGACCGGGACGCACCGATCACGATCACGGCGACGCCGAGGGTGAGCAGCGTCTGCCGGTGCGCGAGCAGCACCGACCGGACCGACGCGTGCCCGGCCTCGCGTTGGGCCAGACGGCTCTCAGCACCGAGGTCGGGCATCACCAGCGCCAGCAGTGCCGCACCCGCGGAGGTCGCGGCGGCGAGCAGGAACACGGCCCGGAGGTCAGCCAGGGAGATCAGCAGGGCCCCGATCAGCGGCCCGACGAGCACGCCGATCCGAAACGTCCCACCCAGCAGCGACATCGCCCGCGCCCGCCAGTACACCGGAACGGCCTCGATCAGGAAGCCCTGTCGGGCGATCAGGAACGCCGTCCACGCCGCGCCGCTGAGTGCGACGCACACGGCCAGCTGCCACACCGTCGTCGCGAACGCCGCGCCGACCATCGTCACGGCGTCCACGAGTCCGGCGAGCAGCAGGGTGGTGCGCTCCCCGAGCCGGGCGACCACGGCACCCGCCGGCAGCGAGGTCGCGAGCATGCCCAGCGGCCACAGCGCGACGACGAACGCCGCAGTGCTCACGTCCGCCCCGAGCGCCCGGGCCTGAAGGGCGAGCACGGGCATGATCGCGCCGTACCCGATGGCGCTGACCGCGGAGGGACCGTAGGCCGGGAGAGCGATCTCCCGCAGCCGGAAGTCGGTCTCCCGCGTCGCCGCCACGAGAGGTCAGTCGGGGATCACGTCGAACGTGTCCGGGTGGGGGCCGCCCCGGCCCTCCTCGCCGCGGTCGAGGGCGGTGATGGTCGACATGTCGTCGTCGGCGAGCTCGAAGTCGAAGATGTCGAAGTTCTCGCGCATCCGCTCCGGGCTGACCGTCTTGGGGAAGACGATGTCGCCGCGCTGGATGTGCCAGCGGAGCGCAACCTGGGCCGGCGTACGGCCGAGGCGCTCGGCGATGCCGGTGATCGTCTCGTCGTCGTTGACCTTGCCCCGGGCGATCGGCGCCCAGGCCTCGACGGCGACGTCGTGCCGGGCACAGGCGGCGCGGACCTCCTCGTTGCCGAAGAACGGGTGCACCTCGACCTGGTTGAGGACCGGCACGACGCCGGTCTCGGAGATGATCCGGTCGAGGTGGGCGGGCTCGAAGTTCGACACCCCCACCGAACGGGCGCGGCCGTCCTCGACGAACTCGGCCATCGTCCGCCAGGTGGTGACGTAGTCGCCGTCGTACCGCGTCGGCAGCGGCCAGTGGATGAGAAAGAGGTCGACCTGGTCGATGCCCAGCCGGGACAGCGACTCGTCCAGCGAGCGTCGGGCGTCGTCGGGACGGTGGAAGCCGTTGTTGAGCTTGGTGGTGATGTAGAGCTCGTCGCGCGGGATGCCGGAGGTGGCGATGGCCTCGCCGACGCCGGCCTCGTTCGCGTACATCTGGGCGGTGTCGATGTGGCGGTAGCCCACCTCGAGGGCGTTCAGCACCGTCTTCGCCGTCTGGTCCGGCGGCACCTGGAATACGCCGAAGCCCAGCTGCGGGATCGTCGTCTGGTCGTGGAGGGTGATGGTGGGAACGGTCATGGGGTCCAGACAATCATGCTCGCCGCTTCCCACATCACCCCGAGCCCGGCGGTACCTTCGACCGCATGGCCACCGTCGACATCAGGCCCTTCGAGGATCCCGACGCCGCGACCGTCGCCCGACTCTCCACGACGGTGCAGTGGCCATCTCTGACCAACGCCGAGGTGGTCATGGAGGTCTGCAACGCGCCGGGCTCCGTCGCGTACGTCGCCCTCTCCGATGACCGTCTCGTCGGCTGGGCGCGGGCGGTCGGCGACGGCGTCCTCCAGTCGCACCTGAGCTTCCTGGCCGTGCATCCCGACCATCGGCGCCGCGGCATCGGCCGGTTGTTGGTGGTCGCGACGTTCCAGGCGACCGGGACCAAGCGCATGGACCTGGTCACCGACGCTGACGCGAAGGGGTTCTACGAACGGTTCGCCCACAAGTCGCTGCTCGGCTTCCGGATCTACCCGGGCGCGTGAGAGTGAACGTGCCGGCCCGATCCGAGGCCGCACTGGCCGCGATCCTGGCTGACGACGACCCGGCCGTCGTCGGCGTCGTGCTCTCCGGTTCGGCTGCTCGCGGTATGGCCACCGACCACTCCGACGTCGACGTCTACGTCGTGCTCGCCGACGGAGTCCCCTCGCGGAGCCCGGTGAAGACCCCGGAGGTTGACAAGCTCCCGGTCGCGTTGAGCGAGCTCGAGGATCCAGAGCCGTTCGGCACCGAGGGCTGGTGGATGCGCTGGTCCTTCGCCTGGGCGCAGGTGCTCCGCGACGACACCGGTGGGCGGCTGACCGAGGCCGTCCGGCGACAGGCAATGCTCGATGACGAGGAGCAGCGGCAGATCCTCATCCGGGGTGATCGTCTCGACGGCTGGCTCAACTTCGCCTATCGGGCCGCGAAGTCCACGCGCGACGGGCGACCCCGCGAGGCCCGCTTCGACGCCGCAGAGTCGGTCCCGTGGCTGCTGGATGTGATCTTCACGCTTGCGGGAAGGGTGCGCCCCTACAACAAGTACCTCTGCTGGGAGCTCCGCGAGCACCCGCTGAGCGCTCCCGAGTGGTCCGCCGACCGCTTGACTCCCCTGCTCGAGAAAATGCTGGACGGAGACGTCGAGGCACTGCGGTCGGTGTACCCGACGGTCGAGCGTGAGTGCCGGGCCTGGGACAGGGCCCACGGCGGCACGGCACTCGGGGACCTGATCGACAGCTGGGGGAGTGAGCTCGACCTGCTGCGTCGCCAGTCGGGGTCCCCCAGCGAGGCGAACCGAGGCTGACCGAGTGTGAAGAGTTCGCCTCGTGCAGGGTTCCCGTCTTTGGGGTCGCCGCTCAGCTGAGCTCTCTGTTGAAGAACCGGATGGTCCGATTCATCGCGGCGTTGAACTGCGGGCCGAACGCGTGCCCGTCGTCGTACCACTCCAGCTGGGAGTTCACGCCCGCGGCAACCAGGGCTCGCTGCGTCGCGCGGGCCCACGGAGGCGGGCAGGTGTCATCGAAGGTTCCGTGCACCATCAGCACCGGCTCCGTGATCTTGTCGAAGAACGGGCGTGAGGAGTTCTGGCGCCAGAACCGGGGGTTCTGCGCGGGCGTTCCGTGTCGGCGGATCAGCTCGTTGCGGACGGTCGCGTCCTCGGGGTCATCGGCCATGAACTGCCGGTAGTTCTGGGCCTCCAGGGAGGACACGGAGGCCCAGGGCGCCGCCGCCTGGACGAGA
>DASSJR010000226.1:0-5018 GCA_035691135.1 Nocardioides sp. | reverse complement strand
CCTTGCCGTCGCGGCGTACCGCCTTGCTCTCGGTCACCGTCTTCACCTCTCCTCGACCGTTCACTCTGCCTGCAGGGCACGAGGGACTTGAACCCCCAACCTTCGGTTTTGGAGACCGATGCTCTGCCAGTTGAGCTAGTGCCCTCCGATGCCTCCCCTGCCGCCGTGCCACGTCCGGGCAGGGCCAAACATGTGGAGAACCACCAATCGAGGAGTCTACGGGCAACGGGCTACGCCCGCCAAAGCGCGGCCTCCTACGATGGGCTCCATGACCACCGCCACCCCCGACCAGCCCGCTTCCTCCCCGAGGACCCAGCGCGTCTCCGGGCGCGTGGGCGGAATCGCCGAGAGCGCCACGCTCAAGGTCGACGCCAAGGCCAAGTCGCTCAAGGCCGAAGGGCGGCCGGTGATCGGCTTCGGCGCTGGTGAGCCCGACTTCGCCACCCCCGACTACGTCGTGGAGGCCGCGGTTGAGGCCTGCCGTGACCCGAAGAACCACCGCTACACGCCCGCCGGCGGGCTTCCCGAGCTGAAGAAGGCCATCGTCGAGAAGACGCGCCGCGACAGCGGGTACGACGTCGAGCCGGCACAGGTGCTTGTGACCAACGGGGGCAAGCAGGCCATCTACGCCGCCTTTGCCGCCATGCTCGATCCCGGCGACGAGGTGATCGTCCCGGCGCCCTACTGGACGACGTACCCGGAAGCCATCCGGCTGGCCGGCGGCGTCCCGGTCGAGGTGCTCGCCGACGAGACCCAGGACTACAAGGTGACGCCCGAGCAGCTCGAGGCCGCCCGGACCGACCGGACCAAGGTGCTGCTGTTCGTGTCGCCGTCGAACCCCACCGGCTCCGTCTACACCGCTGACGAGATCCGCGCGATCGGGGAGTGGGTCGAGGAGCACGAGCTGTGGGTGCTCACCGACGAGATCTACGAGCACCTGGTCTACGACGGGGTCGAGACCGGGTCCTTGCCGGTGCTGTGCCCCTACCTGGCCGACAACAGCGTCGTCGTCAACGGCGTCGCCAAGACCTATGCCATGACCGGCTGGCGGGTCGGTTGGATGATCGGTCCGAAGGACCTGGTCAAGGCGGCGACCAACCTGCAGTCCCATGCGACGTCCAACGTGGCCAACGTCAGCCAGCGCGCAGCCCTCGCGGCGGTGTCGGGTGACCTGGCCGCGGTCGAGGAGATGAAGGCGGCCTTCGACCGGCGACGCAAGACGATCGTGTCGATGCTCAGCGAGATCGACGGCGTGGTCTGCCCGACCCCCCAGGGCGCCTTCTACGCCTACCCGTCGGTCAAGGGCCTGCTCGGCAGGGAGTACGGCGGCCGGGTCATCGACTCCTCGGCCGACCTGGCCGAGTACATCCTCGAGCAGGTGGAGGTCGCCGTCGTACCCGGGGAGGCCTTCGGCTCGCCCGGCTACCTCCGGCTGTCCTACGCGCTCGGCGACGACGACCTGGTCGAGGGGATCACCCGGCTCCAGAAGCTCTTCAGCTGAGCTCGCCAACCGCAAGCGGCGCTGAAAAGCGCAACCATGACGAGCGCGAGGTGTGGAGATGAGCCGACAGGCAAGGTCGCTCGCGACCTTGCCCAAGGCTCATCTCCACATTCATTTCACCGGCTCGATGCGGCACGAGACCCTGCTCGAGCTCGCCGCTCGCGACGGCATCCACCTGCCCGACTCGCTTGTCTCGCAGTGGCCGCCGGAGCTGTCGGCGGCCGACGAGAAGGGGTGGTTCCGTTTCCAGCGGCTCTACGACGTCGCCCGTTCGGTGCTCCGGACGCCCGACGACGTACGCCGGCTGGTGCGGGAGGCAGCCGAGGACGACCTCCGGGACGGCAGCCGGTGGCTGGAGATCCAGGTGGATCCGAGCGGGTACGCCGCCCGCTTCGGGGGGATCACCGCCTTCACCGACCTTGTCCTCGACGCCGTGGCCGCCACGTCGCGTGACACCGGGCTGGGCATGGCCGTGGTGATCGCCGCAAACCGGACGCGGCATCCGCTCGACGCGCGGACCCTGGCCCGACTGGCGGCGCAGTACGCCGGCCGTGGCGTCGTCGGATTCGGCCTGTCCAACGACGAGAGGCGCGGAAGCACGGCGGACTTCGACGCGGCGTTCCGGATAGCCGCCCGGGCGGGGCTGCGCCTCGTGCCCCACGGGGGTGAGCTGCGCGGACCCGACCACATCCGGGTCTGCCTCGACGCGCTGCACGCCGACCGGCTCGGCCACGGCATCCGCTCCGTCGAGGACCCGGCGCTGCTGGAGCGGATCGTGGCCTCCGGCGTGGCGCTCGAGGTGTGCCCGGTCTCGAACGTCGCCCTCGGTGTCTACTCCGACCTCACCTCGGTGCCGCTCCCCGAGCTGCTGGACGCGGGTGCCACGGTCGCGCTCGGTGCGGACGACCCGTTGCTCTTCGGGTCGAGGCTCGAGGGCCAGTACGCCACCATGCGCGCGGCACACGACCTGACCGACGACCAGCTTGCCGAGCTCGCCCGGATGTCGATCAGGTCGTCCTGCGCTCCCGACGACGTACAGAAGACGACCTTGGCCGACATCGACGCCTGGCTTTCTCGTTGAGTGGGGGATTCCCGTCCATTGAGAAGGGGATTCGTGTCGGGTCGATGGTCACGGATCCCCCACTCGACGGTCGGGAATCCCCCACTCAACGGGTCAGAGGGTGCAGCCGACCAGGACGGGTTCGTTGACGAGGCGGATGCCGAACCGGGCCTCGACCCCGTCGCGGATCTCGCGGGCCAGTGCGAGGAGCTCGGCGGTGGTGCCGTTCCCGCGGTTGGTCAGGGCGAGGGTGTGCTTCGTGGAGAGACGGACCTCGCCGGCGCCGTACCCCTTGTGGAAGCCGGCGCGCTCGATCAGCCAGGCCGCGCTGGTCTTGACCCGGCCGTCCGGCTGTTCCCACGCGGGCGCGCCTTCCGGCAGCCGGCCCTGCTCCACGATCGGGTTGGTGAAGAACGACCCGGCACTCCAGGTGTCGTGGTCGTCGGGGTCGAGGACCATTCCCTTGCCGCGACGCAGATCGAGGACCGCCTGCCGTACGTCGGCTGCCGGCGCGCGCTCCCCCTCGGACACCCCGAGAGTGCGGGCCAGCTCGGCGTACCCGACGGGAGCGCCGAGCGTGCCCTGGCGGAACTGGAACGTCACGTCGAGGACGACGTGCCGGTCGGGGTCGGCCTTGAATCGGCTGGTGCGGTAACCGAAGCCGCAGTCGGCGGCCGCGAACGTGCGGACTCCCTTGAGTCGCCGGTCCCAGACGCGCACCCGGGCGAGGGTCTGGGCGATCTCCTGTCCGTAAGCACCGACGTTCTGGATCGGGGTGGCCCCGACGGATCCGGGGATGCCGGAGAGCGCCTCGATGCCGATCCATCGGCGCTCGACCGCCTCCGCGACCACGCCGTCCCACGACTCGCCCGCCGCCACCGTGACCGTCGCACCCGAGCACGACGGGTCGCCCGAGTCGTCCACGTCGGCCCGCAGGCCGCGTGTCGCGACCTTGACCACGGTGCCGCCGTAGCCCTCGTCCGCGACCACGACATTGCTGCCTCCGGCCAGGACGAGCACCGGCTCACCCTTCTCGTCGGCGGCACCGACCGCGGCGACGAGCTCGTCCTCGGTGGTGGCCTCCACCCATTGGCTCGCCGCGCCTCCGAGTCGGAGCGAGGTGTGGCAGCGAAGCAGCTCAGCCACGCACGACTGCCTTGGGCATGCCCAGCACCTTCTGGCCGCCGCAGGTGACTGTGAGGGACACGGTCGTCAACCCGTCCTCGCCCTCCTTGGCCTCACCCGCGACCTCGACGTCGACACCGCCCTCGGCCGGAACGACGACCGGGTTGGTGAACTTGCAGCCGAAGCTGACCACCTCGGCGCCGGGGAACCAGGATGAGACCGCCCGGGCAGCCAGCGCCATCGTGTACATGCCGTGGGCGATCACCCCGGGGAGACCGACGCTGGTGGCGACGCCCTCGTCCTGGTGGATCGGGTTCTGGTCCCCGCTGGCGTCGGCGTACTTCACGAGGTCGGCGCGGGTGACGGTGAAGACCTGGGTGGGGGTGTTCATGCGTCCGCGCCCCGGTGGACCAGTGTCGCGGAGGTGGAGCAGACCAGCGCACCGTCGGCGTCGGTGACCTTGCTCGTGGTGCCGATGATGTCGTTGCCCGCGATCTGGCGGAGGGAGGAGACCGTGAGCGTGGCGGTGAGCACGTCGCCCGGGACGATCGGGCGTTCGTAGGCGAACTTCTGGTCCCCGTGGACGATCCGGAACAGGTCGATCGCCTCGGCCTCGAGGAAGGCGTTCATCGCGTCGAAGGCCAGCACGATGGGGTACGTCGCCGGCGCCGGGCCGCCGTCGTAGTCACCCCCGGTCGCGGCGACGAACTCACGGACGTGGTCCTCGGTCACTTCGTACGGCGCGGTCGGCGGGAAGACCCGCCCCACGAGCGACTGGTCGACGGGCATGGCCCCAAAATAGGCGTCGACCCGCCGTCAACTCACGGCGGGTCGATGCGACGTCGGCGCGGAAGGCGTCAGCGGGTCTCGCGGTGAGGGGTGTGCTTGCGGCAACGCGGGCAGAACTTCGAGAGCTCCATGCGGTCCGGGTCGTTGCGGCGGTTCTTCTTGGTGATGTAGTTGCGCTCCTTGCACTCCACGCATGCGAGCGTGATCTTGGGGCGAACGTCGGAGCTCTTGCTGGCCACGGGAAGTCCTTTACGTCGGTGATGCTTCGTCTGCGCAGTAGCGGGGGCGGGACTCGAACCCGCGACACCACGATTATGAGCCGTGTGCTCTAACCACCTGAGCTACCCCGCCACCGGGCGGAGCAACCGCCGGATTCGATCCCGGTGACCCTCAGCCCAGAGCCCCTTTACGGAATCGAACCGTAGACCTTCTCCTTACCATGGAGACGCTCTGCCGACTGAGCTAAAGGGGCAACGACCGATGAGGATACACACCGGCTGACATGATCGGGAAATCGACTGAACCGCCCAGTTTCTACCGTTC
>DASSJR010000225.1:0-22125 GCA_035691135.1 Nocardioides sp. | reverse complement strand
GTCGAAGGCGGTCGCGAGACCACCGTTGCCCGATCCGACGACAGTGACCTTCATGTCCGACACCGTATCCCTGCTCGGCGTGCCCTCTGGCGGACTCACGCGAGCGGCACCGTCCACGCCGGCCAGGGGCTGCCACCCCTGTCAGCTGATGTGGTTGGCGGAGTTGGCCGGCCACGAGCGGAGGCAGCTGATGCACTGATCCCACGTGACAATCCGTGACCAGTCCGGCCCCAGAGACGGAAGAAGCCCTCCCCGACCAAGGTCGTGAAGGGCCATCTACCTGCAAGAACGTTGGTACGCCATCAGGGACTCGAACCCCGAACCCGCTGATTAAGAGTCAGCTGCTCTGCCAATTGAGCTAATGGCGCCCGCTGCGGAAGCGACGCAAACGATACCAGCGGGGGAGAGCACCGAAAAATCGAGAAGAGCCCCTACCGAAGGGCCAGAACGGCCTGCGCAGCGTTGTGGCCGCCGATGCCCGAGACGAAGCCGCCGCGGCGGGCGCCGGAGCCGCAGACCATGATCGAGGGGTAGTCGGTCTGCACTCCCCACTCGCGGGCCGGGGTGTCGAGGAGGGCCCGGTTGGGGGCCCAGGGCCAGTCCAGGTCCCCGTGGAAGATGTGGCCACCGGGCATGGCCAGGTCGGCCTCGACGTCCTGGGGGATCTTCGCCTCGATGCAGGGTGATCCGGTGGCGTCGGTGGCCACGCAGGTCTCGATCGGCTCCAGCAGGTGCTCGTTGAGGGAGGCGAGTGCGCGAGAGATGGCGAGCCGCTTGGTCTCTGCCGAGTCGCGCTCGAACAACGAGGCCGGGGTGTGCAGGCCGAAGTAGGTGAGGGTGTGGGTGCCCTCCTCGACGTTGCCGAGGATCGAGGGGTCGCTCAGGGAGTGGCAGTAGACCTCGCCGGGCATCACCGAGGGCACCCGCCCGGCGGCCGCGTCGGCATACGCCGTCTCGAGCTGGGTGTAGTCCTCGCCGACGTGGAGGGTGCCGGCGAAGGCGACCTCGGGGTCGAGGCCCGACTTGAGCCGGGGCAGCCGGTTCAGCAGCAGGTTGATCTTGAGCTGGGCCCCCTGCGGCTTGGTCTCCGCGTCGTCCGGTTCGCCCATCAGGATGCGCAGCACCCAGGGCGCGACGTTGGCCAGCACGAACCGGGCCGACACGGTGTGGGAGTTCGTCCCGTCGTGCCAGGTCACCTCGGCGCCGTCGCCGTCGCCGTCGATGCGACTCACCCCGGCCGAGGTGATGATCTCGGCATTGGCAGACGACGCGGCGGCCGCGAGGGCACCGGTGACCGCGCCCATCCCGCCGATGGGGACCCGCCACTCGCCGGTCTGGTTGCCGATCAGGTGGTAGAGGAAGCAGCGGTTCTGGATCAGCGACGGGTCGCGCAGCGACGCGAAGGTGCCGATCAGCGCGTCCGTGCCGACCACTCCGCGGACCGTGTCATCGGTGAACCGCGCCTCGATCGCCTCGCCTAGCGGGCGGGAGACCAGATCGTCCCAGACCCGGGAATCGACCTGGTCGCGGATCTGGCGCTCGGTGGGGAGGGGGGAGAGGAGGCTGGGCGCCACGACCCGGGCGAGGTCCGAGACGTCGGAGTAGAACGATCGCCACGCGTCGTACTCGCTGGTGCCGCCGGTCAGGGCCTCGAAGGACGCGGCCGTCGCCGGACCCTCGGGCCGCTCGACGAGCAGCCCGCCGGGCTTGCCGTCGCGCAACGTCGGCGTGTACGACGCCGTGGTGCGGGAGGCCAGGGAGATGTCGAGGTCGAGATCCTTGATCAGCTCCTCTGGCATCAGCGACACGAGGTAGGAGTACCGCGACAGCCGGGCGTCGTGCGCGGTGAAGGGCTGGGCGGAGACCGCGGCGCCGCCGACGTGGCCGAGCCGCTCGAGGACCAGCACCGAGAGTCCGGCCCGCGCGAGGTAGGCGGCGGCGACCAGGCCGTTGTGTCCGCCACCGGTGACGACCACGTCGTACTGCTTCGCTGAGGGCCTCACCGAACAAACGTAGTGGGGCGAGGGACTAGTCCGTCATCGCCATACGGAACCGTCCAACATTCAACTACCATTGCAGGCCGGGAGGGAGGTGCCCGCATGCCAGCCGTCAACGTCCGCGACCTGACGATCCTCCCGCGCCTGCCCGAGCCCGGGCTGGGCGATCAGCCACGGCCGGTCTGGACGATCACCACCGCCCCGCAGGGCTACGAGGGTGAGGGCTTCCCGGTGCGACGAGCCTTCGCGGGCGTCGACCTCGCACACCTCGACCCGTTCATCATGATGGACCAGATGGGCGAGGTGGAGTACGCCCCCGGCGAGCCCAAGGGCACCCCCTGGCACCCCCACCGCGGCTTCGAGACGGTCACCTACATCATCGACGGCGTCTTCGACCACCAGGACTCCCAAGGCGGCGGCGGCACCATCACCAACGGCGACACGCAGTGGATGACGGCCGGCTCGGGCATCCTCCACATCGAGTCACCACCCGAGTGGCTGGTCGAGGCCGGCGGGCTGTTCCACGGCATCCAGCTGTGGGTGAACCTGCCCCGCTCCGCGAAGCTCACCGCGCCGGCCTACCAGGACATCCGTTCGGGGGAGGTCGCGCTGCTCACGACGTACGACGCGGGCACGCTCGTGCGGGTCATCGCCGGGTCGGTCGGTGGTCACCCCGGCCCGGGATCGACCCACACCCCGATGACGCTGGTGCACGCGACGGTCGAGCCCGGTGCGCGGCTCGACCTGCCCTGGGACGTCGGCTTCAACGCCCTGGTCTACGTGCTCAACGGGGCCGGCACGGTGGGCGCCGACGAGCAGCCGATCCGGACCGGCCAGACCGCAGTGCTCGGTTCGGGCGACTACCTCTCCGTGACCGCCAACCGGACCCAGGAGTCCCGGTCGCCGAAGCTCGACCTGATCGTCGTCGGCGGTCGCCCGATCCGGGAGCCCCTGGCTTGGGCGGGCCCGTTCGTGATGAACAGCAGGGCCGAGGTGGTCAAGGCCTTCGAAGACTTCCAGCGCGGGATGTTCGGACACGTGCCGACCTGACTCCCCGGGGGACGGGGTCAGGCCACGCTCACGAATGTGGACGGGGCCTCGCCAGGCGAGCAGCCAGTCCCGATGACGCTCGACGTGTCCGGGCGACCGACTTCGCAGGACGTCCCGGATTTCGAGGCGCGCGGACCGGACGACGAAGGGCCCCGGCACCAAGCCGAGGCCCCTCGATCGTGACTGGGGTGAGCGACGGGGCTTGAACCCGCGACCCTCGCGACCACAACGCGATGCTCTACCAGCTGAGCTACGCCCACCATGACGCTCCGGACCGGCCGGAGCCGGTGTGAAGTGTAGCCGGATCAGCCGTTCGGTTCCGCATCGGGAGGAGCAGTCCCGAGCTTCCCGGTCAGGGAGCCGCCGTGCTTGGCGGCGATGCTCCGCGCGGTGTCGCTGTCGGGCCCCGGGGGGGCCACGAAGACCGCCTCCCGGTAGTAGCGCAGCTCCTCGATGCTCTCCTGGATGTCGGCCAGCGCCCGGTGGTTGCCCCGCTTCGCCGGCGCCTGGAAGTAGGCCCGGGGGAACCAGCGCCGGGCGAGCTCCTTGATCGAGGAGACGTCGACGATCCGGTAGTGGAGGAAGCTCTCGAGGTCGGGCATGTCGCGGGACAGGAACGCACGGTCGGTGGCGACGCTGTTGCCGGCCAGCGGCGGCCTGGCCTTCTCGCCGCAGTGCTCGTGGACGTAGGCGAGGACCTGTTCCTCGGCCTCACCCAGGGTCATGCCCGTGTCGAGCTCGGCGAGCAGGCCGGAGGTCTCGTGCATCGTGCGGACGAAGTCGGTCATCTGGGCCAGCGCCTCGGCGGGTGGCTTCACGATCAGGTCGATGCCGTCGCCGAGGACGTTGAGGTCGAAGTCGGTGACCAGAGCGGCGACCTCGATCAGCGCGTCGGCGCGTATATCGAGCCCGGTCATCTCACAGTCGATCCAGACGAGTCTCTCGTTCACGTGCGCCACCCTAACCTTCACCGCCGGTTGTCACTTTGGCTTCGTCCGCTGAGAGACTGCGCCGATGAGCCTCTCCACCTTCATCGCCGGGCTGCCCAAGGCCGAGCTCCACGTCCATCAGGTCGGCTCCGCCTCCCCCCGGATCGTGTCCGAGCTGGCTGCCCGCCACCCCGGCGTCGTACCCAGCGACCCCGACGAGCTGCGCAAGTTCTACGAGTTCCGCGACTTCGCGCACTTCGTCGAGGTCTACCTGGCTGTCGTCGACCTGATCCGCACCGCCGACGACCTCCGGCTGCTCACCTACGAGGTCGCCCGCGAGATGGCCGAGGGCCAGCGGATCCGGTACGCAGAGCTCACCTGCACGCCGTTCACGTCGGTCGTCACCGGGATCCCGATCGAAGCCTTCACCGAGGCGATCGAGGACGCCCGGGTGGCGGCCGAGCGGGACTTCGGTCTCGTGCTCCGCTGGATCTACGACATCCCGGGCGAGTCCGGGGTCCCGGCGGCGGACGCCACCCTCGACTTCGCGTTGAACCACCGGGTCGACGCGCTGATCGGGTTCGGACTCGGCGGGCCCGAGGTCGGCGTACCCCGGCCACAGTTCCAGCCGCACTTCGACGCCGCTCGAGCTGCGGGGCTGCGCAGCGTTCCCCACGCCGGCGAGACCACCGGGCCGGAGACGGTCTGGCACGCGCTGCGGCTCCTGGGCGCCGAGCGGGTCGGCCACGGTACGACGGCGGTCGAGGACCCCACCCTGCTCGCCCACCTCGCCGAGACCGGCATTCCGCTCGAGGTCTGCCCCTCCTCGAACGTCGCCACCCGCGCCGTCGCCGCGATCGCGGACCATCCGATCACGGCCTTCGTCGACGCCGGCGTCACCGTGACCGTCAACTCCGACGACCCGCCGATGTTCGGCACCTCACTCAACCGGGAGTACGAGATCGCGGCCGACCTGCTCGACCTGGACGAGGGGGGCGTGGCCGACCTGGCCCGCACGGCCGTGCGGTCATCGTTCGCGGAGGAGCGGGTGAAGACGCGGTTGCTGGCGGAGATCGACGCCTACGCCTGAGCGGGCAGGTTAAGGCCCCGCAGGCTCATACCCGGCGGGGCCACTCCCTTTGTATCGCCAACCGGCCAGGCGGGGCCGCATTTGCGCGCGTGTTGGGGCCGAGCCCCGCTGCACCCTGGAGCGGCAGCCTCACCATGAACCGTGCCCCCTGACCGGGCGCGGTCTTCACGTCGACGGTGCCCCCGTGTCCGGCCACCAGCGACGCCACGATGGCCAGGCCGAGGCCGGTGCCTCCGTCGGTGCGGCTGCGTGACGCGTCGGCGCGGTAGAAGCGCTCGAAGACGAGTGCCGCGTCCTCGGCGCTCATGCCGTCGCCTTCGTCGGCCACCTCCAGGAGCACGTGAGGAGCAGCGCGCTCGGTCAGCGTCGCGATCCGAACCATGACGTCGGCCGACACCGGCGTGTGGCGCAACGCGTTGCCGAGCAGGTTGTCGATCACCTGACGCAGGCGCGCCTGGTCGCCGACGACCACGGGCGGCGGGTCCACCGACCCGATCACCAGCTGGATGTTGCGCTTCGGCTGCACGGCCCGCGCACCTTCCACGGCGTCGGTGGCGACGGCGAGGACGTCGACGGGCGTCATCTCCAGCGGCCGCTGCTGATCGAGGCGCGCCAGGAGCAGCAGGTCCTCCACCAGCAGCCCCATCCGGGTCGCTTCGTCCTCGATCCGCCGCAGCAGGCGGCGTACCTCCCCGGGCTCGGTAGCGGCGCCCTGCCGGTAGAGCTCCGCGAAGCCGCGGATCGAGGTCAGCGGCGTGCGGAGCTCGTGGCTGGCATCGGCGACGAAGCGCCGCATCCGTTCCTCCGACTCCCGGGCCTCGGACTCGGAGGCCGCCCGCTCGGCGAAGGCGGACTCGATCTGCGTGAGCATCCCGTTGAATGCCGCGGACAGCTGGCCGACCTCGGTACGGGGGTCGGCCTCCGGCACCCGCTGCGACAAGTCGCCTGCGGCGATGGCAGCAGCGGTGTGCTCGACCTCGACCAGCGGGCGCAGGCTCGCACGCACCAGGAGATATCCGACGCCGGCCAGCCCGACGATCGTGACGGCGCCGATGGCCGTGAGCAGCAGGATGAGCCGGTTGACCGTGCTGGTCAGATCGCCCAGGCTCTGCGCGACGAGCAGCGTCCCGGACGAGCCGTCGGAGAGTGAGACCGGTTCGCCCACCACACGCCACTGGCCCCCACCGCTCACCGCCTCCACCGTGAACGGCTCGATGTCTCCGTCCGCCGAGGTCGAGGACAGGGTGGTGGGCAACCGGGGCAGCGGTTCGCCCGACACCAGGTTGCTGGTGGGACCGATGACGACGCGACCGTCGTCCGACACGACTTGCGCGACGTACTGACTGGGAAGGGGACCCCGTTCATGGTCAGCGTCGGGGCCCTCCGGTTCCGCGGCCGGCGGCTGGTCGCCCAGCCCGTGCTCGGCGATCTCGTGGGCGGCCGCACCGAGCTGGGCGTCCACCCGCTGGAGCAGGTAGCCGCGCAGGGTCGCGGTGGCCGCGAGGCCGGAGAGCGCGAGCGCACTGGTGACCAGGACGAGCAGGGCGACGACCAGCGTGATGCGGAGGGGAGTCCGAGTCCGCCACCGCGCGAGCCACCGCGCCTCCCGCGGGGGCATCGTCAGCTCCGCGGCACGCGCAGGACGTAACCCACGCCTCTGATGGTGTGGAGGAGCCGGGGTTCGGTCGTGTCGACCTTGCGGCGGAGGTAGGACACGTAGGACTCCACGACGTTGGCGTCACCGCCGAAGTCGTACTGCCAGACGCGGTCGAGGATCTGCGCCTTGCTGAGCACGCGTCCGGGGTTCTGCAGGAAGTAGCGCAGCAGCTTGAACTCGGTGGGCGAGAGCGAGACTTCGCGGCCGGCCTTGCGAACCTCGTGGGCCTCCTCGTCGAGCTCGATGTCCTCGAAGGCGAAGCGCGTCGCAGGCACGGCAACGGCGCCGCCGGTGGTTCGGCGGAGCACCGCGCGGATGCGGGCGATGACTTCTTCGAGGCTGAACGGCTTGGTCACGTAGTCGTCTCCACCGAGCGTGAGCCCCTGGATCTTGGCCTCGGTGCCGTCCTTGGCGGTCAGGAAGACCACCGGGCAGCGCAGCCCTTCGGATCGAAGCCGTCGGACCACCTCGAACCCGTCCATCCCCGGCATCATGACGTCCAGGACGATCAGGTCGGGCCGTTCCTCGCGCGCCAGCTTGAGCGCGGCCCGCCCATCGCCGGCGCTCACCACGTGGAACCCGGAGAACCGCAGGCTGGCCGAGAGCAGCTCGACGATGTTCGGCTCGTCGTCCACGACGAGGAGGCGTGCTTCGGCCGTTCGCGCGGGCTCTGTCGACGTGGTCACGCCCTGAAGTCTCCCTGAGGGGTCTGACCCGTGTCTGGCACATTGCTGTGGGTTTCCTGTGAGGGCGTGACTCTCAGCAACCTCCCAGCGTCCCCGGCGGGGCGTGACAGATTCGGGCACGAGCATGCGGGGCATGACGAACGACGACGAGACCACGCCCGGTCCGCAGAACGCTGACGACTGGCTGGTGTCCGGAACCCCGGAGACGGAGTCCGCCGCGGAGCGGCCCACCGGCCGGGGCGAGCGGCTCCGCGCCTTCGCCAAACCACTGGCCCTGGTGGCGGCTGGCCTGATCCTCGGAATCGGCGCCGTCTCCGCGGCCCAGGCGGTCGGTGGCGACGACTCCGACCGCACGGAGGCCGGCGCCGGCGCATTCGATCCGTCCGGGGACACCGACGGGGGTGGCTTTGACGACCACGGCCTTCCGCCCGGCTTCGGCGGGGGACCCTTCCCCGGCGGGACGGGCAGTGGACTCGCGGGCGAGCAGCACCTCACCGGGACCCTCACCGCTTTCGGTGACTCCACCGTCACGGTCAGGTCGTCCAGCGGTACGGCGACCTACCAGGTCGATTCGGACACCCAGATCGTGCGGAACGGGGCCGCCGCGCAGCTGTCCGAGCTCCAGGCGGGTGACCCGGTCCTCGTCCACGTCTACCCCGCCTCGTCTGACCGCGACGGAATGGTCGTCGAACGGATCTTCGCCGGCACCCTGCCCTCGAGCCCCGGTCTGGATCCGGACGGCGACGACGACGACGGTGGCGACGGGTGGGCCGATCAGCCCTCGACGACCCTCTGAGGAGCCGGCCCATGACCACACTGGCTTCCCGACCCACGGCCGCACCGACGCGGGCGCGCACCCATGCACCTCGGCCACCCGGCCGTGCTAACGGACGCGACGCCGCGGTCCGCACCGGTGCCGGAGTCGCGCTGTGGCTGTCCCTGCTGCTGGTGACCTACTGGTGGGCCGCCGACGGCGAGGTCCAGGAGCTCGCCGGCTGGAGCACCGGACTCGATTCCGCGGGCCGCCTGACCGGGTTGGTGGCCTCGGTACTGCTGCTGGCACAGGTCCTGCTCATGGCGCGGCTCCCGATGCTCGAGCGGGCCTACGGCCAGGACCGCCTGGCAGGCATCCACCGCCTCGTCGGCTTCACGTCGTTCAACCTCATGGTGGCTCACGTCGTGCTGATCACCTGGGGCTATGCGGCGGGGGAGCTGGCCCGCACCCCGGCGACGTTGTGGAACCTGACCTGGAACGCCCCCGGCATGTTGCTCGCGGTCGCCGGCACCGCGTGCCTGGTGCTCGTGGTGGTCACCAGCATCAAGGCGGCCCGGTCGCGCTTGCGCTACGAGTCCTGGCACCTGCTGCACCTCTACGGTTATCTCGGCGTCGGGCTGGCCCTGCCCCACCAGTTGTGGACCGGCCAGCAGTTCACGGCTTCCCCGGGCCGCAGCGTCTTCTGGTGGAGCGCCTGGGCGGTGACCGCCGGCGCGATCCTGGTATGGCGGGTCGGCCGCCCCGTCTGGTTGAACCTGCGTCACCAGCTTCGTGTCACCGCGGTGGTCGACGAGGGCCCCGGCGTCTGGTCGGTGCACCTGGCCGGCCGCCGCCTCGACCGGCTCCGCGTCGAGGCGGGGCAGTTCCTCAGTTTCCGATTCCTCTCTGGACCCGGCTGGACCCGCGCGCACCCGTACTCGCTCTCGGCGGCGCCGTCGGGTCAGCGGCTGCGCATCACGGTGCACGGTGCCGGCGACGGAAGCACGGCGACCCGGTCAATGAAGACGGGCACGCGGGTGCTCATCGAGGGTCCGTTCGGGCGGCTGACGCATCGCCCCCGCACCCATCGCAAGGTTGCGCTGATCGGCGCCGGCGTGGGCACCGCTCCGCTTCGGGCGCTCGCCGACGGCCTGGCCTACGCACCGGGAGAGGCGGTCTACCTGGAGCGCTTCACCGCGCACCCGGTCTTCTCCGCCGAGATCGACGCCCTGGCCCGCCGCCGCGGCCTGCAGGTGATCCGCCTGGCCGGGCATCGCCGGAGCCCCAGCTCCTGGCTGGGGGACGGCGTGCCCGCCGTCTCCGACCAGGACGTGCTGCGCTTCCTCGTCCCTGATATCGCCGACCGCGACGTCTACGTCTGCGGCCCCGGCCCGTGGGCCGACCTGGTCATCGACAGCCTCCGCGCCAACGGAGTGGCGCCTTCCGACATCCACTCCGAGACCTTCGGCTGGTGACACCACATGCGACGCATCACGTACTGGCTGCTCAGCACGATCTCTGCCCTGGTGCTGCTCTTCAGCTACCACACGTCCACCTCTGGCGCTCTGGCCGATGACCCCCTTCCGGCGTACGTCTCCACGACCTCGCCGGGAACCACCACCTCCCCGGGCGACACCGGCTCCGGCTCTGGCAGCAGTGCGCAGAGCTCGACGCGGACCGTCACCGGCAGCGTCGCGCAGACCCAGTGGGGGCCGGTGCAGGTCCAGCTGACCCTCCGGGACCACACCATCACCCGGGTCTCGGTGCTGCAGTACCCGAACGGGAACCAGACGGACGAACAGATCAACGCCTACGCGCTGCCGATCCTGGTCGATGAGACGACCACGGCGCAGGGCGCCGGGATCGACATGGTCAGCGGCGCGACCGTGACCAGCAACGGCTATCTGCAGTCCCTGCAGAGCGCGCTCGACCAGGCGGGGCTGTGACTGCCGACTCGGTGCGCCTGACCAGCGTGCATCGCCGGGCCGCCCACATCATGGGAATGCCGATCAGCCTGGCCCTGCGCGGCCGGCACGTCGCCGACGTCGCCGCAGAGGAGGCGTGGCAGGAGGCGCTGGCAGAGCTCGACCGAGCGGACCGGATGTTCAGCACCTACCGGGACGACTCGGTCGTGAGCAAGCTCGACCGCGGTGTCCTCGGGATCGACGACTGCACCGACGAGGTCATGGAGGTGCTGGCGCTGGGCGAACGCGCCCGCCTCGAGTCGGGCGGGGCCTTCGACGTACGTCGCCCGGACCCGGGGGGCGTGGAGCATCTCGACCCCAGCGGAGTGGTCAAGGGCTGGGCCGTCGACCGGGCCGCAAAACTGCTCCGTCGCCTGCCGGACACCGACTTCTGCCTGTCCGCCGGGGGCGACATGGTGTGTCACACCGTCACCGGTGCCCCACCGTGGCGGGTCGGCATCGAGGACCCGCACCAGCCGAGCGGGATCGTGGCGATGGTGCCGGTGGCCAACGGTGCGGTCGCCACCTCCGGGCTCGTCCATCGGGGCGCTCATGTCGTCGACGCCCGGACGGGACGGGTGCCGACAGCGCTGGCGTCGGTGACCGTCGTGGGACCGGACCTGGTGTGGACCGACATCGACGCAACCGCCGCGTTCGCGCTCGGGGCGGAAGCCGCGGCGTGGTTGCGGAGCCGCGGTCGCACCGCGCTGCTGGTGTGGGCCGACGGCGACCGCACGCTCATCGACCCCGGGACGCCCGCCCCGAACAACAGCAGCGATTAGCCAGCGACCATCCCGGTCGGCTCCTCGAGGCGGGCGGCGACGTCGTCGACGGCCTCGACGAAGACCGGGACCCAGTTCGCGGCGTCGAGGAAGAGCGAGGCATGGCCGCCGGGGGCCGTGAAGACCTCCGCGCCCTGGATGCACGCGGCGAGCCGCCGCTGGCGCCGCTCCGGGATCGTATGGTCCTTGGCGGTGACCACCACCGAGGTGGGCACGTCAACCGTTTCGATCCAGGGCGCCGAGTTGAAGCGACCCAGCTCGCCGAGCACCTCGGGGAAGGACCATGCACTCGTGCTGCGGAACTCCGCGGCGCCCCAGGCCGTGGGGTCGACCGGCTCCACCGAGGGCACCTCGGGCAGTCGCTGTGCGAGGCGTTCCACCCTGGCCAGCGCGTAGCCCGAGACGGGGTGCATCGCCGCGGTGAGCAGCGGGAAGAAGAGCTTCTCGCGGCGGGTGCCCCTCAGGTTCCTCGCGATCGAGCAGAGCACCAGCCCATCGACGCGGTCGGGGTGTCGCTGCCAGGTCAGCTGAGCCACCGCCCCGCCCATCGAGTAGCCGGCGACCACGGCACTGTCGATGCCGAGCTCGTCCAGGACCGCGACCACGTCGTCGGCGCAGTCGGCGAACCGGAAGCGCGGCGACCGGATGCCGCGGCCGTGCCAGCGCTGGTCGAAGGTCACCACCCGGTAGCGGCGCGAGAGCTCGCCGAGGGCCGCGACCCAGCTCAGGTACGCCGTGCAGCCCAGGGCGTGGAGCAGCACGATCGTGGGGGCGTCCGACGTCGGACCGGGGACGTCGACGACGAACGTGCGGCCTCGGCCGGGCAGGTCGAGGATCCGCCCCTGTGGGACAGCGTCGACGTCCGGCAACCGCACCACCCTGCGGGCGGCGAACCCGACCCCGTAGCGGACGCCCACGACTGAGGCGCCCGCGAGCTGGCCGAGGATCCGCTTCAGGTCTGCTGACATACCTCGTCGACCTCCAGGGTGAGCAGCTCGTCCAGCGCGGGTCGTAGCCGGGCGGCCAAGGATGCCAGATCTTCGACCAGCGCCGGGCAACCCAGCAGGGAAAAGTTCATCCGGTCCACGTAGGACCAGGCGGTGATGTTGAGGCCGGTGCCCTCGAGGATCGGGCCGACGCTGAACAGGTCGTCGAGGCGGGTCCCACCGATCGTGACGTGCTCGCGGGGACCGGGGACGTTGGACACCACCAGGTTCTGGGCAGCCGGGTGGTGGGAGGCGGCGCGGCTCCGCGAGTACAGGTGCATGGCGGCGCTCAGCGGCGCGGGTGGTGCGAACTGCACCCAGTCGATGAGCATCCGGGGCCCGAGGGTCTGTTGCACGACCTTGGACGCGGAGGTGGTCCGGGATATCTGGTGGAGCCGCGCGTGGGGGTCCTCGATGTCGGTCGCCAGCGAGGTGAACAGGTTCGAGACCCGGTTGCCGCCGAGGCGGGGTTCGGAGCCCGGCGCGTCGGTCGACACGGGGACGCCTGCCACCAGGGCCCGCTCCGGGAGCTCGCCACGGTCGTCCAGCCAGCGCCGCAGCGCTCCGGCGACCACGGCCAGCACGACGTCGTTGACGCTCACGCCGTGGCGGCTCCGGACCTCCTTGATCTCGGCCAGCGGGAGCGACGCGGTGGTGAAGGACCGGTCCGCCGTCAGCGCCCCGTTGAAGGACACGCGGGGAACGTCGAGCACCGGTCGCGGTACGACGCTGGACCGCTCCCGCTCTCGCCGCCTGACCCGGAGCACCGCTCTGACCGTGCGCCCCAGGAGTGCGGGCAGGGTGAAGAGCTGGAGGACCGCGTCGCGCAGACCGAGCCAGACCTGGCGCCACCCGGGCGGGACCGGTTCGGGAGACATCGGCACCGCCGTCCCGGGCGCGGGAGCGACGGCGTCGGTGAGGTTGGCGAGCAGGGCGTTGGAGGCCGCTCCGTCGGCGATGGCGTGGTGCATCTTGCCGACCACCGCGACCCGGCCGTCGGCCAGCGCCTCGCAGACGTGCACCTCCCACAGCGGCACGTCGCGGGCCAGCGGTGTGCTGGCGATCCGTCCGACCAGGGCCTCGAGATCGGCCATGCGGGCCGAGTCGGGCAGCTGGTGGTGGAAGACATGCCGGCTCGGGTCGACGTCGCGGTCGCTGATCCACAGCGGGTGGTTGAGTCGCCCGGGCACCGGCAGGATCCTGCGCCGGAACGGCGGCAGCCGGTCGAGCCGGGCCAGCAGCTGGTCGGTGAACGCCGCGAAGTCCAGGGGGCCCGCGGGCTCGATCAGCGCCAGCTTGAGGGTGTGCATGTGCATCGTCGGCGTCTCCAGGTAGAGATAGCCGGCGTCCACGCCCTCCATGCGGTCCATCGGGTCAGTCCTCGTCGGCCTCGAGGAGCTGCCGTTTGACGATCTTCCCTGAGGCGTTGCGCGGGAGCTCCTCGACGAAGGTGAGGTCGCGCGGGACCTTGTAGCCGGCCAGCTGCGCCTTGACGTGACCCTTCAGGTCGTCGGCCGTGGTTCCCCGGTCGGGCTCGAGGACCACGAAGGCGGCCAGCCGCTGCCCGTACTGGTCGTCGTCGACGCCCACCACCGCGGCCTCCCGGACGTCGTCGTGAGCGTTCAGCGTCTCCTCCACCTCGAGCGGATAGACGTTCTCCCCGCCGGAGACGATCATCTCGTCGTCGCGGCCGACCACGAAGAGCCGACCCTCCTCATCGAGCCGGCCCACGTCGCCGGAGACCATGAAGCCGGCGGCGAAGTCCTTGGTCTCCCCGGAGGTGTAGCCGTCGAAGTGGGAGTCGCTGCGGACCGCGATCCGCCCCACCTCGCCGGTCGCCAGCTCGTGTCCCTCGTCGTCCAGGATCCTCAGGTCCGTCCCGGCCACCGGCCGACCGGCCGTGTCCGGCGCAGCCCGCAGGTCGGCCGGCGTGGCGCAGCTGATCAGCCCGGCCTCGGTGGCGTTGTAGCTGTTGAACACCACGTCGCCGAAACGATCCATGAAGCGGGTCAGGGCGTCGGGGCGCATCCGGGAGCCGCTTGCGGTCACGAACCGCAACGAGCCCAGGTCGTAGCGGTCGAGGACGTCGTCGGGCAGGTCGATGATCCGCTCGAGCATCACGGGGACGACGGCAAGCCCGGTCGCGTCGCAGCGGTCCACCAGCGCCAGTGTCGCCTCGGGGTCGAACCGGCGCCGCATCACCACGGTGCAGGCGAGCGTCGCCGACACGGCCAGCTGACCGAACCCCCAGGCGTGGAACATCGGCGCCGCCACCACGGTGGTCTCCTCGGCTCGCCACGGAATTCGGTCGAACATCGCCGCGAGGGAAGCGGCACCGCCGCCACCGGACAGGCGCGCACCCTTCGGTGTTCCGGTCGTGCCTGAGGTGAGCAGGATGGTCCGGCCGGGCGAGTCGGGCTTCGCCGGGTGGGACCCGCGGTGGCGTTCGAGGAGCAGGTCTATGGTCGCGGCGTCGCCGGGTTGGTCGGCCCAGGCGACGACCTCGGCGGGACCGACCCGGCTGCGGGCCTCCTCGAGCAGGGGAGCGAACTCCTCGTCGTAGACCAGCAGGGCGGCGCCCTCGCGCTCGAGGACGTCGGCGAGCTGCGGCCCGGAGAAACCGGTGTTGAGCAGCAGGGCATCCGTGCCGAGACGGGTGGAGGCCGCCAGGGCCTCGATGAAACCACGGTGGTTGCGGCACAGGACGGCGATCGGTCCGGTCCGGCCGCCCAGCTGCTCGGCGAGCCCGACCGCGAGGGCCTCGGCGTGGGCGTCGAGCTCCGCCCAGGTGAGCGACCCCCGCTCGTCGACGAGCGCGGTCCGGTCCGGACAGCGCACGGCCGAGAGGCCGATCCCGGTCAACGCGGTCACCCCCTGGCGTCGTACGACGGCCCACGTGCGGAGGTACTTGTCGGGCCGCTGGGGTGCCACCAGCCCGGCGCGGACCAGGGTGCGCACGACCCACCACGGGCGAGTGAACCGGCGCTGTGCCGTACGGGTCCGGGGCGTCACGAGGTCAGCCCAGGACCGGGAAGCGGCGCGCGTCGGCCATCTCGTCCAGCGCGTCCTGCATCCGGCCGCGGATGACACGGTCGGCCTCGGCGATATCCGGCTCGTCGCCGAACTCCTCACGGAGATGGATGGGCTCGAGGACGGTCGTCTGGATCTTGGTGGGCAGCGGCAGGTTGGGTGGGAAGGCGAGGGTGAGCCCGAACGGGAAGCCGAAGGTGATCGGGACGTACTTCGTCCGCAGGCGGCGCTCGAGACCCAGCAGCTTCGCGACGATCTCGCCGCGGGACAGGTGGATCTGGTCCTCCTGTCCGCCGATGCTCACGATCGGCACGATCGGTACGTCGGCCTCGAGCGCGGTGCGGACGTAGCCGGTGCGACCCGCGAAGTCGATCGTGTTGCGTTGCCAGGAAGGTCGGAAGGCATCGTGGTCGCCGCCCGGGAACACCAGCGTCACGCCGCCGGCGCGCAACACGGCCACGGCGTTCTGTCGGGTGGCCGGCACGAACCCCGCCCGCCGCATGACGTCGTTGGCGTAGCCGGTGAACAGCAGGTCGTGGGCGAGCACGTACATCGGCCGCCAGCTGCCGAAGCGCTCGTGGAAGGCGACCGCGATGACCGGCACGTCCATCGCGATCAGCCCACCGGAGTGGTTGGACACCAGCAGGGCGCCGGTGTCGGGGATGTTCTCGATCCCGCGGACCTCCGAGCGGAACCACAGCTTGACCACCGCGCGCAGCAGGGGCATCAGCCGCGCGACGTACTGCCCGTCGCGCATGGTCAGAACGACGTCCGACTCCGTGGCCTGGCTCATGATGGACCTGTACCCGCGCCGGCGGCCACCCCCACGAGCGAACGGCGCAGGCAGCGCGACCACTCGAACGGCTCCGGGTCCTCGGGATCCTGGGCGAGGCGGTCTGCGAGCACGGCCAAGGCCAACGGGTTGGACACCAGCCCCACATGGCTGCTGGGGACCGTGACGTTCTCGCACCTCTCGCCCTCGTCGAGCTCGCAGCTGCGCCAGTTCAGAATCCCGTCGGTCTTGGAGAAGATCGCGGTGCAGTGGGCGGGTACCGGGCCGCGGAGCTCCTCGACGATCTCGCGGGCGCGTTCGGACAGGCCGTGTCTGGCCGCGGCTCGCTCGAACATCGCGGTGCTCCGGGTGCGTTCGCCCTCGGCTCGCCAGGGTGATCCGAGGCAGATGACCTGACGCACCCGGTCCGGCCGTCGGTGGGCCAGCCACCGGGCCAGCAGCCCACCAAAGCTCCAGCCGACCACGCTGACCGGCCGGCCGTGGCGCTCCGCGATCTCGTCGAAGCGGTCCAGAAGGCCGTCGACGATCCGGTCGGTGAGCCCGACGTTGCGGCCGAGCCGCCAGCCGTGCACGGAGTAGTCCAGCCGTCGCAGGTGGGCCCGCAGCCGGCTGGTCATCCCGTCGGTCCCGTAGAAGCCGGGCAGGACCAGGACCGGCCGCCCGTCACCCTCCGCGCGGGCGGGAGCCAGGGTGTCGAGCAGCCATGAGGCGGGGTACTCGACCGACACCCGGAGGACCTCCGCCGCGGTCATCAGTACATGAGGCTTCGGCAGCGACGGGGCCGCCGGATCGGCGTCCGGGGCGCGGAAGTCGTACATCCGCCCAAATCTAGAACATGTTCTCGTTTTCCGACAGTCGTCGCTTCGTTTTCCGGGCGTGTCGCGCGGCGACGTACTCTCGGGCCATGCTCCTCCGTCCGGTGCTCGCGCTCGCGATCGCCGGGCTGCTCACCGCCTGCTCCGCCCAGCCAGCCCTCGACACCGGGCGGCGCGTGCGCGCGTCGGAAGCGAGCCCTCACCCGGCCGAGCGGCCCCCGGCTGACGACGTGTCGTCGGCAGCGCCGACGGGTCCGCGGACCAGCGACGGTCACCCCGCCGCGGCCCGGCTCGACATCGCGGCGCTCGGGATCCGCGGGCTGCGGGTGGTGCCCTACCGCGGCTGGACCGACGATGCCCGGGGCACGGCGATCCAGAACGACGGCCTCGCGGCCAGCCCGCACGGGCCCCGCGGAGGGGTCGGTCCGGGCGGGATCGGGAACTACCAGGTCACTGCCCACCGGCTCTCGTCCACGCAGGCGTTCGAGTTCCTGCCGCGGTTGCGGGCCGGGCAGCGGGTCGTGGTCGAGACCGCGCGGTGGCGCTATGTCTACGAGATCCGGCAGACCCGACGTACGTCGTTCCGCTCGGCCCGCTCGCTCGCCGAGCAGCGTGCCGCCGTACCCGGCCATCCGGGGCGCCCACCGACCCGGGCGATGATCACGCTGTCCACCTGCGCCACCGTCGAGGACCACGCCGCGGGCAACTACTGGGCCGACGAGTTCGACAACCCCGAGCACCGCATCGACAAGGTCGGGGTGCTGGTCGGCACCCACCGCAGCCGATGACGACCCTGCCCCCGGACGCCCGGTCGGAGTAGCGTCGCCAGAGGTCATTCGGTGTCAGTCACGGAAGGGGAGGATCGACATGTTCGTGCAGGTGATCCAGGGACAGGTCTCGGATCCGGAACGCGCCCGGGCACAGCTGGACAAGTGGGTGGCCGAGTTCGCGCCCGGCGCCACCGGTTGGCTCGGCAGTACTTCCGGCGTGACCGACGACGGGACGTTCGTCTCCCTCGCCCGGTTCGAGTCGCCGGAGGCGGCGCGCCAGAACAGTGACCGGCCCGAGCAGGGCGCGTGGTGGGAGGAGACTGCTGCGCTGTTCTCCGGGCAACCGGAGTTCCGCGACAGCACCACGGTCGAGGTCGACACACCCGGTGATCCCGGCACCGCCGGGTTCGTGCAGGTGATGCAGGGCCGCTCGAGCGACCCGGACCGGGTCCGCGAGCTGATGGCGAACGACCCGACCGACTGGTCCGAGTTTCGCCCCGACATCCTGGGCACGGTCTCGATCGGCCACGACGAAGGCCGCTGGACGATGGCGATCTACTTCACCTCCGAGGAGGAGGCCCGCAAGGGCGAGCAGAAGGAGCCACCGCCGGAGATGCAGGAGATGATGCAGGAGATGGACTCCCTGAGCATCGGCGAGCCGACCTTCCTCGACCTGAAGGATCCGTGGCTGCACGCCCCCGGCTGAGCGCAGGAGGCGACACGGCCTCTCGGTCCGCGTCGCGGGAGCGCGCCGCGATCGTCCTGCTGATCGTGGCGTGGGGAACCACCTTCGCCGCGGTCAAGATCGGGCTCGAGTCCGCGCCGCCGGTGCTGTTCGCCGGCCTGCGCGCGCTGATCGGAGGCGCCGTGATGGCGGTACTCGCCTGGCACCGGACCGGGATGCCTCGGCTGGCCGGCCAGGGGCGTGAGTACACCCTGCTCACGACGCTCAACGTGTTGCTCTTCTTCGGCCTCCAGACCGCAGCCATCGGGCTCCTGCCGTCCGGGCTGGCGGCCGTGCTGATCTACCTGCAGCCGGTGCTGGTCGGGCTGCTGGCGTGGTGGCTGCTCGACGAGCCGATGACATCTGCCAAGATCCTCGGCCTGGTCCTCGGCTTCGCGGGCATCGTGGTCGTGGGCGGCGGTGCTTTCGCCGGGCACGTCTCGGCCGTGGGGGTGGGGCTCGCCGTCGTGGGCGCGCTGGCGTGGGCGCTCGGGACGGTGGTGTTCAAGGCGACCGATGGCCGGGTCGACCCGTGGTGGGCGGTCGCGCTGCCGTTCCTGGCGGGGGGCGCCCTGCTGACACTCGTCGGCCTGATCATCGAGGGTCCGGACATCACCTGGTCCCCAGAGTTCGTCGCCGCGTTGGCGTTCGCCGGGCTGGTGGGCACCGCAGCCGCGTGGTCGCTGTGGTTCGGGCTGGTCGCCGCAGGCGAGGCCGGCCGCGCGGCGTCGTACATCTTCTTCGTGCCGCTGGTCGGTGTCGTCATCGGAGCGGTCCTGCTCGACGAGACCCTGACCGTCTCACTCCTGCTCGGGGCGGCCCTCGTGGTGCTGGGGGTCTACCTGGTCAACCGACGGTCGGCGGATGCCAGGCGGCCAGTGGGATAGGCCTGGTCACTGTTCGGCCGGGCCGGATGCTGCTGCCTCCGAGTCTCCGCCTGAGGCCGATCCCGTGCCGATCCCGAGCTCGGCGGCCAGCGGCGTCGCCAGCCACCGGCTGTAGTCCGGGGTCATGTGGTGGGAGTCGCGCATGGTGATGAAGTTCCCCACCACCGAGGGGCAGAGACCGTCGGCACAGAACCACTTCGCCGCGTTCACCGAGCCCACGCCGGCCGTCTCTGCGGCGCCGAAGAGGATCCTGGCCTCGTGGCGGGCGGACTTCCCGGGCGGGAACGCGCAGTCGCCGAGGTCCGGGTCCCCCTTGCTGAGGCAGACGCCGGTCTCCTGGGGCAGCTTGGGGGTGTTGCCGAACGCGACCACCTTGCCGGCGTCGGACTTGAGCTCCTCGAACAGGTCGACCCAGCCCTGCTCGAGCACCGTCGGGTAGCTGTCGTCGCGGGCGGTCAGCGTCTCGCCCGTCCCGGGGTCGACGAGCCGCCCCGCCGTCGTGGAGACCATGACCAGATCCGGTGACAGGTCTGCGATGGTCGCCCTGGCCCAGGTCTTGAACTCCTCACAGCCGGTCCACAGCCGGTCCGTGTGGCGGTCGACCTGCTGGAGCACGGTCGCCGTACATCCGCTGTAGACCAGGACGTAGACCCGGTAGCCGTACTGGCGGCCGATTTCCTCGAGAGCCGGCGACAACGCTCGGGCGCGCGAGTCGCCGAAGACCACAATGCTTCGGTCGGCGTCCGGGTCGCCGAACGGGCACAGCTGCGTGGTCCCGGTCCGGTAGTCGCACGCTCCCAGGGAGGCAGTCTGGCCGCGCAGGTCGAGCAGCCCGGGCGTGAGGTCGCTGGGGACCGCGCGGCCGTCCCGCGCCGCCAGCACCGATGCCCGGACCAGCGCCACGTAGGAGTCGTCACCCAGGTGCTCGCCCTGGTAGTCCGCCGTCTGGATCGCCGGGTCGTGCGACCACTCACCCAGTCGGTAGCCCATCACCTGGCTGGCGACCAGCACCGTGGCCAGGGCGACGCCGACACTGACCGGGTAGATGAGCAGGGCGCGGCCGGGCCGGCGCCAGGTAAGGCCACTCCGGAACGGGGTCTCGACCCAGCGGAACGTCGCCCAGCTGAGCGCCAGCACCACGACGAGGGTCAGCACCCGCACGGGGATGCTGCCGAACTGCTCAGGCCCAAGATTGCTGCGCACCAGCACGATGACCGGCCAATGCCAGAGATAGATCGAGTACGACCAGTCCCCGATCAGCACGAGCGGTCCGGCTGCCAGGGTGCGGCCGACCACGGTGGAGCGTTGGCCCTCGCCCGCGACCAGCAGGGCGCCGGTGCCGAGGACGGGGAGCAGCGCAGCCGTGCCGGGGAACGGCGTCGCCCCAGTCAGCAGCAGCGTCGAGACGCCGATCGCTCCGAGGCCCCCGATGGCCAGGGCGTTGCGCGCAGGCATGGTCAGACGCAGCCCCCGCGGCAGCAGTGCGCAGGCTGCGCCGATTCCCAGTTCCCAGCCACGCGCAAAGGTCGAGAAGTACGCCGTCACCGGGGACGCGTAGGTGTCCCACGCCGACCAGGCCAGCGACAGCACCACGACCGCTGCCAGCAGCAGGCCGGCGGTGCGGCGCAGGTCCCCGCCATCACGCGACCCGCCTCGCCGATGCACCAGCACCAGGCACAGCACCAGCAGCAGCGGCCACACCAGGTAGAACTGCTCCTCCACCGCGAGCGACCAGTAGTGCCGCAGCGGCGAGGGCGGCTCGCCCTGGGCGAAGTAGTCGGTTCCGACGGATGCAAAGCGAACGTTGGCGGCGAAGAACGTCGCCCACACGGCGTCGGTGAGGACCGTCTGCGTCCGCACCAGCGCCAGCGTGAGCAGCGAGCCGAGCACCGTGGCAATCGTGACGACGGTCGCGGCCGGAAGGATCCGGCGTGCCCGGCGGGCGTAGAAGCCGCTCAGTGACAGACGCTCGCTGGACTCCGCCTCGCGAACCAGCAAGGTGGTGATGAGGTAGCCCGAGAGGACGAAGAACACGTCGACGCCCACGTAGCCACCTGGAAGCGCGCCCGGGGCGAGATGGTTGGCCACGACCAGCAAGACGGCGAGCGCGCGGATCCCCTGGATGTCGAGGCGGAACTTCGGTCCGGGTGACGCGTGATTGGCCTCCGCGAACGCCGACCGCTCCGACCCCGGGGCCGCCCCTGATCGGTCGATCGATCGTTCGGAAGCGTTGGGCACGGGCGGCAGCGTAATTTGCGCCGAGCTGATTTCCGGAAATGCCGCGGGCGGGTCGCGATGGCCAGCTCCTAGCCCAGGCGGCGCTCCGTCCGATCACGCTGGCGCGCCAGCCGGGTCCGGCTGAGCCGCCTGACCAGCAGTGGGTCGTGGGCCAGCGCCTGCGGCTGGTCGATGATCCAGTTCAGCCGCCGGTAGTACCGGATGGGGCTGAGCCCCAACCGCTCGCGGATGCCGGCCTCCTTGGTCTCGGCGTACTTCCACCACTGGCGCTCGAAGTCGAGGATCTCCAGGTCGTGCCGGCTGAGCTCCGGGGTGTCGTCACTCGTCGTGGGCTTTCGCGCTCTCGAATCCATCGCGAGGACCTTCCCACGACGCATTGACTGCTCCGTTTGCCGGGGTCACAGCGTGACCTCGCTCACCCCTTCTGGGGGACCCGGGCGAGTCGCAGCGGGCCACACTGATGAGGGGAGGGTCCATGAGTGAGCACTCCAGCGTCGGCGTGCCCGAGCAGGACCAGAGTGGCTCCAGACTGTCGTTGTTGCTGGCGTCCGCGATGTTCGTGCTGGTCGTCGACACCTCACTAATGAACGTCTCGATCTCATCGGTGGTGCGGGATCTCGACACCACGGTGAGCGGCGTCCAGTCCGCGATCGCGCTGGAGGCGCTCGTCTCCGCTGCGTTCATCCTGATCAGCAGCAAGGTCGGTGACCTGATCGGGCGCAAGCGCGCCTACGTGCTGGGACTGCTGGCCTATGCGGTCGGAGCGCTGGCGATGACGTTGGCGCAGAGTCTCACGGCGATCATCATCTTCTGGGCCATCCTGGGTGGCCTCGGTGCATCACTGTTGCTGCCGTCCATGCAGTCGCTGATCCACGGGAACTTCGAGGGGCAGGCCCGGACGAAGACCTACGCCCTGGTGGGGGCCGCCGCTGCGCTCGCGGCAGCGGTCGGACCCCTGCTCGGAGGCTTCATC
>DASSJR010000224.1:0-3095 GCA_035691135.1 Nocardioides sp. | reverse complement strand
GAAGTCGCCCGGGGTGCCGGTGGTCAGGAAGTGGTATGTCGGCTCGCCACCCGGCCGCATCAGCCCGGTCGTGACCAGCGACTTGTAGACCGCCTTGCCGCACTCCTCTGCGCTGCTGACCAGGGTGACCGATTCGCCCATCACCAGCGAGATCACGCCCGTCAGCAGCGGGTAGTGGGTGCAGCCGAGGATCAGGGTGTCCACCTGCGCTTCGATCAGCGGGTCGAGGTAGTCGCGGGCGGCCGCGAGCAGCTCGTCTCCCCCGGTGACGCCGCGCTCGACGAACTCGACGAACCGGGGGCAGACGCGGGTCACCAGCTCCACGTGGGGGGCGGCGGCGAACGCGTCGTCGTAGGCCATCGACTCGGCCGTGGCGTGGGTGCAGATGACGCCGATCCGGCCGGTGTGGCTGGCCGCCACCGCGCGCCGGGTGGCGGGGTAGATCACCTCGATCACCGGGACGTCGTACCGCTCGCGGGCGTCGCGCAGCACCGCAGCGCTGGCGGAGTTGCAGGCGATGACGAGTGTCTTGACTCCCCGGTCGACCAGGTGGTCGAGGCACTCGAGGGCGTACTCCCTCACCTCGCCGATCGGCTTGGGGCCGTAGGGCTGACGTGCGGTGTCGCCGACGTAGACGATCGACTCGTGCGGCAGCTGGTCGATGACGGACCGGGCCACGGTGAGACCACCGAAGCCCGAGTCGAAGATGCCGATGGGAGCATCGGCCGTCATTACCGGCACGACACGCAAGGCTAGGTCGTCGGGTACCTCGCGTGCACATCGAATGACACGAGACGGTCATCACGTCTTGTTAGCCTCGAGATCATGGTCCCCGCCTCCAGCTCGGTCGGCGCTGCCCTGGTGGCCCTGGCGCTCGCGGTGTCTGGCTGTGGCGACCCCTCGTCCTCGCAGGGGCAGACGACCCGGACTTCGCGACCCACCGTCGACCGGGCCGTTCCCGGCGGACCGGTCACCCGGGTGCTCGCCGTCTCGATCGACGGATTGCGCGCCTCGGCGATCACCCAGCTCGGACGAGCCGGCACCCCGACGCTGCACCGCCTCATGGCCCGGGGCGCATCGACTCTCAACGCCCGCACCGAGCGGGAGATGACCGTCACCCTGCCCAACCACACGGGCATGGTGACCGGGCGCCGGATCGACGCCTCGCATGGTGGACACGGCGTGACCTGGAACGACGACCGGCGGCAGCCACCGACCGTCCAGCGTGCTGCCGGGCACGATGTGTCATCGGTGTTCCGGGTGGTCCACAGCGCGAACCGCGGGACCGCGCTGTTCGCGAGCAAGACGAAGTTCTCGCTGTTCGAGCGCTCCTGGGACGCCGGCATCGACTCCTACCGGATGCGCTTCGACAACACGCTCCTGGCGCGAATGACCCGGCGGGACCTGCTTCGGCACAACCGCGGGTTCACGTTCCTCCACCTGTCCGCTCCCGACGACGCCGGCCACGCCCGCGGCTGGAACTCCCCGGCCTACCTCGACGCTGTGCGTGCCACCGACCGGAGGCTCGGCCGCATCGTGAGGACGATCAACGGGCACTCGAGGCTCAAGCAACACCTGGCCCTGCTGGTCACCGCCGACCACGGCGGCGCGGGAAAGGGACACGGTGACGCGACGCGACTGGTGGACTTCCGCGTGCCGTTCGTCGTGTGGGGTCCGACCGTCGCCCGCGGGGCAGGCCTCTACGAGCTGAACCCCGACTACGCGAACCCGGGTGACCGGCGGACGACGTACGGCACAGCGCGCCAGCCGGTCCGCAACGGCGACATCGCCAACGTGGCGCTCGACCTGCTCGGACTCAGCGCGGTGCCCGGCAGCGAGCACGACCGGGCTCAGGACCTGGACTGGAACGCAGGCGGCTAGGCCCAGAGCTGGCCCTCGAGCCGCTCCTCGGCCTCGTCGACGGTGCCTTCGTAGGCGCCGGTGGAGAGGTACTTCCAGCCCCCGTCGGCGACGACGAACGCGATGTCGGCGGTCTCACCGGCCCGGACCGCCTTGGCCGCCTGACCGAGGGCCGCATGCAGGATCGCCCCGGTCGAGATGCCTGCGAAGATGCCCTCGACGTCCAGCAGCTCCCGGACGCGCCGCACGGCGTCGCGCGGGCCCACCGAGAACCGGGAGTCGATCAGCGACTCGTCGTAGAGCTCGGGGACGAAGCCCTCGTCGAGGTTGCGCAGCCCGTAGACCAGCTCGCCGTAGCGAGGTTCCGCCGCCACGATCCGGACGTCCGGCTTGGACTCGCGGAAGAACCGGGAGACGCCCATGAGAGTGCCGGTGGTGCCGAGTCCGGCCACGAAGTGGGTGATGCCCGGAAGGTCGGCGAGCAGCTCGGGCCCGGTCCCCTCCTGGTGCGCGAGCGCGTTGGCCTCGTTTCCGTACTGGTAGAGCATCACCCAGTCGGGGTGCTCGGCCGCGATGCCCTTGGCGACCCTGACTGCCTCGTTGGAGCCGCCGGCAGCCGGCGAGGACACGATCTCGGCACCCCACATGCCGAGCAGCTGGCGGCGCTCGGCGGAGGTGTTCTCGGGCATCACGCACACGAGGCGGTAGCCCTTGAGCCGGGCGGCCATGGCCAGGGAGATCCCGGTGTTGCCCGAGGTCGGCTCGAGGATCGTGCAGCCGGGGCGCAGCTGCCCGTCCTTCTCGGCCTGCTCGATCATCTTCAGGGCCGGACGGTCCTTGATCGAGCCGGTGGGGTTGCGGTCCTCGAGCTTGGCCCACAGCCGCACGTCGGGGCTGGGCGAGAGGCCGGGCAGGCCGACCAGCGGGGTGCCACCAACGGCCGCCAGCAGGTTGTCGTAGCGGGTCATCAGCCGCCGGCGACAGCGGGCAGGACGACAACCTGGTCGCCGTCGCTGATCTCGGCCTCGAGGCCGCCGATGAACCGCACGTCCTCGTCGTTGACGTAGACGTTGACGAAGCGGCGCAGGTCCTGGCCGGACTCGGAGTCCTCGATGAGGCGCTCCTTGATCCCGGGGTGGTTGGCCTCGAGGTCGTCGATCAGCGCGCTCAGGCTGGACCCGTCGGCGGTCACGGCCTTCTCCCCACCGGTGTAGGTGCGCAGGATGGTCGGGATG
>DASSJR010000223.1:0-3696 GCA_035691135.1 Nocardioides sp. | reverse complement strand
GTGGGCATCTCCCACAAGTCCGCGCCGGTGGCGGTCCTCGAGCGGGTCGCCCTGGACCGGGACGGCGTCAACAAGCTGCTCGAAGACGTCGTCGCCTGCGACCACGTCGCCGAGGCGGTGGTGGTCGCGACCTGCAACCGGCTGGAGATCTACTCCGAGGTGGATCGGTTCCACGGAAGCGTCGAGGATGTCTCGCGGCTGCTGGTCGAGCGCGCCGGTGAGTCCACGGCGTTGATCCTTCCGCACCTCTACGTCCACTACGACGACGGCGCCGTCTCCCACCTGTTCCACGTCGCCGCGGGCCTCGACTCGATGGCGGTCGGGGAGGGCCAGATCCTCGGCCAGACCCGCGAGGCGCTGCGCCGCGGACAGGCGCAGGGCACCGTCGGCCCGGCGCTGAACGTGCTCTTCCAGCAGGCCCTCCGCGTCGGCAAGCGGTCTCGGGCCGAGACCGACATCGACCTCGCCGCACCGTCCCTGGTCAGCGCCGGCCTCGAGCGCGTTTCCGGGCCACTGGGCGGCGTCAAGGACAAGTCGGTCGTGGTCGTGGGCGCCGGCGGGATGGCCGGGCTGGCCACCGCGACGGTCACCCGGCTGGGCGCGGCCGACGTCACCGTGGTCAACCGCAGCGCCGCCAACGCCGACCGGCTGGCCACGGAGTACGACGCCCGCCCGGCGTCGCTCTCCGACCTCCCGCAGACACTGACCCACGCCGACCTGATCATCACCTGCACCGGCGCCAACGGCATCCTGGTCGACCTCGACATGGTGAAGTCCGCCCGCCCGGACAGTCCGCCGCTCGCGGTCGTCGACCTCGCCCTCCCGCACGACGTCGACCCGGCGGTCGGGGCCCTGCCGGAGGTCACCCTGGTCACGTTGGCCGACCTGGCCGACGAGCTGCGCGACAGCGTCGCCGGCAACGAGATCGACGGCGTACGCCACATCGTGAGCCAGGAGGTCACCGCCTTCCTCAACGCCCGCCGGCAGGCCAGCGTCACCCCGACGGTGGTGGCCCTGAGGTCGATGGCCACCGCGGTGGTGGAGGCCGAGATGGAACGTCTGGCCTCGCGGCTGCCCGAGCTCGACGAGGTGGCCCGCACCGAGGTTCTGCAGTCGGTCCGCCGGGTCGCCGACAAGCTGCTCCACCAGCCGACGGTCCGGGTCAAGGAGCTCGCCAACGAGACCGGCGCGGTGTCCTACGCCACCGCACTCGCCGAGCTGTTCGCGCTGGACCCCGAGGCGGTCGACGCGGTGACCCGGCCCGAGGGGATCGCGGCCGGCTCCCGCACGCTGGGGGACCTGCCATGACCGCTCTTCGCCTGGGAACCCGCGCCTCCCTGCTCGCCACGACCCAGTCCCAGACCGTGGCCGACCTCATCCGTGACCGCCTCGGTCGCGACGTCGAGCTGGTCGAGGTCACCACCGAGGGTGACGTCAACACCGCCTCACTCGCCAGCCTGGGCGGCACCGGCGTCTTCGTCGGCGCGCTGCGCGACGCCCTGCTGCGCGGGCACATCGACGTGGCCGTCCACTCGCTCAAGGACCTTCCCACCGGTTCCCAGGAGGGAGTCGCGCTCGCCGCCTGTCCCGAGCGTGAGGATCCCCGCGACGCGGTCGTGGCCCGCGACGGACTCACCCTCGGCGAGCTGCCGGCCGGCAGCCGGGTCGGCACGGGCTCGCCCCGGCGGGCCGCTCAGCTGCATGCCCTCGGCCTCGGCTTGGAGATCGCCGACATCCGTGGGAACGTCGACACTCGGATCGGCAAGGTTCGGTCAGGTCAGTACGACGCCGTCATCCTGGCCCGCGCCGGACTGGCCAGGATCGGTCGGCTCGACGAGGCAAGCGAGGTGATCGACCCGCTGCAGATGCTCCCGGCCCCTGGTCAGGGAGCGCTGGCGATCGAGTGCCGCGACACCGACGTCGACCTGCTGGCCGAGCTGGCAAGACTGGACGACTCGCGGACCCGGGCCGCCGTGGAGGCGGAGCGGGCCGTGCTGGCCACGCTCGAGGGCGGGTGCTCGGCACCGATCGGCGCCTTGGCGGAGGTCGTGGAGGGGGACGACGGAGACGAGATCTGGATCAGGGCCGTGGCCCTGTCGCACGACGGGACGCTTTCGGTGCGGATGTCCGCATCCGGGCGGCCCACTGACGCCGCCGGCGTCGGGAAGCGCCTCGCGAGCGACATGCTCGCCGACGGGGCAACACAACTGATGGAAGCACCAGCGAAGAGGCAGAACGCATGACGCGAGGCAACAACAGCAAGGCCCCCGCGACCACCAGCCGCGGTTGGGTCTCCTTTGTCGGCAGTGGCCCCGGCGACCCCGATCTGCTGACGGTTCGTGCCGTCGACCTGATCGGCAAGGCGGACGTCATCGTCACCGAGGTCCCCGAGCACGAGGAGCTCGTACGCCGCCTGCTCGGGCACGCCGGTGCGGAGGGCGGACCGCGGTTCGTGGACGGTGGCTTCGGCGAGGACGGCCAGCCGCTCACCCACGCCGCCCGGGCCAAGGTCGTCGTACGCCACGGAAAGGCCGGCAACCGCGTGGTCCGGCTGATGGCGGGTGACCCCTTCCTCTACGCCTCCGGACCCGAGGAGGCCCAGGCCTGTGTCAAGGCCGGCATCGGCTTCGAGATCGTCCCCGGTGTGTCCTCGGTGAGCGCGGTCCCGGCCTACGCCGGCATCCCGCTGACCACCAAGCACAGCCGTGAGGTCGCGGTGATCACCTGCGGCGAGAAGCTCGACTGGAGCCGCTACGCCGACGCCGCCACGCTGGTGCTGCTCTCCGGCGTCGGCACGATCGCCGACAACGCCCGCGGCCTGATCGAGGCCGGTCGCGACCCCGAGACCCCGGTCGCGATGACCCGGGTCGGCACCACCACGTCGCAGAGCACCGTCACCTCGACGCTGGCGAACATCGCCGCCGACGCCCGGGCCGCCCGGATGGCCCCGCCCGCGGTCACCGTGGTCGGTGAGGTGGTCAACCTGCGCGAGGCGCTCTCCTGGTTCGAGACCAAGCCGCTGTTCGGCTGGCGGGTCCTGGTGCCGCGCACCAAGGAGCAGGCCGGCTCCCTGACCGCCCGGCTGCGCGAGTACGGCGCCGTGCCCGACGAGGTGCCCACGATCTCCGTCGAGCCGCCGCGCAACCCGTTGCAGATGGACAAGGCCGTGCGCGGCCTCGTCGAGGGCCGTTACGAGTGGATCGCGTTCACCTCCGTCAACGCGGTCAAGGCCGTCCGTGAGAAGTTCGAGGAGTACGGGCTCGACGCCCGTGCCTTCTCCGGTCTCAAGATCGCCGCCGTCGGCGACAAGACCGCCCAGGCGATCGCGGCCTGGGGTCTGCGCGCCGACCTGGTCCCCTCCGGTGAGCAGTCCGCGGCCGGGTTGCTGGCCGACTGGCCGCCGTACGACGACGTGCTCGACCCGATCAACCGGGTCTTCCTGCCCCGCGCCGACATCGCCACCGAGAACCTCGTGGCCGGCCTGATCGACCTGGGCTGGGAGTGCGACGACGTGACCGCTTACCGCACCGTGCGGGCCGCGCCGCCTCCGGCGCCGACCCGCGACGCGATCAAGACCGGCAAGTTCGACGCCGTGGTCTTCACGTCCTCCTCGACCGTCCGCAACCTGGTCGGCATCGCGGGCAAGCCGCACCCCTCCACGGTGATCGCGGTGATCGGTCCGGCCACCGCCAAGAC
>DASSJR010000222.1:0-7282 GCA_035691135.1 Nocardioides sp. | reverse complement strand
CGTCGACGCCGGCATCGGCCTCGCCGTCGTCATCACCGAGGGGGTCCCGGTCCACGACACCGCGGAGTTCCGGGCGTACGCCGAGTCGTCCGGCAAGACCCGCATCGTCGGGCCCAACTGCCCCGGCATCATCAGTCCCGGAAAGTCCAACGCCGGCATCATCCCCTCCGACATCACCAAGGCCGGTCGGATCGGGCTGGTGTCGAAGTCCGGAACGCTGACCTACCAGATGATGTACGAGCTGCGGGACTTCGGCTTCTCCTCGTGCATCGGCATCGGCGGCGACCCGATCATCGGGACCACCCACATCGACGCGCTCGCGGCGTTCGAGGAGGACCCCGAGACGGATGCGGTGGTGATGATCGGCGAGATCGGCGGCGACGCCGAGGAGCGCGCAGCGGCCTACATCAAGGACCACGTCACCAAGCCGGTGGTCGGCTACGTTGCGGGCTTCACCGCCCCTGAGGGCAAGACGATGGGCCACGCAGGCGCCATCGTCTCCGGTTCGTCCGGCACCGCCGCGGCGAAGCAGGAGGCGCTCGAGACGGTCGGGGTCAAGGTCGGCAAGACGCCGTCCGAGACCGCACAGCTGATGCGGGAGATCCTCGAGAAGTCCTGACGACTTCGAGCTATCCGGGCGGGGGCATGGCGGGCAGTCGTTCGCCCGCACGCTCGACCAGGCGGACGAAGGCGCCCGACCCCATCGTGACGTCGGGTTCGGGGACGAAGCCCACCTGGCCCACAGCGGTGCCCGCGCGGACGATCCCCATCAGGTAGGTCACCGACCGCGTGTCGTTGAGCTCGGTCGTCACTCGCCACGCCGTGAGGTCGCCTGCTCTGGAGTGCTGGTGGGAGAGGCGGGTCACCTTGGTACCCAGCCCCTTGTCTCGCTCGGGACAGGCGTCGAGCTTGCGTCGTACGCCGTTGACGAAGGCACGGGCGCGGGCGCCCGGCAACGTGCCGACCGTCTCGGTGATGCCGAATGCTGCGGGCAGCTTGGCGGCGGGGATCACGAACGAGCGGGTCAGGTTGTGGCTCATTTGCTTGCCGGTGAAGGCCGTGTTGTCGCACCCGGTGGCGGCCACATTCACGTTGGCGCGGCGGGGCTCGGTGCCCACCCACGGCTTCATCACCCGCGTGACCGGCGGTAGGTCCACCTCGGCGAGCATGCCCGGGGCGTCGCCAACGGGTACCGGTGCCGCCTGCCCCAGCCCGGGGCGGGTCGCGCACTCGCCCGCCTCCGGACGGGCGCACAGGCCGTTGACCGCGGCGGCCGCGAGCCTGGCGGCCCGGCTCAGGCTGGGGGCGGCCCCGGGTGGGGTCCAGGTCATCGTCGTCGTGGTGATCGCGCCGGAGCGGGTCACCCCCACGACCATGGTCGGCCGGTGTCCGGACCAGGACCGCAGCAGGAGCAGCTTGGCGTCGTCTCCGACGCGGGACACCCGGCGCGTCGTCATCAGCTGGAGACGCCGGTCGGTGCAGCCGGCGTACCAGCCGAGGCTGGTGCCGAACGCCCGGCGGGCGGACCGCACGGACTCGGAGATCTCGGTGAGCTGGAACACCGATGCCTCCTCGCCGCCCTTGCGGGGGGTGGTGGAGAACGTGCGGAGCAGGGCACCCATGCCCCGCGGGTCGGCGTACCGGCTCTGCTGGCAGGGCAGGACCAGGCCGTCGCCGTCGGTGTTGTCGGAGGTCTCGCGCTCCTCCCACTTCCGCCCGGCCACGTAGTTCTCGACCTGGTGCGAACTGAGCAGGTCGTCACCGGAGAACGCGGCCGGAGACGGCACGGACTGGTCCTGCGAGGTGCTGGTCGGGGACTGCGTGGTGGCCAGCAGCTCGCGGCCCAGGTTCGCCCTGACGCCGTCCGCGTCGGTGACCAGGGTGCCGGACAGGACCACGGCCGCTGCGACGGCAGCCACGCCGATCACCGTGTGGGTACGCCGCCGGGCGGCGCCGGCCCTGCGCAGGATGGACGGGCGAGGCCAGGACGCGGCCTCGACGGGGGCGCGCAGGGCCTCGAGCAACGAGCGGATGCTGGTGGTCGGCACACCCCGGTGGACCGAGAACTGGGCCGTGGCGAGCTGCAGCTTCTTCTCCGCCTCGGCGCGGGACATGCCGGCCTCGTTCGCCATCCCGCCCATGCTGAGCGGGGTGAGGTGGGTCAGCAGCAGGGTCTTGCGCTGGGCGAGCGGCAGCTTCCCCAGCGCATCGAGCGTGGCCCGGGCCTCCGGGTCGAGGGACCGGTCGCGGTGCCAGATCCGGGCCGTATGGCGACGCTGGGCCTGGGACCAGGCGTGGGGGCGGATCCACGCTTCGGGGTCGTCCTGCCGGGCGATCCTGGGCCAGTGGTGCCACGCCACGATGAAGCTGTCGCGAACGGCGCTCCGCGCCGCCGGCAGGTCACCGGTGAGCGCGTAGGTCTGGAGCAGCAACCGCGAGCGCGCATCCTTGTAGAACGCGTCGAACTCGTCCGCTCGCCTCATCCGGGGCCCCCGCGAAAGCGTGGGCGGCGTGGGTGTGGTCGGGGGCTGGGCATGGCCCTACGAAAATACGGGAGGCGACGGCCCGGCGCACATCGGCGTGGGACCGTGGAACGCCCGGCCCGCCGGGGGAGGATGGCCGGGCCATGACTTCGTTGCTCTCCACGATCGACGGCAAGGCCTCCGAGCGTGCCGTCACCGACGGCCCGTCCGACCCACGCCACCGGCGCCCGCTGGTCATCCTCGCCACGCTCGGTGGCGTCGTGGCGGCCGGCTCGGTGCTGCTGGTGTGCCTGGCGCTCGGTGTCCTCGGGTGGTTCGTCAGCGACGCGGGCACCCACGGCGAGCCCCGCGATGCCCTCCGGGTGGGGGCCATCAGCTGGTTGATGGCCCACGGCTCGGGGGTCTCGATCGAGGGAGTCGTGGTCACCGCCGTACCCCTGCTGCTCACCCTGGTCTGCGCCTGGGCCACGTGGCGGGTAGGGCTGCGGGTGGGCGACTCGATCTCGGGGCATGGCCCCGACGCGGACGCGCTCGCCGACGGTGAGCGCGACTGGACCGTCCCGACCGCGGTCGGCTGCTTCACCCTGGGCTACGCACTCGTCGCCTTCGTGACCCTCGCGCTGGCGGCCACGCAGGAGACCGCGCCCTCGACCGCCCGGACCGTGCTGTGGGTGGTCCTGCTGACCGTCGGTGTGGGCGGTCCCGCCATCGCGGTCGGGTCGGGGCGGGCGGCGATCTGGGCGGCGTTCGTGCCCGTCTCCGTGCGAGCCACGATCGGCACCTGTGTCTCGGTCGTCCGCTACCACCTCGTGGTGGCCGCGGTCCTGTTCGTCGCCGCGCTCGCGGTCGACTTCGGCACCGCCGTCAACGTGCTCTCGCAGCTCAAGCTCGACGCCGGCGAGGCCTCCCTGTTCGTGCTCGCCGCGTTCCTCGTCCTCCCCAATGCGGTTCTCTTCTCCGGCGCCTACCTGCTGGGGCCCGGGTTCGCGGTCGGCACCGGCACGATCGTGTCGCCGACCGTGGTGGTGCTGGGGCCGCTGCCGATGTTCCCGCTGCTGGCCGCTCTGCCCGACGGCGGTCCGACCAGCGCCTGGACGCCGTACCTGATGGCCGTCCCTCCCGTGGTCGCCGGGGTCGCCGCCGCGCGGGCCCAGCGGCGCCATCCCACCCTCCGCTGGGAGGAGGGCGGACTGCGCGGCTGCACCGGCGGGGTGTTCGCAGGTCTCGTTGTCGGTCTGCTGGCCGCGGTCGCGGGCGGCGCGGTCGGTCCCGGCCGGATGCAAACCGTCGAACCGTTCGCGTTCGAGGTGCTGGTCCACGCCATCACGACGTTCGGCATCGGGGGCCTCTTCGGGGGCCTGGCCATGACCTGGTGGCAGCGGCGAACCGCTCGCCGGGCGGCCGCCGTCAGCGCCTAGACTGCCGCGCGTGTCACCCTCCCCCGCGCGTCTGGTCGTCCTTGTCTCGGGCGCGGGCACCAATCTGCAGGCGCTCATCGACGCCTCCGCGGACCCGGCCTACGGCGCGCGGGTGGTCGCCGTGGGCTGCGACCGCGACGGCGTCGAGGGGCTGGCGCGGGCGGAGCGCGCCGGCATCCCCACGTTCGTGCACCGGGTCAAGGACCACGACACCCGCGAGGCCTGGGACAAGACGCTGGCCGACACGGTCGCGGGCTTCGAGCCGGACATTGTCGTCTCCGCAGGCTTCATGAAGCTGGTGGGCGAGGAGTTCCTGGTCCGGTTCGGCGGTCGGATGGTCAACACCCATCCGGCGCTCTCACCCGCGTTCCCGGGCATGCGTGGTCCACACGAGGCGCTGGAGTACGGCGTCAAGGTCACCGGCTGCACCCTCTTCGTCGTCGACGGCGGCGTCGACACCGGCCCGATCGTGGCCCAGACGGCCGTCCCCGTCGAGGACGACGACGACGTCGAGTCGTTGCACGAGCGGATCAAGCTCGCCGAGCGGGCGATGCTCGTCGAGAACGTGGGCCGGATGGCCCGCGAAGGATTCACCATCACCGACAGGAAGGTGCGGTTCGGCCGATGACCAGCGAAGGGACCGACCGGATCCCGCTGAAGCGGGCACTCATCTCCGTCTACGACAAGACCGGGCTCGAGGAGCTCGTCCGGAGGCTGCACGACGCCGGGGTGGCCCTCGTCTCGACCGGCGGGTCCGCCGCCCTGATCGAGTCCCTCGGGCTCCCGGTGACCAAGGTGGAGGACCTGACCGGATTCCCGGAGTGCCTCGACGGCCGGGTCAAGACCCTGCACCCGAAGGTGCACGCCGGCATCCTCGCCGACCGCCGCCTCGACAGCCACGTCGCGCAGCTTGCCGACCTCGGCGTCGAGCCGTTCGACCTGGTGGTGTCCAACCTCTACCCCTTCACCGAGACCGTGATGTCGGGCGCGACGCCCGACGAGTGCGTCGAACAGATCGACATCGGCGGACCCTCGATGGTGCGTGCCGCCGCCAAGAACCACCCGTCGGTCGCGATCGTCACCTCCCCGGAGCAGTACCCCGACGTCCTCCGGGCCGCGGGGGAGGGTGGCTTCACCCTCGCCGAGCGGCAGGCACTGGCCGCGGCGGCGTTCGTCCACACGGCGACCTACGACGTGCACGTGGCGTCGTGGATGGGCAACGTGCTCTCCGACAGCTCGGGCGGCGACGGTTTTCCCGCCTGGATGGGCGCGACGTGGAACAAGAAGCACTCCCTGCGCTACGGCGAGAACCCCCACCAGGCGGCCGCGCTCTACGTCAACGGCTTCGTGCCGCAGCCCGGGCTGGCCCAGGGTGAGCAGCTGCACGGCAAGGAGATGTCCTACAACAACTACATCGACGCAGATGCGGCCCACCGCGCGGCCTACGACCATGGCGACCGGCCGACCGTCGCGATCATCAAGCACGCCAACCCGTGCGGGATCGCGGTCGGCGGCGACGGGGAGGACATCGCGGCCGTGCACGCCCGGGCCCACGCGTGCGACCCCGTCTCGGCCTACGGCGGCATCATCGCCACCAACCGCCCGGTCACCCGTGCCATGGCCGAGACGGTGAAGGACATCTTCACCGAGGTCGTCCTCGCGCCGGGCTTCGACGACGACGCCCTCGAGGTCCTGACCACGAAGAAGAACCTCCGCCTGCTGCGGGTCGCGGCCCCGACCGCCGACCCCGAGACCCGGCGGATCTCCGGCGGACTGCTCCTCCAGCACCGTGACAGCCTCGATGCCGAGGGCAAGGACAAGGACGGCAACCCGACCGGCGACGACCCCTCGAGGTGGCGCCTGGTGGCCGGCGAGGCCGCGTCGGAGGAGACCCTGGCGGACCTCGAGTTCGCCTGGCGCGCGATCCGGGCGGTGAAGTCCAACGCCATCCTCCTGGCCTCCGGTGGCGCCTCGGTGGGCGTCGGCATGGGCCAGGTCAATCGGGTCGACTCCTGCCACCTCGCTGTCACCCGGGCGGGGGAGCGTGCAGCCGGCTCGGTGGCCGCGTCCGACGCGTTCTTTCCCTTCGCCGACGGCCCCCGGATCCTGATCGACGCGGGTGTCCGGGCGATCGTGGCGCCCGGTGGGTCGATCCGCGACGAGGAGGTCATCGCCGCAGCCCAGGCCGCCGGCGTGACGACGTACTTCACCGGCACCAGGCACTTTGCGCACTGATCGGGGACGCGTCAGCGGACCCGATGATGGTGGTCGAGCTCGGCGCACGACCGAGGAACGAGGTCGTGACCGCCATGTCGAGACCCGGTGACGGACTCGCGGACCGGAACCACACAGACAACTGCAGACCGCAACGATGAAAGGATTGGCCCGTGACCGCACAGACACTCGACGGCAAGGCCACGCTCGACGCGATCAAGGCGGAGCTCGCCGAGCGGGTCGCCAAGCTGCGTGAGCTGGGCGTCGTGCCCGGACTCGGGACCGTCTTGGTCGGCGACGACCCCGGTTCGCGGTGGTACGTCGGCGCCAAGCACAAGGACTGCGCCGAGATCGGCATCGAGTCGATCCGCGTCGACCTGCCGGCCACGGCGTCACAGGCGGAGGTCGAGCGGGTCATCGATGCGCTGAACTCCGACCCGGCCTGCACGGGCTTCCTGGTTCAGCAACCGACCGGACTCGACGAGTTCGCGCTGCTCTCCCGTGTCGATCCCGACAAGGACGTCGACGGGCTCCACCCGGTCAACCTCGGCAAGCTGGTGCTCGGGGAGAGCGGCTCGTTGCCGTGCACCCCGATCGGGATCATCGAGCTGCTGCGCCGGCACCAGGTGGAGATCCGGGGGGCCGAGGTCGTGGTGGTCGGTCGTGGCCTGACCGTCGGCCGCCCGCTGGGGCTGCTGCTGACCCGCCGGTCCGAGAACGCCACCACCACGCTCTGCCACACCGGGACCCGCGACCTCGCGGCCCACACCCGACAGGCCGACATCGTGGTCGCCGCCGCCGGGGTGCCGGGGATCATCACCGGCGACATGGTCAAGCCGGGCGCGGCCGTGCTCGACGTCGGAGTCTCCCGTGTGGACGGCAAGCTCGCCGGTGACGTGGCTCCCGACGTCTGGGACGTCGCCGGCTGGGTCTCGCCGAACCCCGGCGGGGTGGGCCCGATGACCCGCGCCATGCTGCTGTCCAACATCGTGGAGATGGCGGAGAAGTCACTCTCCGCACCGGCTCGTGGCTGAGCTGACCGACGTGGACCAGCCGCCCGTCGATCCGCTCCCGGACGAGGAGGCGGCCGAACCCGGGCCCCGTCGTCACCCGTCCACCATCGGCGGGCTCTTCTACCTGGTGGTCCTGGCCATCACGGCCGTCGGG
>DASSJR010000221.1:0-8991 GCA_035691135.1 Nocardioides sp. | reverse complement strand
GCGGGCCAGCATCGGCTTGAGCATGTTGCCGGCGTCCATGGCGGAGTCTCCGCCCGCCCCCGCCCCGACGACGGTGTGCAGCTCGTCGATGAAGGTGATGATCTGGCCGCCGGCGTCCTTGATCTCCTCGAGCACCGCCTTCAGCCGCTCCTCGAACTCTCCGCGGTACTTCGCCCCGGCCACCATCGCGGCCAGGTCGAGGGCGAGCACCCGGCGCCCCTTGAGCGAGTCGGGGACGTCGCCGGCGACCACGCGCTGGGCCAGTCCCTCGACGACGGCGGTCTTGCCGACGCCGGGCTCGCCGATCAGGACGGGGTTGTTCTTGGTCCGGCGGCTGAGTACCTGGATCACTCGGCGGATCTCGGTGTCGCGCCCGATGACAGGGTCGAGGCGACCGCCACGGGCCGACTCGGTCAGGTCGACGGAGTACTTCTCGAGGGCGTCGTACGTCGACTCCGCCTCCTGGCTGGTCACCCTGCGGTTGCCGCGGACCGCCGTGAGTCCCTCGCGCAGGCCGGCCTCGGTCAGTCCGGCGTCGAGGAGCAGCTGCTGGGCCTGGCTCTGGGTGCCGGCGAGCGCGATCAGCAGGTGCTCGGTGGCGACGTAGTCGTCCTTCATCGAGGCCGCCAGGTCGAGGGCTCCCGCGAGCACCCGGGTCAGGGCTGCGGAGGCGCCGGGCTGCTGCACCGTCGCACCGGTGGCCCGCGGCAGGCTGGACTCCACGTGCTGCGCGCGTGCCTTGAGCTGGTCGGGGTCGACCCCGGCATTGGCGACCAGGCTGCGCGTGGTTCCGTCCGGCTGGTCCAGCAACGCGACGAGCAGGTGGACCGGCTCGGTCGCGGTGTTCCCGGCCTTGGTGGCCGACAGCTGGGCAGCCTCGATCGCCTCGCGGCTGCGAGTGGTGAACTTCTCGATCCCGAACTGGCTCATGTGGCTCCTGCGACGTGGTCGTAGTTCGAGGACGGCACCAGTGTCATCCTCACCTGTTCAACGCGCCAGAAGTTGAGTCTGTTCCACTCAACTTGCACCGAATTCTCCGCCCGGACTCGCTGCCCGGATCTGCTCCGAATCATCCCCACGGGTCCTTCCGTCGGAATAGGATTCAGGCGGTTGCGCGCACGAACGATCTCGGGAAGGGGGAGCGCATGGCCACCTTCGGCAAACGGGTGCCGCCCAAGCACCGCGCCGACCCCAGCGAGCGCAAGAGGCTGAGCCCTCCCGCACCACGGCCCGGGTCACACGCGGCCCCGGTCGCCCCGCCGCCCGTCGAAGCCCCGACGGAGCACACCCTGCAACCGCCGGCCGCCCCGGCGCCCGCCGCACCCGAGCTCGAGACCCCGGTGTCGCCCGAGCTGCCGGCAGCGCCGGTGTCGGTCAGCGAGCCCGAGCCTCCCGTGATCGACGCCGCGCCCATGCGTGTGCTGATCGTCGATGACAACGAGGACGTGCGCGGCCTGCTGCGGATCGCCTTCGCCCGCGCCGAGATCGAGGTGGTCGGCGCCGCCGGTGACTCCCGCGAGGCGCTTGCGATCGCTCAACACGACCGGCCGGGCATGATCCTGCTCGACGTCAACCTCCCCGAGGTGGCGGGACTCGACCTCCTGCCGTTGCTCCGGGAGCACTGTCCGCGGGCCCGCGTGGTCATGTTCTCGGCCCAGCTCGGCGGCCACGTGGTCGAGACGGCGATGCATCGCGGCGCCATGGCCTTCATCGAGAAGGGCGTCTCCATGAAGAACGTCGTCGCGCACCTGCACGCGGTGGCGAAGGCCCCCGAGGGCCAGGCCGTGGAGCCCTTCCCGCTCAGGGTCTACGCCTAGCAGCCGAGGAGGACCCGTGACCGATGCCCCGGAGCAGACCCGGACCATTCGCATCGTCGTCGCCGAGGACAATCGCGACCTCCAGGCGATGATCCACCTGACCCTGGAGGTGGCGGGCTTCAGCGTGGTCGGTCAGGCCTACGACGGTCGCGAGACCCTCGAGCTGGTCCGTGAGCACCAGCCCGACATCCTGGTCCTCGACCTCCACATGCCGGAGGTGGGCGGGCTCGAGGTGCTTCCCGAGATCCACGCCGTCGCTCCCCATTGCAAGGTCGTGATCCACTCGGCGATCGCGGCCATGTTCATCACCGAGTCCGCGCTGCGCGCCGGCGCCGTGGCCTACATCGAGAAGGGCGTCTCGCCCCGCAGCATCGTCGCCCACCTCAACCGGGTGGCCACGGCCGGAACCGTGCGGCCCGTCCGGCCCTACCCGTTGAGCCGCGAGTACCCCGACTACTGACCTGACGAGGGCGGCTCGCTCGAATCGGTTTCCGGCGGTGTGCCGTGCCGCGGGAACGACGTACCGGACCCCGGTTCCTCGTCGACCAGGCACGTGCGGCAGAAGTCCTCGCCGAACGGCGTGAGGTGGATGCTGCGGCGCACCACCTTGGGGAACTTCACCGAGTGCATGGCCTCGAGCACGTCCGGCTGCGCCTCGACCACCTGGTACTCCATGGGGTCGCGCAACGCCTCCCGGGAGAACCAGACCAGGCCGAGCCGGAACAGGTTGTTGAGGTACGACGGCACCTGGTCGAGATGGCGGCATCCGGCCCGGCCGCCGATCATCGTCAGTCCGGGAGCGACCAGCTGGCTGTGCACCATCCCGACGGGACCGCCGGTGCGGACGTCGACGCTGGGCTGCGGTCCTCCCTGCAGCAGGAGCAGCAGGATCCGCGCCTCGTCGGGGGCCAGCTCGTCGAGGATCCGCTCGTAGGCGGGGTGGGCCACGTCGTCGTCCCAGACGTCGCGGGAGCGCTCGAGGAGCTGGGCGCCACGCTCGCGGAGCGTGAGGGCGTGCTCCTCCCGGTGACCTGGATCGGGCGGCTCGGCGAGCTCGACCAGCGACTCCCCGGCCGAGGTGATGGCGGTCGACACGGGTACCCCGGAGGAGACCGATCGGGCCAGCCCGCCGAGCACAGCCGCCGCCTCGGTCGCGTCCCGGGCCAGCGCGGCGGCCTCCAGCGGGTCGGTCACGGCGCGCGCGACCCGACGGCCGGCCCGGGCGCTGGTGCGGACGCCCCACTCGGTGGTGTGCCAGCAGGCGGCGACGAGGACGCGGGCCAGCCCCGGCAGGGCCTCGACGGCGTGGCCAAGGGTCGGGGGCCGGTCTCCGTTGCGCGGGATCGTGGTGATCTCGCGCACCTCCACGAAGTCGTCGTCTGCCATCGTCACACTCCGAACATCCACAGGTGCAGGAATCCGCCGCCCAGTCCCATGATCGCGCCGTGGGCATAGAGCATCCACTCGTCCTCGCGAATCGCGGCCCGCATCATCTCCACGAAGTCGCGCGGGGGCAGCTCCTTGGTCCGGGTGGCCACGAGGACCCGGATCTTCTCGGCCTGTCTCTTGCCGAACTCCTCGTCCTTGAACGGGCTGATGGTCCGGCCGACCGCTTCGCGGGCGACGGACTCCCGGATGGTGTCGAACCGGTCCGGCCCCACCGCGACCCGGACCGCCGCGCGCGCCGGCCCGGCTGCCTTGTCGATCGCCGGGCGGAGCGCGGTGGCGAGCATCTGCCGGGTGCGGTCTCCGCGGGGCCCGTCGAGCAGGAAGTCGCCGATCCGTTCGAGGGTGATCACGTCGTCGGCGATGATCCGGGCGTAGACCTCGGCCGCCTGGTCCTGGCGGCGAGGGAACAGACCGTGCACCCGCACACCCAGGATCCGGCGCTCTTCGGGGGGCTCGAAGATCAGCCACATGCCCAGCGCGTTCGTGACCCATCCGACGATCACGCCGAGAAGCGGCAGCAACCACCACTGGCCGAACGCGTGGTCGATGAATGCGACCGGGATGCCGAGCAGGAACCCGAAGACGAACCCTAACGCCACCATCAGGTTGAGCTCGCGCTGACCGAAGTCGCGGAAGATCCGGACCACCAGCGCGGGGTTCTCGCGGAAGTGGTCGATGACCATGATCTTGGGGTCGAGCAGCTGGTCGATGTGGTTGCCGATCTCGTCGGTCACCCGCCCGACGACCGACGGCAGCTGGGCCTGGACCCGCTCGACCACCGCCTCGCGTACCGGGCGCGGCAGGTCCCGCCACAGTCGCGGGTGTTCCTTGCGCATGACCTCGTCGACGAGCTCCGGGATCTCCGGCCGGAAGACCGTGACGATGTGTTCAGCGATCTGGTCCGGCTCGAGCTGCTGGTAGAAGTCCGACGGCGTACCGAGCTTGGCGATCGCCTTGTCGACCGCGATGCTGCCCATCTTCGCGGCCCGGGCCGGGATGATGCCCTGCCAACCGACGCCGCCCTGCAGCAGCCCGGGCACCTCCTGCATCTTGCGGGGCAGCAACGTGGCCAGCTCGCGCATGCCGGGGATCCGCACCCCGTGGAAGCGCACCGGGCTGAAGAGCATCCACAGGCCGGACCAGTTGATCAGCCAGCCCACCACGCCGGTGAAGACGGGGATCGTGAGGAAGTGGAGCCAGTCGATGTCGCGGAAGAACTCCCCGATCACTGTGCCACCCCCTGTCGGGTCGTCTCCCCGCCCGAAGGGTATCCACTCCGGCGCGGCCGTGCGGATCGGTCACCGAACACGACCCTCACGCCCGGCCATGTGGTCGGCCCGCGCCAGCAGCAGCTCGACGACGGCTCGCCGATCCGGCGCCCCGCGATCCGACCTTTGCGGGGTGTCGCCGGAAGCCTCGAGGCGGTCGCCAGCCACTGACTTCGTGGGCGTGTCGCGAACTTCGTGCTGACTGCACGCTGCTCGAGGTTCGGAGTCCCCCGGTCAGCCGGGGGATCGCGAACTCGGTCAGCGGCGGCGGCGCCAGACGACCAGGGACTGGACCGGGGAGGGCTGGCGGAGCACCGGGAGCCGGTTGGGCACAACTGGGTCGGTACGCCGCGCGCCGGCCTGGCGCAGCGCCTCACGCGCGGCCTCCAGCTCGGCCACCAGCTCCTCATTTCGTGCCCGGAGGGCGGTCAGCTGGTTCTCCAGGTCGAGGAGCCGACGTACGCCCTCGATGCCGATGCCGGCCGCGGTGAGCTCGGCGATCGTCCTCAGCAGCTCGATGTCGCGATGGGAGTAGCGCCGGCCGCCGCCGACGGTCCGGCCGGGGGAGATCAGGCCCAGCCGCTCGTAGCCCCGCAGCGTCTGCGGGTGGAGCCCGGACAGCTCGGCGGCCACACTGATCACATAGACCGCGGCGTCGGGCTCGGGGGCCGTGAACGGGGTGTTCATGGGGTGCTCAGGTTCCCTCGAACAGGTTGGCCCGCAACGGCTTGCCGGCGGTGGCGGCGCGGTAGGACTCGACCGCCTCACGGGCCGCGTCGTCGAGCACCGCCGGCACCTGCACCCGCACGGTGGCGAGCAGGTCGGCGCTCGACCCGTCGGACCGCGTCGCCCCCTTGCCCCGGATCCGGAAGGTGCGGCCATTGGGCGTGCCGGGAGGAATCTTGAGCGTGACCGGCGCACCGCCCAGGGTCGGAATCTTGATCTCCGCGCCGAGGGCCGCCTCGTCGAAGGACACCGGCACGTCGAGGGTGAGGTTGTCTCCCTTGCGGCCGAAGAGGCGATGCGGGTTGACCTTGATGTTGACGAAGAGGTCCCCGGCCGGGCCGCCGTTCTCGCCGGCAGCTCCCTTGCCCCGGAGCCGGATCTTCTGGCCATCCTTGACGCCGGCCGGGATCCGGGCCTGGATCGTCCGGGCGGACATGCCCCGGCCGCTGCCGTGGCAGGTGGGGCACGGCTCGTCGTAGACGAGCTGACGGCCACCGCAGGCCGGACAGGTCTCGTTCATGGTGAAGGCGCCGCCCACCGAGGCGACGATGAAGCCCGCGCCCTCGCACTCCGGGCAGATGTGGGGCTTCGTCCCCGGCTTCCCCCCACTGCCGTGGCAGTCGGGGCAAGGAGCGTCGGACGTCAGGCGCAGCGGGATCGTGACGCCGTCGATGGCGTCGTTGAAGCCGATCGTCGCCGTGGTCTCGACGTCGGCTCCCCGCTGCGGTCGGCGGGGCTGCTGGCGGGCTCGGCCACCTCCGAAGAGGTCACCGAACATGTCGCCGAAGCCGCCGCCCCCGGCGCGGTCACGCAGCAGGTCGTTGAGGTCGAAGCCGACGCCACCGTCCTGGCCGCCACCGAAGCCGCCCGGGAAGCCGCCGCGGAATCCGCCCGAGCCGTAGAGCTCGCGCATCTCGTCGTACTTCTTGCGCTTCTCTGGGTCACCGACGACGTCGTAGGCCTCGGCCACCGCCTTGAACTTGTCGTGCTTGGCGGTGTCGCCCGGGTTGGAGTCGGGGTGGTTGGCGCGCGCGAGCTTGCGGTAGGCCTTCTTGATCTCCTCGGCGGGGGCGTCCTTCTTCACCCCGAGGACGGCGTAGAAGTCCTTGCCGGCCCAGTCGGCCCGCATCCCTTCGCTGGTGCTCACGCGCACCTCCCTCCGTCAGTCGGTCCCGGGCTCCTCGCCAGCGGGTTGTTCAGTCGCGTCGTCGGCTGCGGTGGGTCCGCTGGGTGGGTCGACCACGAGCACCTGGGCGGCCCGGACCACCCGGTCGCCGATCCGGTAGCCGGCCTTGGCCACCACCTTGTTGGTGGTCACCGTGACCTCCGGGTCCTCCCCGATGTGGGAGAGGGCCTCGTGGATGCGGGGGTCGAAGGCGTCTCCGACGGCACCGAACTTGGTCAGGCCCAACCCTGTGACGACGCGTTCGAGCTGCTCGGCGACGGCCTGGAAGCCGGGGTCGAGGTCACCGTGCTCGCGGGCCCGGTCGATGGTGTCGAGGACCTCGGTGATCGGCGCCAGCGCGAGGTACGTCGCGTTCTGGCGGATCAGCTCCCGGTCACGGTCGACCCGGCGCTTGTAGTTGAGGAACTCGGCCTGGAGCCGCTGGAGGTCGGCGGTGCGCTCCTCGAGCGCGGCCTTCGTCGCGGTCAGCTCGTCCACCTCCTCCTCCGGCGGGACGACGTCCACGTCCGGCTCCGCACCTTCGGCCACTGCCGGGTCGGTGCCAGCGGGCTCCTCCTCGGCCTCGGCCTCGTAGGACATCTCCGCGGACGGGTCGCCCGCCCTGTCATCGGGCACCGGACCCTCCGGCGTCGGGTGGGCCTGGGTCACTTGTTGTCACCCTCGGCCGCGGTGTCCCCCGGCTCGTCGTCGACGATCTCGGCGTCCACCACGTCCTCGTCGGCGGCACCGGTGGAGCTGTCGGACCCGCCGGCCGCGGCCTGGTCGGCCTCGGCGGCGGCGTACATCGCGGCGCCCATCTTCTGGCTGGACTCACCGAGCTTGGTCACCCCGGCCTGGATCTCCTCGGCGGAAGCCTCGGCGTTCTCCAGGGTGGCCTTGAGGGCGTCGACGTCGGCCTGGACCTCGGTCTTGACGTCGTCCGGGATCTTCTCGGCGTTCTCCTCGAGGAACTTCTCGGTGGAGTAGACGAGCTGGTCGGCCTGGTTGCGGGTCTCGACCGCCTCGCGCCGCTTGGCGTCCTCCTCGGCGTACTGCTCCGCCTCCTTGACCATCCGGTCGATCTCGTCCTTGCTCAGGGCGGAGCCGCCGGAGATGGTCATGGACTGCTCGCGGCCGGACGCCTGGTCCTTGGCCGAGACGTGGACGATGCCGTTGGCGTCGATGTCGAAGGTGACCTCGATCTTGGGGATGCCCCGGGGTGCCGGCGGCAGCCCGGTCAGCTCGAAGTTGCCGAGCGGCTGGTTCTGAGCCCACATCTGGCGTTCGCCCTGGGCGACCTTGATCTCGACCGACGGCTGGTTGTCGTCGGCGGTCGTGAAGATCTCGCTGCGCTTGGTCGGGATCGTGGTGTTGCGCTCGATCAGGGTGGTCATCACACCGCCCTTGGTTTCGATGCCCAGGCTCAGCGGGGTCACGTCCAGCAGGAGGACGTCCTTGACCTCGCCCTTGAGCACACCGGCCTGGAGCGCCGCACCGATGGCCACGACCTCGTCCGGGTTGACGCCCTTGTTGGGCTCCTTGCCGCCGAGCAGCTCCTTGACCAGGTCGGTGACGGCGGGCATCCGGGTGGAGCCGCCGACCAGGACCACGTGGTCGATGTTGGAGATCGCGACCCCGCCGTCCTTGAGCACCGACTTGAACGGCTCCTTGGTGCGGTCGAGCAGGTCGGCGGTCATCTTCTGGAACTCGGCGCGCGTCAGCTTCTCCTCGAAGTGGAGCGGGCCCGACTCGCCGTGGGTGATGTAGGGCAGGTGGATCGTGGTCTCGCTGCTGCTGGAGAGCTCGATCTTCGCCTTTTCCGCGGCCTCCTGGAGGCGCTGCTTGGCGATCTTGTCGGCGCCGAGGTCGACGCCGTTGTTGTCCTTGAAGCGCTTGACCATCCACTCCACGATGCGGGCGTCCCAGTCGTCACCACCGAGGTGGTTGTCGCCGGAGGTCGCCTTGACCTCGACCACGCCCTCGCCGATCTCGAGCAGCGACACGTCGAAGGTTCCGCCCCCGAGGTCGAAGACGAGGATCGTCTGGTCGTCGCCCTTGTCGAGCCCGTAGGCCAGGGCGGCCGCGGTGGGCTCGTTGACGATGCGCTGGACGTTGAGCCCGGCGATCTCGCCGGCCTCCTTGGTCGCCTGCCGCTGCGCGTCGGAGAAGTAGGCCGGCGTGGTGATCACCGCGTCGGTGACCGGCTCACCGAGGTAGGCCTCGGCGTCACGCTTCAGCTTCTGCAGCACGAACGCGCTGATCTGCTGGGCGGTGAAGGTCTTGTCGTCGATCGTGGCCGACCAGTCGGTGCCCATGTGGCGCTTGACCGATCGGATGGTCCGGTCGACGTTGGTGACGGCCTGCCGCTTGGCGACCTCGCCCACCAGCACCTCGCCGGACTTGGAGAACGCGACGACCGACGGGGTGGTGCGGGCGCCTTCCGCGTTCGCGATGACGGTGGGTTCGCCACCTTCGAGGACGGAGACGACGGAGTTGGTCGTCCCGAGGTCGATGCCGACCGCACGTGCCATTGCTTGCTACCTCCACTTGAGATGTTCAGATCGGG
>DASSJR010000220.1:0-9201 GCA_035691135.1 Nocardioides sp. | reverse complement strand
TCCGCGTCGGGCGGCATGGCCGGCACCAGGATCTCGCGCGGGATGTTCTCCGCGTCGCCGGCGTAGAGCTGCAGCAGGAAGTCCTCGACCAGCTCGGAGGTGCCGCCCTCGTCGACCCGATCGGCCACCCAGCCGCGCTGGCCCTTGATGCGCCCTCCACGCACGTAGAAGATCTGGACCGCGACCTCGAGGGGGTCCTCGGCGAGGGCGATGACGTCGGCGTCGGTGCCGTCGCCGAACACCACCGCCTGCTTCTCGAGCGCCTTCTCCATGGCGGCCAGGTCGTCGCGCAGCCGGGCCGCCTTCTCGAAGTCCTCGGCCTCGGAGGCGGCGTACATCTCCTTGCGGATCCGCTTGACGAAGGCGGCGGTCTGGCCGCCCATGAAGTCGCAGAAGTCGTCGACGATCTTGCGGTGGTCCTCGGCGCTGATGCTGCCGACGCACGGGGCCGAGCACTTGTCGATGTAGCCGAGGAGGCAGGGCCGGCCGATCTGGCCCGAGCGCTTGAAGACGCCGTTGGTGCATGAGCGCATCGGGAACACCCGCAGCAGCAGGTCGACCGTCTCGCGGATCGCCCAGGCGTGGCTGTAGGGGCCGAAGTACCTGGTCCCCTTCTTCTTCGCACCGCGGCCCACCATCACCCGGGGGAACTCGTCGCCGACGGTCACCGCTAGCCAGGGGTAGGACTTGTCGTCGCGGTACTTGACGTTGAACCGGGGGTCGAACTCCTTGATCCAGGAGTACTCCAGCTGCAGCGCCTCGACCTCGGTGCTGACCACGGTCCACTCGACGCTGGCCGCGGTGGTGACCATGGTGGCGGTCCGCTGGTGGAGGTTGCCGATGTCCTGGAAGTAGGACGAGAGCCGCGCCCGCAGGTTCTTCGCCTTGCCGACGTAGACCACCCGGCCACGGGCGTCGCGAAACCGGTAGACCCCCGGCTGGGCCGGGATCGACCCCGGCTCAGGGCGGTACGACGCGGGGCTGCGCACTGACCTCTTGTGCGCTGGGGATCGGGGCACACCCCAACCCTACGGGCGGCCGCCGACCGTTCGACCTGGCCGCACCGGTCAGGCGCGGACGATGCTGCCCCTCTTGACGGCGATCCTGACGGGAGCGAGTCCGGCGGTGGCCGGGCCCGTGGTGACGTCGCCGGTGGCGGCGTCGTACTGGCTGCCGTGGAACAGGCAGGTGATGGTGTTGTCCTCCACCCTGCCGACGGTCTGGCCCTCGTGGGTGCAGACCGCCGAGAAGGCCCTGAACTCGCCTCGCTGGGGCTGGGTGATCACGATCCGGGCGTCGGTGAGCACGATGCCTCCGCCGACCGGGATCTCGGCGGTCGCCGCGAGCTCGCGGGCGGGCGAGTCCTTCGTCGACTTCTTGCCAGGTGAGGGCTTGTCGGGCGACGACGGCTCGGAGGTCGGCGGCTCGGACGGCTGGGAGGCCTGCGGCTGCTGCCTATCCTCACCGCCGCACCCTGCCAGGACGGCCGCGACGCCGAGGGCCGAGAGTCCCTGGAACACGATGCGGCGAGAGGGCAGCGGCTCGCTCATCTCAGGGTCATCCGGGACGGACGCTGTCGACCAGGCACCCCTGGTGGGGGCAGACGGCGGAGAAGGCCTTGAAGTCGCCTCGACCCGGCTGGGTCACCACGACTGACTGGTCCCTGAACACCGTGCCGCCGCCCTCGGGGATGTCGGAGGTGGATCCGATCACCTGACCGTCGACCTCGACGTCCTGACCCTTCACGGCAATCGGCTCGGACCGAAGGCCGGAGGAGGCGGGGCCGCCGAGCACCGCGCCGTCGACGGCGGAGAACGTGCTGCCGTGGCAGGCGCAGAGGATGGTGGGTCCGGACGCGCCGCTGTCGGCATCGTTCGACCCGCTCGTGCCGCCGCACGCGGCGAGCAGTGGCCCGCCGAGTCCGACGGCGGCCGCGCCACCCAGCACACGCCGGCGGGTAAGGGGGTCGATCCGATTCTGAGTCGTCATCCTCGGGCTCCCTCCTGCAGGGGCACAGCCTACGTCCTCTTGCGTGACGCCTTCTTGCGCGGAGTTTTCGTGGGTGGAGCCGCGGTGAGGATCGGCGCCAGGAACTGGCCGGTGTAGCTGGCGGGGTTGGCGGCGACCTCCTCCGGCGTGCCCTCGGCGATGACCGTGCCGCCCCGGGAGCCGCCCTCGGGACCCATGTCGACGACCCAGTCGGACGTCTTGATCACGTCGAGGTTGTGCTCGATCACCAGCACGGTGTTGCCCTTGTCGACCAGGCTCGAGAGCACGCCCAGCAGCCGGCGGATGTCCTCGAAGTGGAGGCCGGTGGTCGGCTCGTCGAGCACGTAGACGGTGCTGCCGGTTGAGCGCTTCTGCAGCTCGGAGGAGAGCTTGACCCGCTGAGCCTCCCCACCGGAGAGCGTGGTCGCCGGCTGCCCGAGCCGGACATAGCCGAGCCCGACCTCGCACAGTGTCTTCATGTGGCGGGCGATCGCCGGGACCGCGGAAAAGAACTCCGCGGCCTCCTCGATGGGCATGTCGAGCACCTCGGCGATCGTCTTGCCCTTGAAGTGGACCTCCAGTGTCTCCCGGTTGTAGCGAGCGCCGTGGCAGACCTCGCACGGGACGTAGACGTCGGGCAGGAAGTTCATCTCGATCTTGATCGTGCCGTCGCCCGAGCACGCCTCGCAGCGACCGCCCTTGACGTTGAACGAGAACCGGCCCTGGAGGTAGCCGCGCATCTTGGCCTCGGGCGTGGACGCGAAGAGCTTGCGGATGTGGTCGAAGACGCCCGTGTAGGTCGCCGGGTTGGACCGCGGTGTCCGCCCGATCGGCGACTGGTCGACGTGGATGACCTTGTCGACCTGGTCGGTGCCGCTGAGCTTGCGGTGCCGCCCGGGCACCGCCCGCGAACCGTAGATCTGCTTGGCGAGGGCGGTGTAGAGGATGTCGTTGACCAGCGTGGACTTCCCGGAGCCGGAGACGCCGGTCACCGAGACGAAGAGGCCGAGCGGGAACGACACGTCGATGTCCTGCAGGTTGTGCTCGCGGGCACCGTGGACGGTGAGCGCGCGACCTTTCGCCCGCGGCCGGCGTAGGGCAGGGACCGGGATCTCGCGCCGCCCCGAGAGGTACTGGCCGGTCAGGGAGTCGGGGTGCTCGAGCAGACCCTGTACGGAGCCGGTGTGGACGATCTGGCCGCCGTGCTCGCCGGCGCCGGGCCCGATGTCGACGACCCAGTCGGCGGTCCGGATGGTGTCTTCGTCGTGCTCGACCACGATCAGGGTGTTGCCGAGGTCGCGCAGCCGGACCAGGGTCTCGATCAGCCGGTGGTTGTCGCGCTGGTGGAGACCGATCGAGGGCTCGTCGAGGACGTAGAGGACGCCGACCAACCCCGCGCCGATCTGGGTTGCGAGCCGGATCCGCTGGGCCTCGCCACCGGAGAGCGAGCCCGAAGGCCGCTCGAGGGAGAGGTAGTCGAGGCCGACGTCGAGCAAGAAGTTGAGGCGCTCCTGGATCTCCTTGAGCACGCGCTCGCCGATCTGCTTCTCCCGCGGCGACAGGTCGAGGCCGCGCAGGAAGTCGGCGGTCTCGTTGATCGGCAGCCGGCAGACGTCGGCGATGCTCCAGAGACCTTCGGCGGTGGTCGACCGGAGCGTGACCGCGCGGGACACCGGCTTGAGGCGCGTGCCCTCACACACCGGGCACGCGACCTCGCGCATGAAGCCCTCGAACCGCTCGCGGCTGGTGTCGGACTCGGCCTCGCGGTGGCGACGCTCGATGTAGCTCTGCACGCCCTCGAACTCGGCGTAGTAGGCCCGCTGGCGGCCGTAGCGGTTGCGGGTGACGACGTGGACCTTGGTCGAGTGACCGTGGAGCAGCGACTTTCGTGCCTTGGCGGGGAGGTCCTCCCACGGGGTGTTGAGGTCGAAGCCCAGCTCGTCGCCGAGCGCACCCATCAGCCGCAGGAAGTAGTCGGCCACGTGGGCCTGGCTCCAGGGCTGGATCGCTCCCTCCCCCAGCGTGGCCTGCGGGTTGGGTACGACGAGGTCGGGGTCGACCTCCATGCGGGTGCCGAGGCCGTGGCAGTCGGGGCAGGCGCCGAACGGGGAGTTGAACGAGAAGGACCGGGGCTCGAGCTCGTCGGTGTCGATGGCGTGCTCGTTGGGACACGACATCTTCTCGGAGAACCGCAGCTCGCGCTCGGGATCCTTGGCGTCGAGGTCGACGAAGTCGAGCAGCACGAGGCCGCCGGCGAGGTTGAGCGCGGTCTCGACCGAGTCGGTCAGCCGGCGCTTGGCGGAGCCCTTGACCGCGAGCCTGTCGACCACGACCTCGATCGTGTGCTTCTTCTGCTTGTCGAGCGTGGGTGGGTCGTCGAGCGTGTGGATCTCGCCGTCGACCCGGGCCCGCGAGAATCCCTGCGTCTGGAGCTGACGGAACAGCTCGACGTACTCGCCCTTGCGCCCACGGATCACCGGCGCCAGGACCTGGAAGCGCGCGCCCTCGTCGAGGGCGAGAACCTTGTCGACGATCTGCTGGGGCGTCTGGCGCTCGATCGGGGCACCGCACGTCGGACAGTGGGGGTGGCCGATCCGGGCGTAGAGGAGGCGGAGGTAGTCGTAGACCTCGGTGATCGTGCCGACCGTCGAGCGGGGGTTGCGTGAGGTCGACTTCTGGTCGATCGAGACGGCTGGCGACAGGCCCTCGATGAAGTCGACGTCGGGCTTGTCCATCTGGCCGAGGAACTGGCGGGCGTAGGCCGACAGCGACTCGACGTAGCGGCGCTGGCCCTCGGCGAAGATCGTGTCGAAGGCGAGGCTGGACTTGCCGGAGCCGGACAACCCGGTGAAGACGATCAGGGAGTCACGCGGAAGGTCGAGCGAGACGTCCTTGAGGTTGTGCTCGCGGGCTCCCCGGATGATGAGCTCTTCTGCCACTGCTGTCCCTCGACTGTCGACCCGGTCGCTTGTCCGCGCTGTTCGAACAAGTGTTCGCCATGCTACGTGGTGACACAAGCCGCCACGCCACGAATCCCACCTTCTCACGGGCCACCGACAACCCCGCTGGCGAGCCGTGGCCGCAGGGGGTAAGGATGGGCGCATGCCCGACGAGACCAGCATCAAGATGCAGCAACTCGAGGAGCTCCAGGAGGCGACCAACCGCATGGTCCGCACCGTGGACGGGTTCCAGGGCGACGACTGGAGCGCGGCGTCGGGCCTGCCCGACTGGACCCGCGCCCACGTCGTCGCCCACCTGGCGCTGAACGCCGAGGGCCTGGCCGCCGCGCTCACCGGGATCGTCCAGGACGAGCCGGCGCCGATGTACGCCTCGCAGGAGGACCGGGACCGCGACATCGAGGAGCTCGCCGGAGCGGACCCGGCCGAGCTGCGCGAGCGGCTGCTGGCCGGGTGCACGCTCTACGCCGACGCCTGGACCGCTCTCCCCGACGACGCGCTCGCCACCAGGTTCGAGCGCACCACGGGCGGACCCACGATGCCGGCCGGCGCCACGCTCGGGATGCGGCTGCGGGAGGTGGAGATCCACCACGCCGACCTCGCGGCCGGCTACTCCCACACCGAGTGGCCACCACGGTTCTGCGAGATCCTGCTCGCCTCGATGACCAAGCGCGAATGGTCCCAGCCGTTCACGGTCTCCCCCACCGACCTCGAGGGCACCTGGGCCTACGGGGAGGGCGACGGCCCGACGGTGTCCGGCACCGCCGCCGACCTCGGCTGGTGGCTGACCGGCCGCGGCGAGGGCGAGGGACTGACCAGCGACCGGGGCGAGCTCCCCAAGGTGGATGCCTGGTAGCTCGTCCCGGCCACTGAGGTCGCTGGCGCGGATCAGCTCCGGCCGTTGTCCGCCGGATGCGAGATCGTGGTGCCGTCGTACGGCAGGTTGTCGATGTAGTTGACGTAGCCCTCCGGGTGCAGCCAGCCGGAGTCGCTCACGACGTAGGCCGACGTCACCGTCGTGCTCGGGTGGCAGGCGAGCACCTCCTGGTACGTCGTCTGGTAGCGGAAACCGCAGGGCCCTCCGTTGTTGTCCCAATCGTTGTCTCCGCCACCCACGTGGGTCCATTCGTCCTGCACCCACTCCAGGGGCCGAAGCCAGCGCTGCCGCCGTCGCTGAAGTTGAGGTGCAGGCGAGGTGAACCACCGCTCGCGCCGGAGACCGTCGAGTTGAAGTCGAACGAGGGCGCAGCCGCCGGGGCCGGGCGACCATCGACGTGGTGCAGGTCGATCCCCGCGTAGCTGAGCGCGTCCGGCACCTCGAGCGCCATCGAGAACCGGTCGTCGCCGGTGGAGGTGTCCTGGCACCAGTGCGCGTGCCCGTTGCCTCCAGGGAGAAGCTCACGCTGGGCGCGGTGCGTGCCGCTGCGTCGGCAGGCAGGATGCCGATCGAGACAGCGGCCGCGGTCGCGTGCCCCCGGGTGGTTCATGACGCGACCGCCGGGACAAGTCCTAGGGTGGGGCGATGGCGAACTACACCGGAGCTGTCAGTCCCGGGGACGAGCCCGAGGTCCGCTCGCTCTCCGCCCTGACCATCACCAAGGTCGCGGTCGATCCGAAGATGTCCAACAACTGCTACCTGCTGCGCTGCAACGACACCGGCGACCAGGTGCTCATCGACGCCGCCGCCGACCCGGAGACGCTGCTGTCGCTCGTCGGTGACGCAGGGCTCACCACCGTCGTCACGACTCATCAGCACTGGGACCACCACCGCGCCCTCTCCGAGGTCGTCGCCGCGACCGGGGCGGCGACCGTGGCCGGGGACCCCGATGCCGATGCGATCACCGAGCAGACCGGCGTGTCCGTGGCGATGAGGGTCGAGGACGGCGACACCGTGGCCGTCGGTACCTGCTCCCTGGAGGTGATCCGGCTCACCGGGCACACACCCGGCTCCATCGCCCTTCTGTACGACGACCCGGACGGGCACCCGCACCTGTTCACCGGCGACTCGCTCTTCCCGGGTGGTGTCGGCAACACCTTCGACGACTCCGACGCCTTTCGGCAGCTGGTCGACGACGTCTCCACGAAGCTGTTCGACCGGCTCCCTGACGAGACCTGGTTCTACCCCGGCCACGGCAACGACTCGACCCTCGGCGCCGAGCGCCCTCATCTGCAGGAGTGGCGCGAGCGCGGCTGGTGACCCGGGCCCGCACCAGGGGCTGGTTTCGATGACCCGGCCGCGGATATCATGACCACGCTTTCTCGGGAAAGAACCGGACGGGACGGGCCGGCTCCTTGGCAACCAACCGAACCGTCCCCAGAGCGCACCGGCAGGTGCCCCGCTGGGCCAGCACCCAAAGTGAGGCAACCATGCCGGCATTACGCAGAGCGGGGATCATGGCGGCGATCGTCGTCCTCGTCTCGCTCGCCTTCACCCCGGCCGCTCAGGCGGCGACCACCATCACCCGTGCGGAGCTCAGTGGGACCTCGGTCAGGATCGAAGGGTCCGGGGCGACGCCCAACGCGCGGCTGTCGGTCAACGGCGGCGTCCTGACCGGGACCGCCGACTCGGGCGGCCGCTTCCGGATCGAGAGCAGCAACTTCAGCAAGCCTGCGGACTGCAAGGTGACGGTGACCGACGGCTCCACCTCGGCCACCAGCACCCTGTCCGGCTGTTCGGTCTCCCAGCCGTCTCCGACCCCACCACCGCCGTCGTCCGCGCCCGTGCTCAGCGCCCTGAGTGTCAGCCCGACCGACGTGGTCGGACCCAACCCGGCCACGGGAACCGTCACCATCAGCGCGGCCGCGCCGGCCGGCGGGTTCGTGGTCGACCTGCAGAGCGACAACACCGCAGCGGCCACGGTGCCCCCCAGCGTCACCGTGCCTGCCGGCGCCACACGCGCCAGCTTCCCGATCACCACCAACCAGGTCACCAACGCCCAGTCAGCGGTGATCATCGGAACCGTGGGCGGGGTCTTCAGCACCGAGAAGCACGGGATCATCACCGTCTGGGACGAGTTCCACTTCACGCACGGGAGCATCTCGATCCTCCCGGGTGGCAACGGCAGCGGACGCGTGACCTCGCAGCCGGCCGGCATCGACTGCCAGATCACCAACGGCAACGGCTCCGGTGCCTGCAACGCCTTCTTCACCGTCGGCACCGTGGTCAGGCTGACCGCGCAGGCCGCGCCGGACTCACGGTTCCAGGGCTTCCGGGGCACCCCGGGATGCGGCGACCCGTCCAGGATCACGGTCGCCCGCGGCACCAACATCACCTGTCAGCCGGGCTTCACCCTCAGGTAGCTCGTTCCCAGTCACCCGGTCCTGGGCTGCGGGCCTCGGTGATGTGGGCCGATGTTGCTGCCGAGGTCCATCAGGGTCCTCAGCGTGCGGATCGCCACGAGCACGAGGCCGCCCGCCGCTGCGACCGTCAGCGCCAACCTGAGCTCCTCGTCAGACCTGCCGGTCAGCTCGGCCAGCTCGCCGGTGACCCGTCTGGCTGCACTCTTGCGTGCCATGTTCGTCCTTTCTGCCAACCGCCATTGGCGCACCTGGGCGGATGGAGGACATCACCCGAGAAGGACTACATCCGGGGTCGAGTCAGTGGTAGGTGATCGAGACCTTGTCGGTGACCGGGAGAGACTGGCAGCCCAGCCGGATGCCCTCGGCGAGGTCCTCCTCGTCGAGCACGTCGTTGTGGAGCATCTTCACCTCGCCCTCGAGGATCCGGCAGGCGCAGGCCGAGCACTCCCCCTCGCGGCACGAGAACGGTGCCTTGATCCCCTTCGACTCCAGGTGCTCCAGCAGCTTGGTGCCGGGCATCCAGTCGTCGAAGGAGTAGGTCTCCCCGTCCAGCTCCACCTCGAGCGCCACGGGCTTCTGGGGTTGGGCCGCAGCGGCGTCTTCCGCCGCGTCCTGCTCATCGGTGTCGGCCGCGGTCATCTCGCCCTCGGCCACCTCGACGTCGTGCAGGTCGCCGAACGGGTTGCCACCCAGGGAGATGAACTTCTCCTGGTGGCGACGGGCCCGCGGGAACTCCAGCTCCTTCAGCGCCGCGACCGTCGCCTTCATGAACGGCGCCGGGCCGCAGACGAACGCGTCGTAGGTTGAGTACGGCGTCGCGAACGCCTTCAGCTGCTCCTGGCTGGGCAGTCCCTGGACCGACTCGAGCCAGTGCACGACCAGCAGCCGGTCGGGGTTGTCGGCCGCCAGCTCCGTGAGCGCGGACCCGAAGATCACCGACTTCTCGTCACGGTTG
>DASSJR010000219.1:0-6785 GCA_035691135.1 Nocardioides sp. | reverse complement strand
GCCGTCCACCCCTGCGGGGTGCTGCTCTCCGACGCCACCCTCCTCGACCGCACGCCCGTGGAGGCCTCCTACGCCGGCTTCCCGATGAGCCAGTTCGACAAGGACGACGTCGAGGAGCTCGGGCTGCTCAAGCTCGACGTGCTGGGCATCCGGATGCAGTCGGCGATGGCCCACGCGGTGGCGGAGGTCGAGCGGGTCGACGGCATCCGCATCGACCTCGACGACGAGGCGCAGGTGCCCTTCGACGACCCCACCACCTACACGATGATCAGCAGCGCCAAGACCCTCGGCGTCTTCCAGATCGAGTCGCCCGGCCAGCGCGAGCTCGTCGGCAAGTCCGGCATCGAGTCCTTCGAGGACATCATCACCGACATCTCGCTGTTCCGGCCCGGTCCGGTCAAGAGCGACATGATCACCCCCTACCTCGACGCCAAGCAGGGCTGGAAGACGCCGTCGTACCTCCACGAGGACCTGCGCCCGATCCTCGAGCAGACCCAGGGCGTGGTGGTCTTCCACGAGCAGGTGATCGAGATGATCGCCACCTTCACCGGGGTCTCCAACGCCGAGGCCGACGAGGTACGCCGCGCCCTGGGCGACGTCGAGGGCATGGCGGAGTCGAAGCTGTGGTTCTTTCCCCGGGCCCTCGGCCGCGGCTATCCGCTGGAGCTGGTGGAGAAGTTGTGGGCGGTGCTGGAGGCGTTCGCGTCGTTCGGCTTCTGCAAGGCCCACGCGGCGGCGTTCGCCCTGCCGACCTACCAGTCGGCCTGGCTCAAGGCTCACTGGCCCGCCCACTTCCTGTCCGGAGTGCTCACCCACGACCCCGGGATGTACCCCAAGCGGCTGATCCTCGACGACGCCCGCCAGTTCGGGATCACCGTCCTCGGCCTCGACGTCAACCACAGCGAGAAGACCTACGTCGTCGAGCGGGCCGGTGACGGCTACGGCATCAGGCTGGCGCTGGCGGAGGTCAAGGGGATCAGCGACGCCGAGGTGGACCGCGTCGTCGCGGCCCGGCCCTTCCGCTCGCTCACCGACCTCTGGCACCGCGCGCGGGTCTCGCGCCCGGTGCTCGAACGGCTGGTCCTGGCCGGCGGCTTCGACTCCGTCTACGGCATCGGGTCGCAGCAGTCCGTACGCCGTCGTGGCAAGATCACCCGGCGCGACCTGCTGCTGCAGGTGGCCGAGCTCGACCGGCACGCCCGCGCGGTCGACCGGGCCGCTCGCGGCCGGGGGTTCGGCCGCCCGCCGCGGGTCCGGTCCGCGGCCGCCGTACGCGCCGCCGAGGCCGGTGAGCGCAACAGCTCCGACCCGCTGGCCCGGGAGACCGCGCCGACTCTCGAGCGGCATCCGCTGGCCGACGCGGGAGTGTGGGCGAAGGCGGCGGCCCAGTCGCAGGCGAGCCGGACGCCGCGTCCGGTGTCCTCGGTGCAGCTCACCCTCGACCTGGGCGACGAACCCGCCGAGGGCGAGATCTCGGGGCTGCCGGAGATGGACGACGAGGAGCGGATGAAGGCCGAGCTGGAGATCCTCGGCCTCGACGTGACCCGCCATGTCGTCGACACCTATGCCACCTTCCTGGACGAGCTCGGCATCACCCGGAGCCGGGAGCTCCTGGCCAGGCGGAGCAAGGCCGAGCTCCTGGTGGCCGGGGTCAAGGTCGCCACCCAGACCCCGCCCATCCGCTCGGGCCGGCGGGTCATCTTCCTGACGCTCGACGACGCCACCGGCCCGGTCGACGCCACCTTCTTCGAGGACGCCCAGGGGCCCTACGCCGCCACGGTCTTCCACTCCTGGCTGCTGGTCGTGCGGGGTGAGCTGCGCCGGACCGGCCGCCGTGGCGTCTCCCTCCGGGCCACCGGCGCCTGGGCACTGCCCGAGCTGTTCGCACTGTGGCAGGCGCACGGGATCGATGCCGTGCGGGAGGCGATGGCAGTCGTCCCCGAGGGGTTTGCCGGTGTGGGCGCAGGCGACCGCCGGCGGGTGCTGGTCCACTCCAGCGGGTTCCAGATGTCTCCCTACTCCGACATCCGGCCAGCCGGTGAGGAGACCAAGGGCGTGGCCCGGAAGTTGTGGCACCGCAGTCCGGGGAGCGCGGGATGACCAGCCCTCGACACGCCCTAGGGTTGGCCCCATGTCCGTCACCGAACGACGCAGCGCCGCCCGCACGGCGGTGGTGTGGGACGCCCTGCTCCCGGTCCTCGACGGCCTGGTGGACGAGCAGGGAGGCGACGTCCTCGACATCGGCGGCGGCACCGGCGGGTTCGCGGTGCGGGTGGCCGAGCTCGGGCACCGGGTCCTGGTGGTCGACCCCAGCCCCGATGCACTGGCCGCCCTGGACCGCCGCGCCCGCGAGCGCGGGGTCGCCGACCGGGTCGCCGGCCAGCAGGGCGACCTGTCCAGCCTGCTCGACGTCACCGGCCCCGGCACCACCGACCTGGTGCTGTGCCACGGGGTGCTCGAGGTCGTTGACGACCCCGCCGCGGCGCTCGCCACGATCGCGACGGTGCTGCGACCCGGGGGAGTCCTCAGCCTGCTCGTCGCCCAGCGGCACGCCGCCGTGGTGGCCCGGGCGATGGCCGGCCACTTCCAGCAGGCCCGAGCCATGCTCGACGATCCGGAGGCAGGCGGCAGACCCGGGCGCCGGTTCACCCGCGAGGAGCTCACCGACCTGCTCGCTGCGGCCGGTCTCGAGCCCACGGCCGTCCACGCGATCCGGGTCTTCGCCGACCTCGTGCCCGGCTCCCTCCTCGACCTCGAACCCGGTGCCACCTCGGCCCTGGTCGAGCTCGAGCAGGCTGTCGCCGAACGCCCGGAGTACCTCCCCCTCGCCACCCAGGTGCACGTGCTGGCCCGTCGCTGAGTCGGCGAGTCGGCGCAACTGCAGGCCTGAGGACGGTCGAGTCGGCGCAACTGCAGGTGTCAAGACGTTGAGTCGGCGCGTTTGCCGTTCAAGCAACCCCCTTTCGGTTCGGGTGCGCACTCGGCCTGCGCGCCGTGGTCACCTCGCCGAGTCGGCGCAAGCCTCACTCGCTCGCTGCGCTCGCTCTGCGTTTGCGCCGACTCGGCTCTGGTGCAGGTCTTCGGGAGGATCGGGGTGACGACCTCCGCTGGCGCTCCGGCCGCCACTCCGATCCTCCACGTCGACATGGACGCCTTCTACGCGTCCGTGGTCACCCGCGACCGCCCCGACCTCCAGGACGTACCCGTGATCGTGGGCGGCGGCTACCGCGGGGTGGTGCTGTCGGCCAACTACCTCGCCCGGCAGTCAGGGGTGCGGTCCGCGCTGCCGATGACCCGGGCCCGGCGGATGTGTCCGGAGGCAGTGGTGGTCGCCCCCGACTTCGAGATCATCGAGTCGGTGTCGTCCTCGGTGATGGAGACCTTCCGGCGGATCACGCCGCTGGTGGAGGTGCTCTCGCTCGACGAGGCCTTCCTCGACGTCCGCGGCTCCACCCGCCGCCTCGGGTCACCCCTCGACATCGCCGAGCACCTGCGGGCCACGATCCACGACGAGCAGGGCATCACCTGCTCGGTGGGGGTCGCGGCCTCGGTCTCGGTCGCCAAGCTCGCCAGTCGGCGGGCCAAGCCCGACGGCGTGGTGGTCGTGACGCCGGCGCAGACCACCTCCTTCCTCCATCCCCTCGACGTGGGCGAGCTCTGGGGGGTGGGGGAGAAGACCCAGGCGATGCTCCACCGGCTCGGGCTGGTCACGGTCGGCGACGTCGCCCACCTCCCGTTGCCCACCCTCCAGCGCGCCGTCGGCCACCACCTCGGCACCCACCTCCACGAGCTGGCCTGGGGCACCGACCGGCGGGCGATCACCCCGAGGGCCGGCTTCTTCGGCAAGGGCGAGGGTGCGCCCGAGGCGTCCATGGGAGCCGACGAGACTTTCTCCCGTGACACCGACGACCGGGAGGTCGTCTCCCGGGAGCTGCTGCGCCTCACGACCAGGGTGACCGGCCGGATGCGGGTGGCCGGCGTGGCCGGCCGGACCGTGACCATCAAGGTCCGGTTCGCCGACTTCACCACGATCACCCGTTCCCGCACGATCGCGGAGGCCACCGACGTGACCCAGGAGATCTACCGCACCGCCCTGCAGCTCTACGACGCCCTGGGGCTGCAGCGCGCCCGGATCCGGCTGGTGGGGGTGCGGGTCGTGGGACTGGTCGCACGCGAGACGGTGCAGCACCAGCTGGTCCTCGGCGAGCGAGAGCACGGCTGGCCGGAGGCCGACCGGGCGGTCGATCGGGCCACGCTCCGGTTCGGGACGGCCGCCGTTCACCCCGCGAGCCTGTTGGGATGAACCGTTCGGACTATTTCGTGAACGCGCCTACCGTCGCGCACACCCTCTGCCTAGACTTGATGAATCACGTGGTCCCGGGCCGTAATGACGGGCGTGACGGAACTTGAGAAGCGCGGGAGGAAGTGTGCCGCTCTCTGAGGAGGAGCTGCGACTGCTCGAGCAGATGGAGCGCGCCCTCGTTGAGGAAGATCCCAAGTTCGCCTCCACCCTGCGCGGCACCAGCCTGCGCAGCTCGGCCCGCCGACGCGCGATCGTCGCCGCGGTGTGCTTCGTCCTCGGCGTCGGAGTCCTGATGGCCGGCGCGGTCTCCGAGACCTATCCCGTCGCCATCGGCGGCTTCGTGATCATGCTCATTGCCGCCACGGTCTGCGCGACCGCGGTTCGCAGCCAGCGACACGGTCCCCCCGAGCCCCAGACGCCAGTTCCCGGCGAGGGGCCCCATGGCTTCACGCTGATCCACGGCGGAGGCCGCGGCCGCAAGTCGCGGCGTTCCCAGGCCCAGTCCTCCGGCTCGTTCATGGAGCGGCTCGAGGAGCGCTGGCGCAAGCGCCGGGAGAATGGGCTCTAGCGGAGACGCGCCAGCGGATCCGCTGATGGTGGTCGAGCGAGGCGACCGGCGTGTCGGGACCCGGTGAGGTGCCAGCGAACCGTTACCCAACGTGGTCGACCACGCCGCCGTACCGCACGGTGAGCGGCTCGACCTCAGGCGCCCGCACCACCGGAGGCCGGCGGCGGAGCACTGACCGCGGCAGCCAGGCCGCCCGGCGTCGGGCGGAGCGGGTGGCACCACCCTGCAGCGACGCAACGCAGGTCGCGAGGTCCTTGTCCAGCCGGCTCTCGTCGGCCTGCTGGCCCTCCCTGGCGTAGCGAAGCCGCTCGACGCACAGCACGATCCGGTCCAGCGCCTCGACGGCGAAGGGCGCGATGTGGGCGCCGTGGACCGGACGTTCGGGAGTGTCAGCCCGGATCGGCAGGCCGAAGCTTCCGACCAGCGCGTCCCTGGTCTCGCGGGGCGACCGGTCGTAGGGCCAGGACACGCCCAGGTCGGTCGCGGTGTCGAGCAGCTCGGCCCAGGCTGCTTCGGGCCCGGCCCCCACCCGGGTTCGCCTGCGGGTGCGCCGGACCACCGACGGCACCAGGAGGAGGCCCAGGGCGACCAGAACCGTTCCAGCCCCACCGATCACCGGCGCCCAGGGGAAGCCGGCCTGGTCCTGCTTCTTTTTGCCTTCCTGTGAGTCGCCGGCAGCCGCGCTCGAGCTCGCGCCACGCCCGGGCAGGTCCTCGCTCTGGCGGGGGTTGCCCGGAGCGCCGGAGGTGTCGGGCAGGTTGACCTGCTGGGTGGTGTAGGCCGGTACGGCGCTGGCTCGTCCGGCCGGGGTGGGTTCGAACCGGACCCAGCCGGAGCCGGGGAAGAAGAGCTCGGGCCAGGCGTGCAGGTCCCACGCGCTGTACTCCCACGTCTGGCGGGCGATCTTGCGGGGCTGGTAGAAGCCCACGGCGACCCGGGCCGGGACGCCGATCACCCGGGCCATGACCGCCATCGCGGAGGCGAACTGCTCGCAGTACCCGGTGCGCCCACCGTCACCCTCGGTGAGGAACCGGACCAGGTCGTCTGTCCCGTTCCCGGGCGCCGCATTGAGGTCGTAGGTGAAGCCGCCGTCCTCCCGGAACCACTGCTGGAGGGCCACGGCCTTCTCGAACCTGGTGTCCTCGTTGCGGGTGACCTGGAACGCGAGGTTGGTCACCGTGCTGGGCATTCCGTCCGGCAGGTCGACGAAGTCGCTGCTGACCTGCCCACCGGTCGAGGGGGCCCGGGCCATCGACTCCGCGGAGAGGTCGAGATCCACCGCGGTCATCTTGTAGCTGATCCCCGCCGTGTTGAGACTGTCGTCGCCGGCCAGGAAGTCCATCGTGGACCGGTCGTAGCGCCAGTCGCCCTCGGCGGTGATCCGCGAGATCGGCGCCTGCGTCGGGAGCCAGGTCGACCGGAAGCTCGGGCTCACCGAGACGTCGTACTCGTGCTCGGTGCGAGGCACGGTCTGCGCCACGCCCTGGAGGGCGGGCAGCTCACCGGTCGCGAGCTGGTTGGTCGGGACCTCTCGCTCGCCCGAGGTCCACTCGTTGGCGGAGAAGCGGTTGAGGACGGAGATCCGGAGGTACGCCGGGCTGCGGTCGGTGGTGCGGACGTCCACCAGCGGGATGTCGTCGCCCCGCTGGAGGTCGCGGCGCAGGTCGGTCATCGGATTGGTGACCGTGATGTCGTCGCCGCCGGGTCCCAGCCCCCCGTTGAAGACGCTGAGGCTGAGGGTGGGAACGAGGAACGGCAGGAACACCGCCAGCGCGGTGGCCACGCCACCGATCGTCCCCGCGGTGGCCCGGACCGCGCCGGTGCTGACGCCGAAGGCCGAGGGGTCCGATGCCGTGTCGCTGCCGAGCGGGCGGCCCCACCGGGCCACTTGCTCGCTCTCCTGGAGGAACAGCA
>DASSJR010000218.1:0-17910 GCA_035691135.1 Nocardioides sp. | reverse complement strand
CCTGGACCTCGGCGAGGTGGTCGGGACCGCGGAACGACTCGGCGTAGATCTTGTAGACGTCCTCGGTGCCCGAGGGGCGGGCGGCGAACCAGGCGTTCTCGGTGGTCACCTTGATGCCGCCGATCTTGGCGCCGTTGCCGGGGGCCTCGGTGAGCTTGTCGATGATCTTCTCGCCGGCCAGCTCCGACGCGGTCACGTCCTCGGGGGAGAGCGCGCTCAGCTTGGCCTTCTGTTCGCGGTTGGCGGGGGCGTCGACGCGGGCGTAAGCCGGGTCGCCGTACTTCGCGACGAGCTCGGCGTAGTGGTGGCTCGGGGTCTCGCCCGTCTTCGCGAGGATCTCGGAGGCCAGCAGGCAGAGCAGCAGGCCGTCCTTGTCGGTGGTCCAGGTCGAGCCGTCCATCCGAAGGAAGGACGCGCCGGCCGACTCCTCGCCGCCGAAACCGAAGGACCCGTCGATGAGGCCCGGCACGAACCACTTGAACCCGACCGGCACCTCGACCATCGGCTTGTCGATCCCGGTGGCAACGCGGTCGATCATGGACGACGAGACCAGGGTCTTGCCGATGCGGGCGGCATCGGGCCAGCCCGGACGGGCGCCTCCGAACAGGTAGCCGATCGCGACGGCCAGGTAGTGGTTGGGGTTCATCAGCCCGGCATCCGGAGTGACGATGCCGTGCCGGTCGGCGTCGGCGTCGTTGCCGGTGGCGATGTCGTAGTCGTCCTTGCTCCCGATCAGCGACGCCATCGCCGACGGCGAGGAGCAGTCCATGCGGATCTTCTCGTCCCAGTCCAGCGTCATGAACCGCCACGTCGGGTCGACGAGCGGGTTGACCACGGTCAGCTCGAGACCGTGCCGCTCTCCGATCACCCCCCAGTAGTCGACCGACGCGCCGCCCAGCGGGTCTGCCCCGATCCGCACGCCCGCCTGGCGGATCGCCTCGATGTCGACCACCGACGGCAGGTCACCGACGTACTCACCCAGGAAGTCGTACGCCGACGCCGCCGCCCGTGCCCGTGCGAACGGGATGCGCCGCACGTCGCCCAGCCCGCCGCGAATCAGCTCGTTGGCGCGCGCGGCGATCGCGGAAGTGGCGTCGCTGTCGGCAGGTCCGCCGTGCGGCGGGTTGTACTTGAAGCCGCCGTCAGCGGGCGGGTTGTGTGATGGCGTGACCACAATGCCGTCGGCCAGGCCGGAACCGGTCTGCCGGCCGCCGTTCGCCTTGATGATCGCGTGCGAGACCGCCGGGGTCGGCGTGTAGCGGTCGTCGGCGTCGACCAGGACGGTCACGTCGTTGGCGGCCAGCACCTCGAGTGCAGTCGCCCAGGCCGGCTCCGACAGCGCGTGGGTGTCCCGGCCGATGAACAGCGGCCCGTCGTACCCCTGGTCCTTGCGGTGGTCGCAGATCGCCTGCGTCGTCGCCAGGATGTGGGTCTCGTTGAACGCCGTGTTCAGACTGCTGCCGCGGTGCCCGCTCGTGCCGAACGCGACCTGCTGGTCGATGTTCTCGGGGTCGGGGACGCCGGTGTAGTACGCCGTCACGAGATGCGCGACGTCGACCAGGTCGGCGGGAGTAGCGAGAGTGCCTGCACGCGAACCTGTCACGTCAACCGAACCTAGTGGGCGGCCTCACCTGAGTCGAGCCTCCCGTGGGCTCCGGGCAGCGACCTGCTGCGGCCCGGTTGCAGGCTGCTGTGCGGTGGCTCAGCGCATCGGATTGGGAGGTGGCACGTGCTGGGCCTTGCCGAGGACGGTGAGGCCGTCCTCGACCATGAAGCCACGGGCGCTGTCCTCCTCGAGGTCGACCCCGATGCGGCCGCCTGGCGGGACGATGACGTTCTTGTCCAGGATCGCGTTGCGCACCACCGCACCGGCGCCGACGTGTACGCCGTGCATCAGCACCGAGTCGGAGACGATCGCGCCGCTGTCGACCCGGCAGGCCGGCGAGAGGACCGACCGGTTGACCGTGCCGCCGGTGATGACGACCCCAGGCGAGAGCAGCGTCTCGTCGGTCCTCGAGGGCTGGCCGTCGACGCCCTGGCCCACCTTGACCGGCGGCTGCGGCCCGTACGACGTGTAGATCGGCCACTCGAAGTTGTAGAGGTTGAAGATGGGCAGCGGCGAGACGACGTCGATGTGGGCGGCGTAGTAGGACGCCATCGTGCCGACGTCGCGCCAGTAGCCGCGGTCGCGGTCGGTCGAGCCCGGCACCAGGTTGTCCTTGAAGTCGTAGACACCGGCCGCGCCCTTGCTGACGAAGGCCGGCACGATGTCGCCGCCCATGTCGTGCTTGGAGCCGGGCAGCTTCGCATCGGCCGTGACCGCATCGACCAGCGCGTCGGCGTCGAAGACGTAGTTGCCCATGGACGCGAGGACCTCGTTCGGGTTGTCGGGCAGCCCTTCGGGGTCCTTCGGCTTCTCGAGGAAGTCGCGGATCGAGTTGGGGTCGTGCGGGTGCACGTCGATCACGCCGAACTGGTCGGCCAGCGAGATCGGCTGCCGGATGGCCGCGACCGTGCAGGCCGCGCCGGAATCGATGTGCTGGTCGACCATCTGGGAGAAGTCCATCCGGTAGACGTGGTCGGCACCCACCACGACCACGATGTCGGGCCGCTCGTCGTTCATCAGGTTCAGCGACTGGAAGATCGCGTCAGCACTGCCGAGGTACCAGTGCTTGCCGACGCGCTGCTGCGCCGGCACCGGGGCGACGTAGTTGCCGAGCATGGTCGACATCCGCCAGGTCTGCGTGACGTGGCGGTCGAGGCTGTGCGACTTGTACTGCGTCAGCACGACGATCTTCAGGTAACCGGCGTTGACCACGTTGGACAGCGCGAAGTCGATGAGCCGGTAGATGCCGGCGAAGGGCACCGCCGGTTTCGCCCGGTCGGCCGTGAGTGGCATCAGCCTCTTGCCCTCGCCGCCGGCGAGCACGATGGCAAGCACGTTCCTGCGGTGTCGGGCAGCCATGTCACTCAACCTAGCCAGCCGAGCGGCCCCCTGGGGAGGGGTAGGTTGCGAACCATGCGTCTGGACATCCTGAGCAAGGAGTATCCGCCCGAGGTGTACGGCGGTGCCGGGGTTCACGTCGCCGAGCTCGTGAAAGCCCTGCGCGGGCGCGGCGACGTCGACGTGCGGGTCCGGGCCTTCGGCGCCCCGCGCGACGAGGACGGCACGACGTCGTACGCCGAACCCGCCGAGCTCGCGGGCGCCAACCCCGCACTGCGCACCCTCGGCGTGGACCTGACCATCGCTGCGGGCTGTGAAGGTAGTGACCTCGTCCATTCGCACACCTGGTACGCCAACTTCGCCGGCCACGTCGCGTCGCTGCTGCACGGCGTCCCGCACGTGATCAGCGCCCATTCGCTGGAGCCGCTGCGGCCGTGGAAGGCCGAGCAGCTCGGCGGTGGCTACCGGGTGTCCTCGTGGGTGGAGCGGACCGCCTACCTGGCGGCCGACGCCGTCATCGCGGTGTCGTCGGCGATGCGCGACGACGTGCTGGCGTCGTACGCCGACATCGACCCGGACCGGGTGCACGTGGTCCACAACGGCATCGACACCGGCGCCTGGGCACCCCGGCACGACCCCGATCGGATCCGCGAGCTGGGGGTCGACCCCGACCGTCCGTCGGTCGTGTTCGTCGGCCGCATCACCCGGCAGAAGGGCCTACCGCTCTTCCTCCGAGCCTGCGGCGAGCTTCCGCCCGACGTGCAGATCGTGCTGTGCGCGGGAGCCCCCGACACCCCCGAGATCGAGGCCGAGGTGATCGGTCTGGTCGACGAGCTCGCGCACACGCGCACCGGTGTCGTGTGGATCCGCGAGATGCTCCCGCGGCCCGACGTCGTCGCGCTGCTGACGGTGGCCACCGTCTTCGCCTGTCCCTCGATCTACGAGCCGCTCGGCATCGTCAACCTCGAGGCGATGGCCTGTGAGACCGCAGTCGTCGCGACTGCGACCGGAGGCATCCCCGAGGTCGTCGTCGACGCTTCGACGGGCTCGGGACCGGCGGAGACCGGTCGCCTGGTGCCGATCGACCAGGCGACCGACGGAACCGGCACGCCCCTGCAGCCCGAGCAGTACGTCGCCGACTTCGCCGCCGCGCTGATCGAGGTGCTCGCCGACCCGGCGCGTGCCGACGCGATGGGCAAGGCCGGCCGGCGGCGCGCGGTCGACGCCTTCAGCTGGGGCGCCATCGCCGAACGGACCGTCGAGATCTACCGCACGCTGGTGTGAGGGACGCATGCGGCTCGCGAGCGGTCACCTGACGACAATCACGCGCACCGAGCGCACCGAGGCGTTGCCGGCCCGGTCACGGGCGATGATCCGGACCACGTAGGCGCCGGCGCCGACCACCCGACCGTGGTTGTCGCGGCCGTTCCAGCTCGTGTGGCGGACGCCGGCCGCGGGGAAGCGGAGCACGCCGAGGTTGCGGAGCAGGCGGTGCCGCTGCAGCACCTGGACCGCAGCTACGCCTGGTCCGCCCAGGCCGACCACGATCGAGGCGGACCCTCCGGGCGGGCGGAACCGGGCGGGTCGCACCCGTAGCGTCCGAACCGCGGGCGCTGTCGCGTCGACTCCCCGGCCCGACAGCGCCACGCTCGTCGGGCTGTTCGCTGCGTCGTGCGTGATGGTGAGGCTCGCCCCGTCGCGCCCGACCGCTCGGGGTCGGTAGGTCACGTCGATCACGCATCCACGCCGGGGTCGGACCGGTGCGCGCGTGCAGTCCGTTTCATCGATGGTGAACTCGCCGCTGCCTGTGCGCTGCGCCGAGGAAACGACCAGGCTTGCGTTGCCGCGGTTGTTGACGGTCATCGACAGCGTCTTGGGATGTCCGACCTCCACGTCGCCGAAGGAAAGAGTGGTCGGCATGACGGCACGTGGGCGCGCGCCCGTGCCGGTGACGGTCAGTGATCGCACCAGGTTGCCGCCGTCGCGGTCATTCGGGAAGCTCACGGTCGCGGTCCGGGGCCCGCCCGCCGTCGGCTGGAAGGTCAGCCGGAACTTGCATGTGGCTCCGACCGCCAGCGGTGCGCCGCAGCCGTCGGTGGCTGTGGGCGCAGCTGTGAAGTCCGTGGCGTCGGCACCGGAGAGCACCGGGGGATCCAGGGTCACCTGCTGCGTATCCGTGTTCTGCACCGTGACAGTCCTCGTGACCGGCGAGCCGACCTTGTGTGCGCCGAAGTCGGTGCTGGTCATGGAGGCGGTCAGAGGTGCTGCGATGCGGCCCTCGACCAGGAAGTCTGTGGTCGGCGGACCGGCCACCGGCGTACCGCTCAGATCCTCCACCTGGAAGGCGTTGCCCTGGGGTCCGTTCACCACCGGCCGCGGGGTCAGGGCGAGCAGGCCTTCGCCGAGAAAGCCTGCCGGGGCGCCCGGCTGACGCAGGAAGCCCTGGAACAGCGGGCTATCCTGCGGGCTGGTGAAGTCGCACGGGGGTGCCGGTGGGAGGGGTGTGCCGTCGGGCACCTCCGGAACGGTGCACCCGACCTCCTCGATGTAGGTGATCCGACCCTTCTGCTCGCCCGGATCCGTCGGGTCCGGGTCCAATGTTGCGGTGGCCACGGCCTCGCCGTAGGGATGCGTCAGCCGGTATTGCTCGCCCGGGACGAGGTCCCGGACCCGAATCCGGATCCGTCCGCTGACGAGGAACTGGCCTGATGCGGCGTCGAAGCCTCCGGCGACCTGCATGTCCAGGCCCTGGCCGGTGAGCCCGACCGGTGGTGCCGCGGAAGCGGCCCAGTACACGGCTTCGCCGCCGGGCGAACAGTTGATGCTGTCGAGGCAGAGCTCGACCCGCTGGCCGTCGGCGTCCTCGTACCACTGCGGGAAACCGAGGGGGTTGATGATCGGACTCGTGCCGATCACAGCCTGCGCCGGGTCGGTGGCCAGCGGCAGCGTGGCCATGGCCAGCGCGGTGGCTGCCACCATGGTCGGGAGGCGGCGCGGGCGGCGACCCCGCCCCGGTCGCGTCGTGTGTTGGTCCATGACCTGACCTGTCTGTCGATGCCATCGCGCGGCCCGGGATACACGGCTCCTTTTGGCCATGGTGACTTTCGCGCGGACCGGACAACACGGCCGATCAGGACCGAGCCGTCGGGACTTAGGTCCCGGATTCCCGGGGTCGCGCCGGTGAGCGACGTTGCCGAGATCGTCCTATCTCGGGACTTCTCTCCCTCTGGACCACTGACCATCGCCTCCTGTGCGCGGGCTGAGGCGCGCATTCAATGTGCGTAGACACCGTTCCACGGTGAGTTTCGAGTACACGCACAACCGGGGGCTGGGAGGAGCAGGTGCCATGAACGCCCAACCCCGAAGCAGGACCAAGTCCAAGGACCTCCACCCGGGGCGAGGGCGCCTCGCAGTGGGGGTGCTCCTCGTGGCCGGTTTCGTTCCGGCGGCTTCACTCATGGCCGCGCCGGCATTCGCGGTCGCACCGGAGGGCGCCGGTCTCCACCTGAACGCCGGCGACCTGCGGTTCATCCTGAAGCAGATCAAGATCGCCGAGCGACACGCGGCGACAGCAACACCCCAGAACCCTTGCGGCACACTGCGTGGCAGCGGCGTGAACCAGATCGCCAACCCGCTCCTGCCCTACGGGCTGCGTACCGTGGATGGCTCGTGCAACAACCTGCTGTCCGGTGGTGACGACGTGGGCCGCGCGCACCGGCTGATGCCCCGCCTGGCCGACCCGGTGTGGCGCGACGCCGAGGACGCGACCGTCCCCGGTGTCGGCCCCGTCGGCCCGCCGGGGGGCACTTCCTACGCTCAGAACGGCGGGGGCGTGGTGGACTCGCAGCCGCGTCTGATCAGCAACCTGGTGGTCGATCAGACCTCGTCCAACCCGGCCGCAGTGCAGGCCGCTGCCCGACCTCGGCGCAGCTTCGACCACGAACCGACCGCGGTGCCCTGCACCTCGCCGGGCGTGCCGGCCGGTTGCACGCCGGACGGCGAGACCCTGTTGATCCCGAACGTCTCCACCGACGCCGGACTGTCCCCGCCCTTCAACTCGTGGTTCACCCTGTTCGGTCAGTTCTTCGACCACGGTCTCGACCTGACCGCCAAGGGCGGCAGCGGAACCGTGTTCGTACCGCTGAAGGACGACGACCCGTTGGTCGCCGGGCCCGATCGCCAGTTCGGGACCAGTGACGACCTGCCGCCGCAGCAGCGCTTCATGGTGCTGACCCGGGCGACGAACGAACCAGGCCCCGACGGTCGGCTCGGCACGGCCGACGACATCCACGAGGCCTCCAACAACGACACCCCTTGGGTGGACCAGAACCAGACCTACGGCTCGCACCCCTCGCAGCAGGTCTTCCTGCGCGAGTACGTCCGCGACAGCGCCGGCCTGCCGGTGTCGACGGGTCGGTTGATCCGGGGCGCCTCGGGGGGCATGGCCACGTGGAGCGAGATCAAGGCTCAGGCCGCCCAGCTGCTCGGCATCGACCTCGTCGACACCGACGTGACCAACGTGCCGCTCCTGGCCACCGACCCGTACGGCAGGTTCACGCGTGGCCCGAACGGGTTCCCGCTGCTCATGACGACGAATGGCACGGTCGAGGGTGATCCGACGAACCCGATCTCGACGGTGAACTCGCTGCGCGCGGGCATCGCATTCCTCGACGACATCGCCCACAACGCCGTGCCCCGGCCCGGGTTGACGCCGGACGCCGACACGGTTGCGTCGGCCGACTTCGCCAGCCAGCCGACGGGGACGTACGACGACGAGATGCTGGATGCGCACTTCGTGAGTGGCGACGGCCGCATCAACGAGAACATCGGCCTGACCGCGGTGCACCAGATCTTCCATTCCGAGCACAACCGGCTCGTGACCGACATCGAGAACCTGATCGACAGCCAGAACGTGGACGTGGCGGAGTGGAAGCTGCCGGACGGAAGCTGGAACGGCGAGCGCATCTTCCAGGCTGCCCGCTTCGTCACCGAGATGGAGTACCAGCACCTCGTGTTCGAGGAGTTCGCCAGGAAGGTGCAACCCGGTCTCGACCTGTTCACCGCCGTCGATCCCTCCATCGACCCGGCGATCAACGCGGAGTTCGCGCACGCCGTCTACCGGTTCGGCCACTCGATGCTCACCGACACCATCGCCCGGAGCAACGCGCCCGACATCCCCCTGCTGGAGGGCTTCCTGAACCCGCTCGCCTACACCGACAACGGGAGGCTCACCGCCACCGCTGCCGCAGGTGGCCTGGCCATGGGCATGACCAAGCAGACCGGCAACGAGATCGACGAATTCGTCACCGAGACACTGCGCAACGATCTGCTCGGCCTGCCGCTGGACCTGGCGGCGATCAACATCGCTCGAGGGCGTGAGGCAGGCGTGCCCCCGCTCAACGAGTTCCGTCGGCAGCTGTTCACCCGGACCCGGGACTCCTCCTTGCGGCCGTACTCGAGCTGGTCCGACTTCGGGCTCAACCTCAAGCACCCGTACTCGCTGGTGAACTTCATCGCCGCCTACGGCACCCACCCCTCGATCACCGGGGGGCTGGCGCACAGGCGAGCAGCGGCTGAGCTTCTCGTCAACGGCGGCAGCGGCGCGCCCGGTGACCGGACTGCGTTCCTCGACGCCACCGGCGGGTGGGCCACCAGGCCGACCGGTCTGGAACAGGTCGACCTCTGGGTGGGTGGGCTCGCGGAGTCGACGCGGCTGTTCGGCGGGATGCTGGGTTCGACGTTCAGCTACGTCTTCGAGCAGCAGATGTTGAAGCTCCAGGACGGCGACCGTTTCTACTACCTGGCGCGCCTGGCCGGGCTCAACCTGCTCAGCGAGATCGAGGGCAACTCCTTCGCGGAGATGATCATGCGCAACACCGACGCCGAGGCGCTCAAGGCCGACGTGTTCGGCATCGCCGACTGCCAGTTCGACCTCGCCGCCCTCGGTACCTCCGGTCCCATCGCGAACGACCCCGCGTCGTCCTGCGACGAGTCTCTGGTCCTGATTCGCATGCCCGACGGCACCATCCGATACCGCCCGTCCAACTCCGTTGACCCACCGGGGCTCAACCCCCAGAGCACGTTCAACGGCACGGCCGCGGACGACCGCATCTGGGGCGGGGTCGACGATGACACGTTCTGGGGCAACGACGGTGCGGACTGGATCGAGGGCGACGACGGCGACGACACCGCCATCGGCGGGCTGGGTGACGACACGCTCACCGACGTCAACGGCGCCGACGTGATGAAGGGAGGCCAAGGCGACGACGCCATCGATGCCGGCCCGGGTCTCGACATCATCGTGGGCGGTCAGGGAAACGACTTCACATCCGGCGGGGCCAACGCCAATGAGACCTTCGCAGGGCCGGGCAGCGACCTCATCGAGGCCGGAGGCGGCACGGACACAGTGCTCGGTGACTCCGGCGACGACTGGATCGCGGGCGGCGCCCAGTCCGACGAGATCTTCGGTGACAGCGGAGCACCGTTGTTCGACGACCTGAACGCCCCCGGCGACGAGGTGATCGACGGACAGGGGGGCGACGACACTCTCGCCGCCGAGGGTGGCGACGACATCATGCTCACCGGTCCCGGGATGGACCAGAACATCGGCCTGCGGGGCTTCGACTGGGTCGCCCATGTCGGTGACCCGTTGCCGGCCGATGCCGACCTCGCGCGCGGGCTCGAGCCGCTGCCGGCACCGGGAGGGAACCGGCAGGACCAGTACGGCGATGTCGAAGCGCTGTCGGGCTGGCGGCTCGACGACGTGCTGAAGGGCGACGACGCGGTCCCGGCGACCGACGTCGGGTCGGGGCTCCCCGTCGGCAGCAACGTGCTCACGGCGCGGGGCATCGCGATGATCAACGGTCTCGACGGTCTGTTGCCGGCCGGCAGCACGACCTTCGGCAGCGGCAACATCCTGCTGGGCGGGGCCGGCAGCGACCTCCTCGAGGGGCGCGGGGGAGACGACCTGATCGACGGTGACAGGTGGCTCGACGTCCGGCTGAGCGTTCGGAGCAACCCGAACGTCCCGACGACCGAGACCCAGAGCTTCGACAACCTGGGTGGGCTGCGCGACGCCGTGTTTGCCGGCACCGTGGACCCGGGCAACGTCGTCGCCGTGCGTGAGGTCGTCCACCCGCCGAACGTGGCGACCGACGTGGACACCGCCATCTTCTCCGACGTTCGCGCCAACTACACCGTCACCACGAACGGCGCGGTGACCACGGTGACCCACCACCCGGCCGCACTGCCCGGAGGGGAGCCCCCGAAGAACGACGGGACCGACACGCTTCGTGGCATCGAGCGCCTGATGTTCGCCGATGCGATCGTGCCGGTGCAGCCCGACGACTTCGTGGTGACCGCGAGTGGCGGTGACGCCAGCGTGACGATCGGCTGGTCCGGCCCCGCCGCGGATGCTGCGACCCGGTTCGAGGTGCACTGGGACGATCCGGTCAGTGGGCTGCCCAAGGTGCGCGACGTGGGGGGCGCGCACACAGCGCAGATCGGCGGTCTCGTGAACGGCCGCGAGTACAGCTTCCAGGTCTGGGCCTTCCACGCGAACCCACCGGCGCCCCGTTGGCTGGTCCCGAGCACACCTGTGGTGCCCGCGGCAGTTCCCGCGACTCCCATCATCGGCACGGCCACGGGTCGCAACGGTTCTGCCCTGGTCCGCTGGACACCGCCCGCGAACGATGGTGGCGCACGCGTGACCGGCTACCTGGTCCGGACGCGGGACGTCGATGGCAACCTCGTGGGTGCGCCGCGCCTGGTCAGCGGTACTGCCACGCGCACGGTGGTGAGGGGGCTGACCAACGGCATCCGGTACCGGTTCCAGGTCGCGGCGGTCAACGCTGCAGGGGCCGGCGCCTACTCCGGGCTCTCCAACGCAACCTTGGCGGCCACCACTCCGGATGCGCCGGTGATCGGCACTGCGGTGAGCGGCGAGACCCGGGATGTTGCGACGACCGCCGTTGCGTCCTGGTCCCCACCACCCTCCGACGGTGGGACGAGGGTCACGGGCTACGTCGTCACTGCCCTGCGGATGAGCTCCACCGCCCCGGGTGCCCAGGTTCTTCGGCGCACCTCGTCGGCGCCGCTCGCGCCGGGCCGCCGGTCGTATCCGTTCCGGTTGACCCCCGGCGTCTACCGGTTCCAGGTCGTGGCCCACAACCAGAGGGGCGACAGCCTCCCGTCGGCACGGTCGAACCCTGTCCGTGCTCGCTAGCCCTCCCGGGTCGACGCGGATTCTCGGAAGGGAGCGTCCAGCAGAAGCAAAACCCGGCGACAACTCGTAAGGTCGTCGTCGGAGGACGGATGTGGAGAAGCTTCAGACGAACCCCATCGTGGCCCGCCATGACGCGTGTCACCACCATCGGGGCATGCTCCCCGCAGTCGACAGGCTCGACTCCTCCACCCGGAGCACCCCCGTCCGCCCGCTCCTGCCCAGGTCATCCGCCTGATCCGCCCAACCCCCGGGAGAGATGATGTTCCAGCAAGACCTCCAGCCGGTCGGCGATTCGCTGTTCCTCAGCGCACTGTGCGGCGCCATCCCGCTGATCACCCTGTTCGTGCTGCTCGGTGGCCTGCGCCTGAGAGCGTGGATGGCCGGACTGATCTCGCTCGGCGTGGCACTCCTCGTGGCCGTCGTGCTCTTCACGATGCCGGTCGGGCAGGCGCTGCTGTCCGCCACCGAGGGCGCCGCGTTCGGCTTCTTCCCGATCATGTGGATCGTGATCAATGCGATCTGGGTCTACAACCTGACCGTCGCGTCCGGTCACTTCGACGTGCTGCGGCGATCCTTCGCGAAGGTCAGCCCCGACCAGCGGATCCAGGCGGTCATCATCGCGTTCTGCTTCGGTGCGCTGCTCGAGGCACTCGCCGGTTTCGGCACCCCCGTGGCGATCACCGTGGTGATGCTCATGGCGCTGGGGTTCGAACCGCTCAAGGCAGCGGCCGTCGCACTGATCGCCAACACGGCACCGGTTGCGTTCGGCGCACTCGCAACTCCGATCGTCACGCTCGCCGAGGTGTCGTCCGGCGCCAGCAACGACCCCGGGCTCACCGTTGACACGCTGGGCTCCATGGTGGGACGCCAGACGCCTGTCCTCGCGGTGATCGTTCCCCTGGTGCTGGTGCTCGTCGTCGACGGGAAGCGTGGCGCGAGGCAGGCCTGGCTGCCCGCGCTGGTCTGCGGCCTCAGCTTCGGCGTGGCGCAGTTCGTCGCCTCCAACTACATCTCCGTGCCCCTCGCCGACATCGTCGCAGCACTCGTCTCGGCGGCCGCCGTGGTCGTGCTGCTGCGGGTCTGGCAGCCCGCGGAGGTGATCACCGCAGACGTGGCCGAGGAGAAGATCCGGACCCAGTCCGGCGCACCGGCACCCTCAGCCGGGAGCGCGGGAGCCTCGGCGTCGAGCGAGGGACACGTCCACGACAGCCGCTCGGACGTGATCAAGGCCTATGCGCCGTACGCCGTGATCATCGCGATCTTCTCGATCGCGAACATCACCGCTGTCAAGGAGTTCCTCGCGGAGCCGCCGTTCACGTACGAGATCGACTGGCCCGGACTCGAGGTCCTCAGCGCGTCAGGTGAGCCGCTCGCCTCGACGACCTTCGTCTTCAACTGGCTGCCGGCGGCCGGCACCCTGATGATCCTGGCCGGTGTCATCACCGCAGCGATCCTCAAGGTGTCGCCGGGCAGGGCACTGAAGGCGTACGGCGAGACCTACGTCGAGCTCAAGTCCGCGATCATCACGGTGATGGCCGTGCTGGCGCTCGCCTTCGTCATGAACCAGTCCGGACAGACGACCTCGCTCGGCCTCTGGCTCGCCGGCGCCGGTGGGGCCTTCGCGATCCTGTCCCCGATCCTGGGCTGGATCGGGGTCGCGGTCACCGGGTCCGACACGTCGTCGAACGCGCTCTTCGGAGCCCTCCAGGTGCAGACGGCGAAGGAAGCCGGTCTCGACCAGGTACTGATGGCCGCGGCAAACTCCTCGGGCGGCGTCCTCGGCAAGATGATCAGCCCGCAGAACCTCGCCATCGCGGCGGCTGCCGTCGGCATGGCCGGCCGCGAGGGCGACATTTTCCGCAAGGTGATCGGCTGGAGCCTGGTCCTGCTCGTGTTCATGTGCGTCATCGTCGGTCTGCAGGCCACCCCGGTCCTCGGCTGGATGGTGCCCTGACACCAGCGCTACGGCGTCGTGGAGGGCAGGGACGTCGTGGAGGGCTGGGACGTTGTGGAGTCGGCGGATGTCTGCGGGGCGGACGTGTCCGGCGCTGTGGTCTCCTGGGGAGTCGGCTCCGGCGGCGGCGGCTCAGTCGTCGGCTCCGGTGCCGGCTGCGTCTGACCGGAGGGCGACTCGCTCGGCGGCGGCGCGGTGGGCTCGCTGGACGGTGACGGCTCACTGGGGGCCGGGCTGCTCGTCGACGACTCGGTGCTGGCGCCGGTGGTGTCCCCGGACGACGGGGATGTCGAACCCGAGGCAGTGCTGGACTCCACAGGTGGCGCCTCGTCGAGGATCGCGATGATTTCGGCCTTGAACCCCTCCAGCTGGGCCGAGATCTCCGCCAGCGAGTACGACGTGATGGATTGACCGAACGCGATCAGGCGGTTCCAGACCTCTCCGAGCGCGAGCAGCTGCTCCTGTCCCGGCGTGTTCCCCACCGACAGCACGAGCTGGTTGGCGATCGCGGCCGTGATGCAGCGGTAGCACTGGTAGTTGGCAGCCACCGCGAGGTTCTGCGGAACCACGACCTGGGCGTCGTCCATGATCAGCACGACCTGGAACGCAACGGCGACGGTGACGCAGTTCGAGCACGAGGCGTAGGCATGGGCCTCGTTGACGTTGAGCACCTCGTCGCCCGTGGCCCACACCAGTGCGAATGCGATGTCGTACTTCGTCGAGTCGTCGGTGGTGTTGTAGGCCGCCGCCTGGTTGTCACCCGCCGACGGCGGGAGGGGCTGGTCGAACGGGAAGACCCACGGCTCATCCGAACCGTCGGTCGCAGGCGGCGCGTCGGTGTCGGCGCCCTGGCTCGGGACGAGCACGGCGGCCAGCTGGGGCTCGGACTTGGAGGGAAGGGTCTGCCCTTCCGGGAAGGTGGCCTCGAGCGGGGCCCCGCTGGAGAGCCGCGCCTCCGCGGCCGCACCGATCGGGAGTGTCTCACTGGCCGCCGCGGCTGCGGCGTCCAGCGGTGCTGGGCGCGGCGCCCCCTCGGCAGTGGTTCCGAGCAGGGCCGTGAGCCGTCCGTCCTCTCCCGGGACGATCGGACGGTAGGCACCGGGCTGCGACCACGCCCAGGACAGACCCGTGACGACGACCGCGGTGAGCGCGGCGGCCAGGACCCGTTTGGACGCCGAGCCCTGGCTCCAGCGCGCGAGCCCCCGGGAGCTGCGCAGGGTGATCCGCCCGAAGATCAGGAGGCCGCCCAGGATGGGCAGCACCACGCCCAGGATCTGGACCGCGTGGGAGGAGACCTCCACGAACCCCCCGTCGCGCCATCCACTCATCACTCCGGCGGCGTCCTCGTCGATCACGGACCAGGCCGTTCCGAGCAGGCGCGGAACCGCGGCTATCAGGGCGAGGAGCATGAGCGCCATCATGGGGATGGTGACCAGGACCCACAGCGTGATCACCGCGCGCGCCCACGGCTTCAGCACCCGGTGCTCCGGATCTGACCACCGGTGGGGCAACAGCCCGCGCAGGGTCGGTCCGATGCGATGCCACAGGTCAGGAACGCCGGTCAGGTCCGCGAGAAGGTGGTAGCCGTCGAAGCGGAGCAGCGGCAGGAGCTGCTGCACCATCTGCAGGGTCTGGGTGGCCACCAGGAGCAGGAGTGCGTCCCACCCCGTGAAGTACCACCAGCCGAACGTCATCACCACGACCAGGGCGTTGAAGTAGAGGCCGCCCAGGTCGGTCCGGATCCGCCCCCCGCGTCCCAACCGGTAGCTGTCGGTCACGTCGGTGTAGAACGCCGGCCACACGATGTAGAGCCCCGCCCCCATCACCCCGGGGTCGGCTCCGCCGTAGCGCGCGGCCGCCGCATGCCCGAACTCGTGGAAGCCGCCGGAGAGCACGGTCACCACGAACACGAGCAGCAGCAGGTGCGGCCGTTGGAAGGCGTCGTACGCCGCGGGGGCCAGGCCCTGGTCGAAGAAGACCCACCAGGTGATGGCCAGGAACCCGAGGACCACAGCCGTGGCAATCACCGGCAGGAAGAGAATCCGGAACGGGTCGGTCAGCAGACGCGTGGCCCGGGGGTTGGTGACGGCGAGCTTGAACTTCAGCCCCAGCAGGGGGTTGGACCGCTTGAGGGGAGGCTGGGAACCGTCGCGCAGCTTGACCAGTCCCATGGGACGCAGCTGCTGGTCGACCAGGGTCGCGACCATCTCTTCCGAGATGCCGCGACGCATGGCGTTGCTGGCGGCGTCGGCGATCTCGGCACAGCTGCGCCGCCCGTCGATCGCGTCCAGCACCGCGTACAGCAGTGGCGTGAGCTGCAGGGTCTGCCCGTCGCTGCGGCGGACCAGGGACGGTGGGGTCCGGTAGCCGGACCCCACCATCGCCCCGAGGAGCTGGACGTCATCGACGCGCGCCGGCGCGTCGACGAGCGTGGTCACGGCTGAGTCGTCGTGGTGCTCGGCTCGGTCGTCGCGTCAGCGGTCGACGTCGACTCAGCGCCCGACGCCGGGGCGGCCGGAGCCACCGCCGGATCGTCAGCCGACGCGGTGTCGGTGTCAGGCGGCTGGACGGACGCCTGGTCGATCGCGGACGTCTGGTCGGACAGCGCCTCGGCATTGCCGGTGATCGTCTGGTTGATGATGGCGTCCTGTTGGGCGATCGCCCCCGCGTAGGAGTCGTCGGAGAGGATGTTGGCCGCAACGGAAGCGTCGATGGGCGCTGCCACGTTGGCGTTCGCCGCGACGGCACCGTTGATCGGGGCAGCCAGGTCCGCGTCCAGGTCGACGTTGACGTCGACGTTGAGCAGGTCGCCCTTGAGCAGGTCGCCGGTGTTCAGCCCGCCGAGGGTGTCGGTGACGTCGTCGACGATGTCGCCGACGGTGCCGATGATGTTGCCGGCCGCGTCCAGCACCTGTCCGGTGAGCGGGTCGAGTGACCCGACCACGGTCCCGGCGGCGTTGACGATGTTGCCGGTCGCAGCGTCGAGTGTGCCGACGATGTTGCCGGCCGAGTCCAGCACGGTCGTGCCGTCGACCAGGCTGGTCACCGTGCCCAGGACATCCCCGACGGTGTTGACGACGTTGCCGGTGAGCGGGTCCAGGGTGCCGACGAGGTTGCCGGCGGCGTCGGTCACGCTGCCGGTGTCCCCGTCGAGGACGCCGATGACGTCGCCCGCGGCGTTGCTCACCACAGCGCCGTCGACCAGGTTGGTGACGGAGCCGACGATGGCACCTGCGCCGTCGACGACCAGGCCGGTGGTCTCGTTGAGGGTGCCGACGATGTTGCCGGCGGAGTCGATGACGTTCCCGGTGGACTCGTCGAGCGTGCCGAGGATGTTGCCGGCGGAGTCGACCACGACCGCTCCGTCCACGGGGGCGGCGTCGGCGGCGCCGGCGACCGCGTCCACAGCGTCGGCGGCCATCGGGGTGGCCTGGAGGGCGTCGGTGCCGGCGGCCTGGGTCGCGTCGGTGCCGGTCGGTTCGGTTCCGCCGGTGACCGTGTCGGACTGGTCGATCGTGCTGTCCTGGATGCCGGTGGCGATCGCGTCTGCGGTCACGTTCTGGGTGACCATGACACCCTGGTCGGAAATGGCCTCCGCGTCGGAGCCGTTGGAGAGCAGGTTGGCGCTCACCGCGGCGTCGATCGGAGCCACGATGTTGGCGTTCAGTGCGACCGCGAGGTCGATGGGTGCGGCTCCGTCGATCGCGAGGTCGATATCCGCCGCCAGGTCGAGGATCGAGACGACCTCCTTGTCCGGAAGTGCTGTCACCCCCTCGGCTTCCAGTTCCTCGGGCGTGATCGGTGCGAACTCGTCGCTGCTCATTCGGTGGTCTTCCTTTCGTGCGTCCGGCCAGTCGCCGAGCGCTCTCCCTCTCCGGCCCGATGCGCCTTGCTCCGGGCCGCCACATGCGGATGCGTGCGGGCCTCATGGTCCAGCACGCATCCCATGACCTGCGTCACTCGTATGAGGTCGTACCCGCGGCCAGCGGCGGCCAAACATTCAACTATCGGCCGGACGCCGGTCAGTGCTCTCACGGGAGGGGGGGTGCGACCCCTCCCCGCAGGCGGGGTTGGGGGCGACGCGGCGGGGCTGAGTGCTTTCGGCAGGGGAAAGAAACCGGGTGAACTCACGCGCCTGAGGGCATGAAATCCCTGTGATCGGATACCGGAATGGGCGACTACCCGCTCGTCCGATCAGAGGAGAAACCCCATGGGACTGAAGGACAAGGCCGAGAACACCGGCGAGAAGCTCAAGGGCAAGGCCAAGGAGACCGAGGGCCGCGCGACCGGCGACCGGACGCGCGAGAAGCAGGGGAAGGCCGACCAGAGCAAGTCCGACCTCAAGCAGGCCGGCGAGAACGTCAAGGACGCCTTCAAGAAGTAGGCGCCTGACCAGAAGAGGGAGCACTACATGACATTGATCCTGTTCATCATCGCGGCCATCCTCGTGATCGCCGGCATCTTCGCCCTGGTCCGTGGATCGGTCTTGTGGGGGATCCTGCTGATCGTCCTCGGGCTGCTGGTGGGTCCGGGAGGCGTCAGCATCTTTGGCTGACGCAAGTACCTCATAGGTCGGCGGCGGGCTCTAGGTTGGAGCCCGTCGTCGTCATTTGAGGAGGCAACGCGGTGGCGCTCACGGTGCATCCTGCCGAGCGCACCGACCTGCTCGCCGACGCGCTGGGCGACCTGCTGGTCACCCCCCTCGAGGACCCGTTCGCCGAAGAGATCGTCGTCGTACCCGCCAAGGGCGTGGAGCGGTGGCTGACCCAGCGCCTCTCCCACCGGTTG
>DASSJR010000217.1:0-28271 GCA_035691135.1 Nocardioides sp. | reverse complement strand
ACCGCGATCACGCCGCCCATCGCCCGCTCCACTGCCCCGCGTGCCATGCCGGGCAGGGGCAGGTCGACGCAGATGTCGATGTCGATGCTGAGGCGGGTGCCGCCGTCGACCGGCTCGAGGAGATAGGTCCCTTCCACCCCTGCCTTCTCCGGGCCGGACTGCGGATCGTGGCTGAAGCCGATCCGGCGGGGTGCGTCGAAGCTCATCCGCTCGGTGAACGACGGGGCAACACTGACGCCCAGCACCGGGATCCGGACCATGTTCCACCGCCACAGGTCACCGTCGACGTCGATGCTGTGCAGGTACGGCGTGAGCTGCGGCAGGAGCTCGGGGTCGGTGAGCGCTGCCCACAGGTCTGCCTGGTCAGCGTGGACCACCTCGGTGGAGCGGTCCCGCGCGCTGAACCTCGCCACGCCTCAGACCTCGTCCAGGAACCGGTCGAACACCCGGGCCCCGAACTCGAGCGCATCCACCGGCACCCGCTCGTCGACGCCGTGGAAGAGCGCAGTGAAGTCCAGGTCGTCCGGCAGGCGCAGGGGCGCGAACCCGTAGGCCCGCATCCCGAGCTTCTTGAAGTGCTTGGCGTCGGTCCCGCCGCTGAAGAGGTACGGCGCCACGATCCCGCGCGGGTCCTCCGCCAGGACCGAGCGGGCCATCGCGTCCACGAGCTCGCCCTCGTAGGGCACCTCCCACGGCTGCTGCTTCGAGACCCACTCGACGTCGATGTTCTCGCCACAGAGGTCGGCGAGGGTGTCGAAGAACTCGTCCTCGAACCCAGGCAGGAAGCGGCCGTCGACGTGCGCTGTCGCCTCGGTCGGAATCACGTTCACCTTGTAGCCGGCGCCGAGCATCGTGGGGTTGGTGGTGTTGCGGATCACCGCACCGAGCATTCGGGTCGCGGTACCGAATTCGTCGACGAGGGCCTCGGCGTTCTCCGGGGTCGCCTCGGTCCCGGCGAGCTCCCCGACGGAGGCGAGCAGTACCTGCATCGTCGGCGTCAGCCGCACCGGCCACTCGTGGGCGCCGATTCGCGCCACCGCGGCGGCGAGCTCGGTGATGGCGTTCTCGCGGTTGATCATCGAGCCGTGCCCGGCGCGACCCCGGGCGGTCAGCTTCATCCAGGCCATGCCCTTCTCGGCGGCCTCGATCAGGTAGATCCGACGGCCGCGCACAGTGGCGCTGAACCCGCCGACCTCGCCGACGGCCTCGATGCACCCGTCGAACCACTCGCGGTGCTCGTCGAGCAGCGGCTCGGCGCCCTTGTGCCCGCCGGCCTCCTCGTCGGCGGTGAAGCAGAGCACAACCGGACGCTCGGGCACCCGTCCCGCCCGGGCCCGTGCCCGGACCACCGACAGCAGCATGGCGTCGAAATCCTTCATGTCGACGGCGCCGCGGCCCCAGAGGTAGCCGTCGCGGATCTCCCCGGAGAACGGGTCGACCTGCCAGTCCTCCGCGGCGGCGGGTACGACGTCGAGGTGGCCGTGGAGGAGCAGCCCGCCCCGGTCGCCCGATCCCGTCGAGCTCCCGCCCCAGTGCGCCACCACCGAGGTCCGGCCAGGCTCGGACTCGTGGAGCCGGGCCTCGATACCGACCTCGTCGAGCAGTGTGGCGACGTACTCCGCGGCCTTCCGCTCCCCCGGCCCGGAGTCGTCGCCGTAGTTCGTGGTGTCGATCCGGATCAGGTCACGACAGACCTCCACGACCTCAGCCGCAGGGTCGTGCTCCCGGCCCTTTTCAGCGTCCGACATGCCCCCAGCATGTCACCCTTTCGGGGTCTATCCCGATGCGGGGAACGGGCCCTTGCTTTGCTAGAGTTCCTGCGCACTCGTCCGGGTGGCGGAATTGGTAGACGCGCTAGCTTGAGGTGCTAGTGCCCGTATTAGGGCGTGGGGGTTCAAGTCCCCCCTCGGACACCCACACTCCGTCAGATCACCAGGACGGAGGCGCCTTCTCCGGCGTCGCCGCGCCCAGCTCGTCGTGCCAGGCTCCGCACACGCTGCACGTCGAGGCGAAGTCGAGCCGACCTCGGGTCTCGCCGACCTCAGCCAGCACCCAGACGTGCCCCGGGCACGCGCCGTCGTCCACCGCCATGGGCCGACGGTACCCGTGAGGGGGTGGGACATGCACCCCGGCCACCGCTACCGATCGGTGTGGCCGAGCTGGCTGAAGAGGGCCCAGACGACCAGGACGTTGAACCCGATGAGCAGGAAGGCCCAGAAGGGATAGGTCGGCAGGAACGCGAACTCGGCGACCATGTTCACGAACGCCAGCGCGATCCCGGCCACCATCCCGGCGGACCGGCGGGTCAGGATCCCGATGCCGATCACGAGACCGAGCAGCCCCAGTCCGAGGTGGAGCCAGCCCCACCCGGTCACGTCGAGCTTGAAGACGTACTCCTCGGTGGCCACGAGGAGCTGGTCATTGGCCAGGGCCGAGATCGCCTGGACGATCTGGAAACAGCCCACCGCCATCAGCATGAGCCCGGCGAATCCGGTGACCCCGGAGGCCACCATGCCCTTGGTGGAGTAGTCGTAGGCACTCTGGGACGTACTCATGGGACCTCCTGGCGGGGCGCGCACTGTCGAACGTTGCCTGATCCCGTGACGATAGGCGGGGCGTGTCGCGGCCCGGGTCACCCGGAACAGGCGACTTGGTCACTTGTCTGGTCCCCCGCTCCGGGTGATGCGGCGCCGCTCCACGGGGTTCGATGATCTGCCCATGCCGAGCAATCACAACGGCGTGCCCAGACAGCGCCTCGCCTTCTTCCCGCTTCCGAGCGTGTCCCGGATCGACGTGGGCGTTGCGGCCGTCACCGGGGTCGTCGGTGGCGCGACGGCTGCGGGCCGGCGCATGGTGGCGCTCGGCCGGCCAGTCGCCGAGGCTCTGGTGCTGAGCCCACCTCTGGTTCCGGAGGGGCTCCAGCCGCGCCGCGTCGTGGAGCTGCTCGCACTGCGCGGCTCCCAGCAGCGTGAGGACCTCAGCCGGGAGTTCGCCGCCCTGCTCGACCGGGCCGTCCCGCTCGTGGTCGACGAGCTGCTGCGTCGGGTCGACCTCGACGCCGTCATCGCCCGGCTGGACCTGGCCACGCTCGCCGACGAAGTCATCGCCTCGGTGGACCTGCCGGAGATCATCCGGGAGTCCACGAGCGCCGTGCAGTCCGAGGCGGTGCGCGAGGTGCGGATGCGCAGCATCTCGGGCGACGAGGCGGTCGGCCGGGCCATGGAACGCTTGAGGCCCCGTCGTCGGCGGGTTGCGACCCATGACGAGCCCTGAGGGCGCTCCATCGGCCGTCCCGCGGGAAGCCAGGGCCTACCAGGGTCTCCGGGCGGGCATGGTCACCCGCAGCATCGCCGCGACCGTCGACGCGGTGGTGGTGCTCCTCGTGGTCACCGCCGGCCTGCTGGCCGTGAATGCCTTCGCGTTCGTGCTCGACCCTCGGGGGTTCCGGGTGGTGGGCACCTCGCAGGCTGCCCTGGTCGAAGCGGCCCTGGCGACCGCGGTCGTCTATCTCGCCGGGACCTGGGCGATGGTCGGCCGGAGCTACGGCTGCCACGTGATGGGGCTCCGGGTCGTGGACCGGCGTGGACGGTCGCCCAGTCTGCCGACCGCGCTGCTGCGGGCTGTGCTGTGCGTGTTCTTCCCTGTGGGCCTGGTGTGGTGCGGCGTGGTCCGGTCGCGCAAGTCCGTGCAGGACCTTCTGCTCCGTACGTCGGTGGTCTACGACTGGGTGCCCGAACACCGGCCCCGGGGCGCCGTGGCCTGACTACCCACCGGATCCTGGCTGCCGGGTGGGGATCGAGCGGGCCGTGAAGAGTGCGCCCAGGGCCACCAGGGCAAGCGCGGCGAGCGCCACGCGAAGCCCGGCCAGACGGGCGTCCTCGTTCTCGGTGACGACCGCGTCTGCGGTGTCACCGGTGACCCCGGCAGCGGTGAGGGCCTCCTCGAGCTGGTCGTCGGAGACGAACGGCACCCCGCTGCTCAGCTCCACCGCGGCCTGGGACGAGAGGTTGTCGGGCACGTCCGGATTCCCTTCGATGCCCTGGAAGAACGACGTGGTGAGCGCGGACATCAGGATCGCCCCCGCCAGGGCGGTCCCCACCGCGGCGCCCATGAAGGTCACCGTGTTCTGCAGTCCACCGACCTCGGCACTCTGCTCGTCCGGTACCGCGGAGACCGTCACGCTGCCGAGCTGGGAAGCCAGGGCACCGATCCCCAGTCCAGCGAACAGCATCGGCACCGTGACCACCTCCGGGCCGACCCCGATGCTCAGGCCCGCCGTCAGCAGCGCCGTGCCGACGAACAGGGCAGCGAAGCCGAACCGGACGACCTTCCGAGGCGATACGTCGGGCAGCAACTTGGGAATGGCGAGTGCTGTCACCAGCAGGGCCAGCGACAGCGGGAGCAGCCGCAGCCCGGTGTCGATCGCCGAGAGCCCCAGGGCCACCGACAGGAAGAGGGGCACGACGAAGAACAGCCCCGACTGCAGGAAGTACTGCAGGAAGAAGGAGACCAGCCCCCCGCGCAGCCGCTCGTTGCGCAGCATCTCGGGGTTCAGCAGGATGGACGCCCCCCGCTCGGACCGTCGGTTCTCCCACCCCACCAGCGCCCGCAACACCAGCCCACCGCCGAGGACCATCCACAAGACCGGCGAGACCCCCAACCAGACCGGGGCGCCCGGCTTGGGCGACACGAACCCCCAGGTCCCTCCCTGGAGGATCCCGAGGACCACCAGTCCCAGACCCAGGGCCGACAGCGCGGTCCCGACCAGGTCCAGCTTCACGCCCTCGTCGGGTGGGGCGTCGGCCATCCGACGCATCAGGACGAGGATGACCAGCACGATCAGGACCTCTCCGGCGAACACCCAGCGCCACGAGGCGTACGTCGTGAACACCCCGCCGATGAGGGGACCGACCGCCACCGCGATCGCCGCGAAGGCCGCCACCACCCCGTAGGCCCGGGGCCGTTCGGCCTGCTCGAAGTTGGTGGCCACCAGGGCCACGATCGCCGGCATGATCAGGGCCGCACCGATGCCCTCGAGGAGCGACCACCCGAAGATGAGCACGCCGAGGTTGGGGGCGATCGACGTGGTGAGCGAGCCGCATCCGTAGATCACGCACCCGAGGCCGAAGACCCGCTTTCGACCCAGGATCTGACCGAGCTTGCCACCGGTCATCATCAGGGACGCCATCACGAGCATGTAGAGCGTGATCGCCGTCTGGATCCCCGACACCGTGGTGTCGAGGTCCTGGGCGACGGTCGCGATGGACACGTTCATGACCGAGCTGTCCAACGCCATCAGGAACTGACCAGACGCCAGGGTCACAAGGACGACTCCGGTCGCCTGCGCGGCCTTGGTGCCCTGAGCCTGCTGCATGCATTTCCTCCCGTTGCCGCGGGGCCCGCCCAGCACAGCGCAGCGGGGCGCCCGGTCGCCTCACTCCAATCGGGTGAGCCGGGCGTGGCCTACGTTGGGCGACATGGCTGAGGCGTTCCGGCTCGGGTTCGTGACCGGCGCGACCCCTGACAAGTGGGCCCGCACGTGGCGCGAGCGCCGCCGGGAAGCGATCGAGCTGGTGCCGCTCGACCAGGACGAGCAGACCGACGGGATCCGTGACGGCAGCCTCGACATGGCCCTGGTCCGCCTGCCGGTCGACCGGGAGGGGCTGCACCTGATCCCGTTGTACGACGAGCAGGCGGTGGTCGTGGTCGCGAAGGACCACCTCGTGACCGTGGCCGACGAGGTGAGCACCGTCGACCTGGCCGACGAGCAGCTGGTCCTCCCCCACGATTCCGGCTGGAGACCGCACGCCGAGCAGCTGGACTACCCGCCGATGTCGGTCCGGGAGGCCGTCGAGGTGGTCGCCGGCGGGACCGGGATCCTGATCGTGCCGATGTCCGTGGCCCGGCTGCACCACCGCCGGGACGTGACATTCCGGCCGGTGACCGACCTGCCGACGACCAAGGTGGGGCTGGCGTGGCTGGTCGACAACGACGACCCGAGGATCCAGGAGTTCATCGGGATCGTCCGCGGCCGCACCGAGCGCAGCTCACGAGGCTGAGCACAGGGCGCTCCCGCTCACCAGCTGGTGTCGAGCGGGCGACCCTCGTGGAACCCCGCGGCCGACTGCACGCCGACCAGAGCGCGCTCGTGGAACTCCTCGAGGGACCGGGCCCCGGCGTAGGTGATGGCCGACCGCACCCCCGAGCAGATCTGGTCGATCAGGTCCTCGACCCCGGGCCGGGCCGGGTCGAGGTACATCCGCGAGGAGGAGATGCCCTCCTCGTAGAGGCCCTTGCGAGCCCGGTCGTAGGGCGATTCGTTGTGCGTGCGGTTCGCGACGGCTCTGGCTGAGGCCATGCCGAAGGAGACCTTGAAGGGCCGCCCGTCGGCGTCGTGGAGCAGGTCGCCGGGCGACTCGTAGGTGCCCGCGAACCACGACCCGATCATCACCGACGAGGCGCCGGCGGCGAGGGCGAGCGCCACGTCCCGCGGATGGCGTACGCCGCCGTCGGCCCACACGTGCTTGCCGAGCTCACCCGCCGCGGCCGCGCACTCGAGCACGGCCGAGAACTGTGGCCGGCCGACCCCGGTCATCATCCGGGTGGTGCACATGGCGCCCGGGCCGACGCCCACCTTGACGATGTCGGCGCCGGCCTCGATCAGGGCCCTGGTGCCCTCGCCGGAGACCACGTTGCCGGCCGCGACCGGCACCGCCGGCGACAGCGAGCGCACCGCGCCGAGCGCCTCGGTCATCCGGTCCTGGTGCCCGTGGGCGGTGTCGACCACCAGGCAGTCGATTCCGGACTCCAGCAGCTCCGCCGCCCTGGACTTCACGTCGCCGTTGACCCCGATCGCGGCCGCGACCCGGAGGCCCCCGGTGCCGTCGACCGCCGGCTGGTACAGCGTGGTGCGCAGCGCCCCGGTCGGGGTCAGCACCCCCACCAGGTCGCCGTCGTCGTCGACCGCGACCGCGATCGGCGTCCGCGCGGCGTCCAGGGCGTCGAAGGCGTCCCGGGGGGCGGTGTCGACGGCGATCTGCACGAACGAGGGGTTCATCACCTGCCCGACCTGCGCGAACCGGTCCACCTCGATGCAGTCGGCCTCGGAGACCACGCCGACCGGCTTCCCGTCCGACACCACGACTGCGGCCCGGTGGGCTCGCTTCGGGATCAGCGCCAGGGCCTCCGCCACGGTCTGGTCGGTCCGCAGCTCGATGGGGGTGTCGTAGACGAGGTGGCGCGACTTCACCCACGCCACCACGTCGGCGACGACGGGGAGCGGGATGTCTTGGGGGATCACGGCGATCCCGCCGCGGCGGGCCACGGTCTCGGCCATGCGCTTGCCCGCGATCGCGGTCATGTTGGCCACCACGAGCGGCAAGGTCGCGCCGGTGCCGTCCGTGGTCGCCAGGTCGACGTCGTACCTGCTGGCCACGCCGGACTGCCGGGGCACCATGAAAACGTCGTCATAGGTGAGGTCGTGGGGCGGGGCCGCGTCGTCGAGGAAGCGCACGCGTCCAGTATCCACTCCACGGAGTTCCTAGGCTGTGCTCGTGGACTTCCAACCTGAAGCAGTCGGCCGGGCGCCCGGACGAGTCAACCTGATCGGTGAGCACACCGACTACAACGCCGGGTTGTGCCTGCCGCTCGCGCTCCCCAGGTCCGCCTCGGCGGCCGTCGCCTCCCGCCCGGACGGCTCCCTTCAGGTGCGCAGCGCGTCGTTCGGCGACGCGTGGGAGGGCACCCTCGAGGGGCTCGAGCCGGGAGCGACGTCAGGATGGGCCGGCTACGTCACCGGCGTGCTGTGGGCGCTGCGCCAGGGCGGTCTCGACGTGCCGGGTCTCGACATCCACATCGACAGCGACGTCCCGATCGGCGCCGGCCTGTCGAGCTCGGCCGCCCTGGAGTGTGCCGTGGCAGTCGCGGTCGCCGGCCTGCTCGACCTGCCCCTGGACGAGCGGGTCCGCACCCGGCTGGCCCATGCCTGCGTCCGCGCCGAGACGGAGTACGTCGGCGCACCGACCGGAGGCATGGACCAGACCGTCGCGATGCTGGCCACGGAAGGTGCCGCACTCCTCATCGACTTCGAGGACGACACCACCAGCGACGTCCCGCTCCCCCTGCCCGAGTCCGGCCTCACCCTCGTGGTGACCGATACCCGGGTCGAGCACGCCCACGCCACCGGCGGCTACGCCGAACGACGCGCCGACTGCGAGGCGGCCGCCAGGGCGCTGGGCCTGGACTCGCTGCGGCAGGCCACGTCGGGCGATCTCGAACGCCTGGCCGACGAGCGACTGCATCGCCGGGCGCGGCACATCGTCACCGAGAACGCTCGGGTGGAGGACGCCGTGGCGGCGATCCGCGAGACCAACTGGCCAGCCCTGGGTGCGCTGCTCGACGCGTCCCACCACTCGCTGCGCGACGACTTCGAGGTGTCCTGCCCCGAGCTCGACCTGGCGGTGACCACCGCCCGCGAGGCCGGCGCCCTGGGCGCTCGCATGACCGGCGGCGGATTCGGCGGGTCCATCGTCTCGCTGGTACCCGCGGAGCGGTCCGGCGCCCTGACGACCGCCCTCGACGTGGCCTTCGCCGCCGCCGGGCTGGGGACGCCCGCCCACCTCGAGGCGACACCCTCCGCCGGCGCGTCGGTCGAGTGAGGACCTACGTCGCGGAGACCCCGATCCGCCCCTCACGGAAAGCCTCGACAAACAGACTGTGGTCCGTGCGCACCTGCACCGCATAGTCCATCCCGAAGTCGGTCACCCAGCTGGTGAACTCCCGCCGGCGGCCCTCGAGGCTGTCGGCGATCGCCTCCTCCACCTGGAAGTCGACGAGGTCCTGCTCACTGTCCTCGTCCGACGCGCAGTGGATCTTTGCCGTCGCGCGGCCGAGCAGGTCGACCACGGCACCGATGTCGTCCGGTTCGGTGATGCCCGACCAGTCCAGGTCGACCTCGTAGGGCGACACCTCCGCGACGACGAAACCCACGCCGTCGAGGGAGGTGTAGCCCAGCATCGGATCCGTGTGCACCTGGAGGGATCGCTGGCTGACGGCCGTGCGGTGACCCTCGTTGTCGAAGTAGTCGTCAACCTCGCGGGTGTCCACGAACCTGCTCACGGCCGGGACGTTGGCCTGCTTCATCGACAGCACCACGTCGTTGTCCAGCGCCTGGCTGAAGCCCTCGACCAGCAGGTTGTAGGCCGGCAGCCCCGCGCTGCCGATGCCGAATCCGGTCTTGCCCACGACGTCGCGCAGCTCGTAGAAGAGCTCGCGGTCGAACCGCTTGTCCTCCGGGATCGTCTCCAGATAGCGATCGAAGGCCCCGACGACCTTCTTCCGCTCGGTCTTCGACAGCTCGCGGACCGACGAGTCGTGGCGGAACATGCGGGTGCCGTCCTCGAGCACCGTGGTGCCGTCGAGCAGGTCGGCCCGGCGTCGGCACCGGGCGGTGACCAGCGCCTCGCGGATCGGACCACTGGTGTTGTCGAGGTGCAGCGCGAAGTCGTCGTCGTCGTCGCTCTGGCGGTAGTCGTCCACCTGCGCCAGGTAGGACCGCACGTACTTCCCGATCAGTCGGCGTACGTCCTCCTCGGGCAGGGCCTTCTGCCAGGCGGTCAGTGCCAGCGAGGCGGCGAACCGCTGGAGGTCCCAGGTGTACCTGCCGAGATAGGCCTCGTCGAAGTCGTTGACGTCGAAGACCATCCGGCCGTTGGAGTTGAGGTAGGTGCCGAAGTTCTCGACGTGCAGGTCGCCGTGCACCCAGATCCGGCCGCTGTGATCGTCGATGTACGGGTCGTCGGCGTCAGCCACGTCGGCGTAGAAGAGGCAGGCACTGCCCCGGTAGAACGCATGCGGATCCGCGGCCATCTTGCGGTACTTCGCCCGGAAGGCCACCGGATCCGCCTTCATCAGCGGCGCGAAGGCGTCGTCGAGGACGGAGACGATCAGCTCACTGCGCTTCTTTTCCGACATGCGGTGCAGTCTGCCAACCCGGGCCTGATCAGGCACTCCTGACCTGCGGCGGCTTCAGGCCCACCGAGCGCATCTCGAGCTTCGCCAGCGCGTGCACGACCTCGCGATCACCCCGCTGCCACGCCCCCACGGGATCGTCGGACACCCTGGCCAGCTGGTGCATCGGCTGGTGGGACATGGCCCGGAGCGCGAACAGCTGGAGGTCGGCCTCCGCATCCACGAACTTCTGTCCGGCCGTCGCCTCGCGGACGAACCGCCACCGCACCGGGACGAAGAAGGCACCCACGACCAGGATCGGGATCAGCGTGACCGCCAGCCGCAGCCAGAACGCCAGCCCCTCGACCGCCTCCACCTCGGCCTGACCCGCGTCGGCCAGCGCTCCGGAAGCCTCGGAGGCCTGGTCGAACGGCGCCCGGGCGCTGTCGCCCACGATCGGCACGTCGTCGAGCGCGTCGCCGGCATCCTGCATCGACTCGGCCAGGCTCGTGGCCGACTCCTGGGTCTGCCGGCCGGGCCCGGCGAGCTCGAGGGTCGCGTCGTGGACCGCGTTCCCGGCCATCACCCACATGAGGAGCCAGAGCAGGAAGAGGACGTCGGCCAGAACCTGTCGGGTGGCACGGGCTGGGTTGTCGGCGTACAGCTTCATGGGCTGAGATTACGTACTCACCCGGACCCGGGTACGAACGCCGGTGGCAGGAGCGTGCGTCGCCGGAAGGCTTGACCCATGAGCACTCCGACCCAGTCCAAGAACACCAACGCCTTCTTCATGCAGGCCGGCATCTCGTTCGGCATCGCCCTGTTGACCATGATCTTCGCGGTGATCTACCTCCCCGTCGATCCCTGGATCCGGGCCTTCCTCGGCCTCGGGGTCATGTACCTGACCACCTCGTCGTTCACCCTCGCCAAGTGCGTGCGAGACGCCCAGGAGAACCAGGCCGTGCATGCGCGGCTCGACCAGGCGCGGGTGGAGCGGATCCTCTCCGAGCACGACCCGTTCCGCGAGATCGCCTGATCTTCCTTGCCGCCAGCGGCCCCGCCCCGGTTCCGACCGGTCCGGGGCCGCCCTTGCGCGGGCGTGCTTGACTGCCCAGACAGGACTGCGCAGACAGGTATGACTGAATGGCCGACGGACCACCAGGAGGGATGCCCCGTGAGCAAGCCGCACCCGAGGATCACGAGCACGTTGAAGGCCGGCAGGTCCATCGCCGGACAGGTCCTGCGGGGCGCCGGCGCGGTGGCGGGCCAGACTGCCGGAGCGGTGGTCGCCCGCATCCCTCGGCGTACGCCGGCCACCAGACCCGCACCCACGCCCGCTCCACCGCGTCCCACCCCCAAGCCGACTCCTGAGCGCGATCGAACGCCCGCCGAGCCGGCCGAGCCCGCCGCGTCGGCCTGGCCACAGGCCCCGGTCACCCCCGCCGACGTGGCGAAGAACGTCGCCCCCAAGCCCCGGACGAGGAAGAAGCCGGCGAAGAAGTCCTCGCCCAGCGCGAAGCTCCCCCCTCCGAAGCCGCGCCAGGACGCGCCGGCGAAGAAGGCAGCCCCCCGCAAGGCCGGGAATTCGAGCAACCGGTAGCTACTTCAGCTCGGCGCTGGAGAGCCCCAGGATCCGGCGGGCCACGATCAGCTGCTGGATCTGCTGGGTGCCCTCGAAGATGTCCAGGATCTTGGAGTCGCGCGCCCACTTCTCGAGCAGCTCGGTCTCGCTGTAGCCCACCGAGCCGGCCAGCTCCACGCAGCTGAGGGTGATGTCGGAGCCGACCCGGCCCGCCTTCGCCTTGGCCATCGAGGCCTCCAGCGAGTTGGGCTTGCGGTTGTCGGCCATCCAGGCCGCCTGCAGCATGAGCAGGTGCGCGGCCTCCCAGTCGGCCTCCATCTGGAGGAACTTGGCGGCCGCCGCCGACTGGACAACGGCCGGCCGGTCGTAGTCGATCTCGACGCCGGCCTCCTCCAGCAGCTCGCGGGTCAGGTCGAGCGACGCCTTGGCGCAGCCCACCGCCATCGCGGCGACCAGCGGACGGGTGTTGTCGAAGGTCGCCATCGCCCCGGCGAACCCCTGCTTGACGTCGACCTCGGGTGATCCCAGCAGGTTCTCCGCCGGCACCCGGCAGTCCTCGAACCTGATCGTCGCGGTGTCGGAGGACCGGATGCCGAGCTTGTGGTCCAGACGCTCCACCGTCATCCCTGGCGTGCCCTTCGGCACCACGAACGACTTGATTGCGGCGCGGCCGAGCTCCTTGTCGAGGGTGGCCCAGACGACCACGGCGTCCGAGCGGTCACCGGCGGTGACGAAGATCTTCTCGCCGTTGATCACGTAGTGGTCGCCGTCGAGCCGGGCGGTGGTGGAGATGCTGGCGGAGTCGGAGCCGGTGTTCGGCTCGGTGATCGCCATCGAGGCCCACAGGCCGTCGAAGCGCTCGTGCTGCTCCTCGTTGGCGACCGACGCGATGGCGGAGTTGCCGAGGCCCTGGCGGGGCATGGAGAGCAGCAGACCGACGTCGCCCCAGCACATCTCGGCGATGGACATCACCGAGGCCAGGTTGGTGCCGTTCTTCACAGCCCCGTCGTCGTCGCCCTCGGAACGCCGTACCCCGGCCGCGCCGGCACCCTCGCTGGCTCCGGACTCGGAGAGCCCGTCGATCATCGCCGCGAGCATGTCGAGCTCCTTGGGATACTCGTGCTCGGCGAGGTCGTACTTGCGGGAGATCGGCCGCAGCATGTTCATCGCGACCTGGTGGGCCTGCCCGGTGAGGGTCCGGAACTTCTTGGGATCGTCGAGATTGATCATCAGACAAGCACGCTTCCTTCCATGACGCCGATCGCACGCAGGTCGCGGTACCACCGCTCCACCGGGTGCTCCTTGACGAAGCCGTGTCCCCCGAGCAGCTGGACGCCGTCGAGGCCGATCTGCATTCCCTTGTCGGCGCACATCTTGCGGGCCAGCGCGACCTCGCGGGAGAAGTCCTTGCCGGCCGCGGCGCGTCCGGCGGCCTTGTAGGTCAGCAGCCGCATCGACTGCAGCTCGATGGCGATGTTGGCGACCATGAACGCCACCGACTGGCGGTGGGCGACCGGCTCGCCGAACGCCTCCCGCTCCTTGACGTACGGCGTGACGTAGTCGAGCACGGCCTGGCCGGTGCCGACCGCGAGGGCGCACCAGGCGAGGCGGGACAGGCGCACGCACTCGGCGTACGTCGTGCCGTCGGTGGCGCCGAGAACGGCTCCGGAGTCGACGGTGACGTCGGTGAGGGTGAGCCTGGTCAGCGACGCCGCACGCACGCCCATCGCCGGGTCGCCCGCGACGGCGAGCCCGTCGGTGCCGGACTCGACGAGGAAGAGGACCGGCTGGCCTTCGAGCTCGGCGCCCACGATGAACAGCTCGGCGTCGGCACCGCGCGGGACGAGGCTCTTGACGCCGTTGAGGACGAAGGAGTCGCCCTCCCGGACGGCCGTGGTGGAGGGCTCGAAGACGTCGAAGAGGACGGTGGGCTCGTTGAGCGCGAGGGCGGCTGCCGGGACGTCGTCACCCGCGAAGGCGGGCAGGTAGGTGCTCTGCTGCTCGTCGGTGCCCCACAGGCCGATCGCGGTGGCGACGGAGCCGGGCGCGAGCGCGGACACCGCCAGGCCCATGTCGCCCTTGGCGAGCGCCTCGGCCACCAGGGTGCCGGCCATCGCGGAGCGCTCCTCGGCGATGCCGCCCAGCGACTCGGGCACACCGAGGATGGGCAGCCCGATCTCGAGGGTGGCCTTGAGCAGGTCGTCGGGGGCGGCGCAGGCCACGTCGGCGGCCGCCGCTGCGGGCCGGACGACCTCCTCGGCGAACTCGTTCACCACGTCGACCAGCATCTGCTCGTCCTCGGTGGGGGTGAGGTCGAAGATGCCCCGCGAGCGCGTCGGCGCGACCCGGACACCCGCCTTGCCGCGCTTGCCACGGCGGGCGAAGCTGCGGCTGGCGTTGGTGACCGTCGCGAAGCCGCTCCGGGTCACGGTGAAGACGGTCTGCTCGGCCTGCTTGCGCAGCCCGATCCGGTCGAGGACGTCGCTCGAGGCGAGCTTGTTCAGCGCGGCGACGGCGAGCCCGATGGGGTCCCGGCTCTCCTTGGAGGAGATGCCGTGCCGGCCGCCGGGCCGGAAGGTCTTGGTGAGGGACATGCCGATAATGTAACTCTGGGTTACAGGTAAAGCCACAACCCGGGCGGTGTCCCCGATCACACGCGATGCCATCTATAGGCTTCCGGCATGCCGCAGCCGCCGGACCCCCCTGCCCATGCGCCGTACGGCCCGCTGCCGGAGGGCGGAAACGTTCGCCCGATGACGCGGTGGGGCACCCCGGTCATGCACCGCGCACAGCAGTCGGTCACGTCGTACGACGACGACCTCCGGTCCCTGGTCGCCGACATGGTCGCGACCATGTACGCCGCCGACGGGGTCGGCCTCGCCGCCTGCCAGATCGGCGTCGACCTCGCCGTCTTCGTGTTCGACTGCCCGGACAAATCGCTCGAGCGCACCGTCGGCGTCGTGTGCAACCCGGTCCTCACGTTGCCCGAGGGCCGCGATCGCAAGCTCGACGTGGCTGAGGAAGGCTGCCTGTCGTTCCCGGGTGCGTTCGTGGAGTGTCCCCGACCCGATGCCGCGTCGGTCTCGGGCACCGGGCTGACGGGCGAGCCGGTGACCTTCTCCGGGAACGGCCTGCTCGCCCGGTGCCTCCAGCACGAGACCGACCACACCCGGGGCACGGTCTTCGGGGACCGGCTCTCCACCAAGCTCCGCAAGAAGCTCCAGAAGCAGCACGACCAGGCGGTCGACGACTATCCCGCCGACTGGCCGCTCGCAACCGCCCCGTCCGACGCCTGAGCAGGCAGCTCGAACCACACCATGCTGCCGGACCCCGGGGTGCTGTCGGCGCCGACCGCTCCCCCGTGCGACTCGATGATCCGGCGCACCGTGTCGAGGCCGATCCCCAGACCCTGGACCGCGTCGCCGGCCCGGTCGTCGACGCGCACGAACGGCTCGAAGATGTCCTGAAGTCGGTCGGCGGCCATCCCGATGCCCTCGTCCCGGACCCAGATGCGGACCCGACCGGGCTCATGGCTGCTTCCGACGGTGATCCTGGCCGGCCCCTCGCCGGAGTACTTGAGGGCGTTCTGGACCAGGTTGAGCAGGACGACGTAGAGCTGGCCGGCGTCGGCGCGCACGGTCGGCAGGGGCCGGACCTGCACGGTGGCGTCCCGCTCGCGCAGCAGGGGCCCGACGTCGTTGATCACGTTGGCGACGAGCACCTCGAGGTCGGTCTCGACCAGCCGCAGGTGACCGGCGAACTGGGCGTAGGCCAGCACCTCCTCGATCATCGTGGCCATCCGCAGGCTGGCCTTGACCATCTGGCCCGCGAGCGGGGCCGCCTCGGGGTCGGCTGCGACGACCGGCTCCTCGGCCAGGAGCTCGGCGTACGCGAGGATCGAGGTCAGGGGTGTGCGCAGGTCGTGGGAGACCTGTCCGGCGAACGCGGCCAGGTGCTCGTTGGAGCGGCGCAGCTCGTCACGGGTGCGGGTGAGCTCGGCGAGGGACGACTCCAGCTGGCTGGTCCTGCGCCGCAGCTCCAGCAGGTCGGTGACGTGCCGGGCGAGCACGTCCACCGCTCCCCTGTCCTGGTCCGTCACGGTGCGCGCCTGGCCGTCGAAGACGCACAACCGTCCGACGGTCACCCCGTCGGGCGTGACCAGCGGCGCCGAGGCGTAGAACCGCACGTCGCCGATCTCACCCGTGACGAAGGGGTTGTCCTTGAACCGCTCGTCCCGTCGGGCGTCGCCGACGGCGACGGCAGGCTGCTCGAGGACGGCGGCGCACATGGAGTCCTCGCGGGAGCAGACCGAGGGTTCGAAGCCGGTCGTGGCGACCTGGTGCTGATGGGTCTCGGTGATCAGGTTGATGGCGGCGGTCGGGACGCCGTACACCTGGGCGGCGAGGTCGACGATCGCCTGGAGGTCGCCTTGTGGCAGCTGGCCCAGAAGTTCGACCGTCTCGACGCCGGCGCGACGCGCCCGGTCCGTCCCGAGCTCCATGGTGCGTTCCTCCCTCTGCCGGCCGCACGTCACGGCGCCTCACCCTGCCGATGCGCAGGACAGACTAGACCTAGGCGGGTGGAAGCCTCAGGACAAACGTGGTGTGGGGCCCTGAGTCGACGGTGAGGTTGCCGCCGAGTGCGGCGACGAGGGCGGACGCGCGGGGTAGCCCGGACGTGCCCGACTCCCCGTTGCCGTGCAACAGCTCCGTTCCCTGGGTACGGCGGCTCTCGTCGCCGACGCGCACCTCGAGGTAGTCCGCGGTCCGCTCAGCCGAAAGGCTCACCCGACCCCGGCCGTGCTCGAGCGAGTGCCCCAGGATCGCATCGAGGACCTCGGTGACCGCGGCGGGCGACAGCCGCGCCGGCAGCTCCCCGGTCACGCTCGTCTCGAGCTCGCGTCCCCGCCGGGTGACGACCGGTCGCCAACGCTCGGCCGCGGCCGTGAGGAGCGCACCCACATCCACCGCCTCGGCAGCCGCGGCACGGTCGGCCCGGTCCTTGCCCAGGAGGGCAGTCACCGCGGACTCCAGCCGGGACAGCTCGGCCAGGGCCACCGCCAGCTCCTCGGACACCTCGGGACTCGTGGAAGGCCACATGGAGAGGTCCTCGAGATGCAAACGAACCGCGGTCAGCGGGGTACGCAGCTCGTGGGAGGCGTTGACCGCGAAGTCGCGCTCGCGGCGGACCAGCTGGTCGAGGCTGCGAGCACTGGTGACCAGCGCCTGCCCGACCTCCTCCGCCTCAGGGACGTCGTAGTGGGGAACGTCGAGGTCGAACCGGCCCGCGCCGAGCTGGTGGGCATGGCGGGCCAGGTCCTGGAACGGACGGGCGAGCCGGCCGGCGAGAACCATCGCAGCCAGCCAGGCCAGCACGATGATGAGCAACCCGATGAACAGCAGCGGGGACAGAGCGGCTCGAACTCGCTGGTCGATGGCCTCCTGCGAGTACTCGAGGGTGACGAAGCCACCGCCCGCAACCGGCTCGGTGGCCTCGACACCAACCTCCTGGTCCGCGGGCTCGCCGGCGGCGACCGCCGCGCCGTCGGGCGGGGTGTACTCCACGCGTTCGCCGGGACGGAGCAGGTCGCCGAACGTCTGCTGCGTGATCTGGTCGCCGGCGTCCAGGTCGGCCGCGACCAGGCCGGCGAGCAGGAGCGCCGACTGGTCGACCTGCTCCTGCTCACGGTCGTGGACCTGGTCGATGCGAATGATCGCCCGGGGGATGCCGTACAGCCCCACGATGAGGACGGTCAGGGCAACGAAGGTGAGGACCAGCCGCTTACGCATCCGCGCGACCCCGCTCGAGGCGGAAGCCGACGCCTCGCACGGTCACGATCTGTACCGGGGCCCCGTGACCGTCCAGCTTCTGGCGCAGCCGTGCCATGGTCACGTCGAGCACCTTGGTCGAACCGAACCAGTTCTCGTCCCACACCTCGTCCATCAGGCGCTCGCGGGTCACCACGGCACCGCCGTGCTCATGCAACTCGGCGAGCAGGTCGAACTCCTTGGCGTTCAGCGGCACCTCGTCGCCGGCCACCCACACCTGCCGTGTGCGGACGTCGACCCGAAAGTCTTCCGGCGTGGCCTCGGGAACGGGAGGTGCGGCTGCGGCCGGCTCGCCCACGGGGGTGGTCGTTCTGCGCAGCAGTGCCCGGACCCGGGCCAGGAGCTCGCTGAGCATGAAGGGCTTGACGAGGTAGTCGTCGGCGCCGACGTCCAGCCCCAGCACCCGATCGAGCTCCCCGCCGCGGGCGGTGACGATCAGGACGCCGCCGCTGTAGCCGCCCTCCCGGAGTCGCTGGCAGACGTCGAGACCGTCCATGTCGGGCAACCCGAGGTCGAGAATGACCATCTCGGGCACAGCCGTCCCGGGTTGCCGGGCCCGGTCGACCGCGTCGTGTCCGGTGGCGACCCGGTCCACGTCGTACCCGTCCCGCTCGAGGGTCCGCACCAGCGGCAGTGCGATGCCGTCGTCGTCCTCGACGAGCAGCAGCCGGTGCGTCATGGCGCCGAGCATAGGGCGAGGAACGGCCCGTCCGGGGTCGTGGGAGTCGGGTCGCGGGACGTGTTGCCGAACTGTGGGCCAGGTGAGAGATCGGTGTTGCCGAGCTGTGCCCCGGCGCTCCATAGCGTTCTTTCCATCGCAGAGCAGCCAGCTCACCACAGACCTCACACAGGAGATCGCCATGAACAGCAAGCCCACCGCCCGCCGCAAGATCCTCGTCTCGCTCGCCACGGTCCTGACCGCCGGTGCGCTGGCCGTCGGGTCCGGCGCGTCCTTCGTCGCGGCGACCAACAACCCCGGCAACGACTACAAGGCCGGCACGTTGACGCAGTCCAACAGCCTGGCCGGCGCCAGCATCTACAACATCCAGAACATGAAGCCCGGTGACACCGTCAACGGCAGGGTGACCGTCACCAACAGCGGTTCGCTGCCCGCCAACCTCAAGCTGACCGAGAGCGGCGCGACCAACGGCTTCGAGGCCGGGAAGCTGAAGATCACGATCACCGACGTGACCGTGCCGGCCTCCCCGGTCGCGGTGAAGAACGCTGTCGACTACGCCACCGTCGGTGCGGTCGACCTCGGCCGGTGGGCTGCCAACGAGTCGCACACCTACCAGTTCAGCGTGACCCTCGACAGCTCGGCGACCAACGCCAGCCAGGGCGCCGTCGCCAACGCGACCTACACCTGGGACTCGACGCAGGACACCACGCCCACCGTGGTCAACCAGCACTTCTGAGCCCCCATCGGTGGGTGGCGGCGGGGGCCGCCACCCACCGAACGGCATTCACGTCCAACAACCTGAAGGAGACGACGATGACCAGCAGGTCGACGGTCAACGGCATCGCGTCCCGGTTCGCGCGCCTCGTCGTGAACCTCGCACTCGTCGCCGTCGTCCTCTTCGCCGCCGGGTTCATCGTCCCGGGCCTGCTGGGCTACGAGCGCTACGTCATCGTCGGCGGCTCCATGTCCGGGACGTTCGAGCGAGGATCGGTCGCCTTCGAGGAGCTGGTCCCGGTCGAGAAGCTCGAGGTCGGGGACGTCATCACCTACCAGCCGCCCGCCGACTCCGGGCTGACCACGCTCGTCACCCACCGGATCGTCGCCATCAGCCAGAAGCCCCACGGAGCCGAGGTCTTCCGCACCAAGGGCGATGCCAACGCGGACGTCGACCCCTGGACGTTCCGCCTCCCCCAGGGCGAGCAGCCCAGGGTCGAGTTCACCGTCCCGTACGTCGGGCACTTCTTCATGGCGGTCGGCGACCGTGACACGCGGATGCTGCTCATCGGTGTCCCGGCCGGCCTGATCTGCCTCTTCAGCCTCGTCGAGCTCGTCCGGATGCTGCTCGGCCTGCGTCGACCCGTCGCCCCCACCGTCCTCCAGACCCAGGAAGCCTGACCACCATGTCCCGCCGCGTGCTCCTGCTTATCGCCTCGGCCCTGCTTCTGGGTGCGCTGGGTATGGGCATGCCCGAGCTCTCCACGGCGGCCTACACCGCGCGGATCACCAACACCGGCGGCGTAACCGCAGCCGCTGACTGGACGCCACCGGCCGTGAGCGTCCAGAACCCGGGCTCTCCGCTGAAGGGCACGGCGACCCTGACCGCCACCGCCGTCGACGCCGACTCCGGGATCCAGGGAGTGACCCTGCAGTACCTGCCGCAGGGCGGCAGCAGCTGGACCACCGTCTGCACGATCGCCGCGGCGCCGTACTCCTGCGGCTGGAACACCACGGCCGTCACCGACGGCAGCTACGAGCTGCGCGCGATCGCCACCGACCGGGCGGGCTACTCCACCACCTCCGAGACCGTCGCCACCACGATCGCCAACAACCTCCTGGTCGTCCTCGGCAACCCCGGTGACATCGTCCGCGGGACCGTCTCGCTGCCGACCACTCTCTACAGCGCCGGCACCACCACCTACACGGTCCGGGTGGAGTACGCCCCCACCGGCACCACCACCTGGAAGAGCATCTGCACCAACCTCTCCTCGCCGTACGCGTGCAGCTGGAACACCACCGGTTTGGCCAACGGCGAGTACGACCTGCGCTCCGTCGCGACGGCCGGCAACACCAGCACGGTCTCCGCGGTCCTCGACGCGGTGCTCGTCGACAACCTGGCTCCGGTCGTGACCATGACCGACCCGGGCACTCCGCTGGCCGGCGTCATCACCCTCGCCGCCAACGCGACCGACGCCCACTCCGGCGTCGCCCAGGTCGTCCTCCAGGCCGCGCCCACCGGGAGCAGCACCTGGACCAACCTGTGCACCATCGCGACGGCTCCCTTCTCCTGCCGCTACGACACTGCGGCGCTCGCCGACGGCAGCTACAGCCTGCGGGCCGTGGCGACCGACGCCGCCGGCAACGCCACCACCTCGGCTGCGATCGCCAACCGGGTCGTGGACAACACCGTCTCGGCGGTCTCGATGAACGACCCGGGGGCCTTCCTGACCGGCACCGCGGCGCTGACAGCCAACGCCAGCTCCACCGCCGGGGTCGCCTCCGTACGGATCCAGCGCGCACCGAGCGGCACGACCACCTGGACCGACGTGTGCACCGACACCGCCGCCCCGTACTCATGCGCGTGGGACACCACGACCGTCGCCGACGGGCTCTACGACTTCCGCGCCGTCCTCGTCGACGGCACCGGCAAGGTCACCATCTCCGCCACGCTGCTTGCCCGGCGCGTCGACAACAGCCCGCTGCGCGGCTACGACGTCCAGACCGCCAACGGCGGCGCCACCGCGGGCAAGCTCGAGGCCAACGACACGGTCACCTTCACCTTCACCAACCAGATCAGCCTTCCCACCGTGACCACCGGCTGGGCCGGCGCCGCGACCGCGGTCAGGGTCCGGGTGCGTGACGGGAACCTGCTCGGCCTGGGCGCCAAGGGCGACACACTCGACGTGCAGCTCGCCAGCGGCACCACGGTCAACCTCGGCTCGGTCAACCTGAAGGACGATTACCTCAAGAGCAACAAGACCGCAGTGTTCAACGCCACCATGACGGCCGGCACCACCTCCGTGGCCGGCACCACCGCCACCGTGATCACGCTCCGGCTCGGCACCTTGGCCTCGGGCTCGGGCATCCGGACGGTCAGCACCCCGACCGCCGCCATGTCCTGGACGCCGGCGGCCGCGGTGACCGACCTGACCGGACGGGCCTGCTCCACCGCCCCGGTCACCGAGACCGGCATCCTGGACAGGGAGTTCTGATGCAGCAGACGATCCTCCTGGTCGAGGACGACGACGCGGTGGCGACAGTGGTCCTGCGCATCATGCGGAGACTGGACACCCACGTCGAGCACGTCGCCACCGGTCACGACGCCCTCGCCCGGATCGACCGGGGCGACGTGGACCTCCTCGTACTCGATCTGGGACTGCCGGACCTCGACGGCGCCGAGGTGTGCCTGGCGGCGCGAAACCGCGGCTACACCGGCCCGGTTCTCGTGCTCACCGCCCAGCACGGGACCGACCCGCGAGAGCGCGCCCTCAGCGCCGGTGCCGACGAGTACCTGAACAAGCCCTTCAGCATCGTCGACCTCCTCGACCGGGTGCGGCCCCTGCTCTGCGGCCGGAGCAACCGGATCGCCTGAGCGCGGCGATCACCGGCCCGGGAACGCCGTTCCGCCACCGGTGGCCAGCGACTCGGCCACGATCCGGAGGTGCTCGGCCTTCATCTCCTCGGGCATCGACGGCAGCACGGCGTCCCAGAACGCCAGGATCGCCCCACGGCCCTGCATCATCCCCGCGGGCCTGGCCAGCGCCCACATGTGGAAGTGCTCGGAGCCGTCGCCCCAGCGGGCGAAATGGCACCGGGCCACCCCGGGAATCGACTTGACCGCGGCGCTCACGCGCTGGAGCAGCGGCCCGAGCGTGGCCAGCAGCTCGACCGGGGCGTCCTCGAGCCGGTGGTGCTCGCGCGAGGCGATGCCGCCGACGTAGGGAATGCCCATACGGTCCCAGCCCGCCCGGACCTGCCACAGGTCATCGGCCCAGATCGTGTGCTCGGAGGGGCGGCAGTGACCGCACTCGGCGCGGTCGAGCTCGCCGACCCGGGGCCTCTCGGGCACCAGCATGGGCGCCAGCGCCGCCAGGGCCACCTCGTCGAAGCACGAGAGCGGGTCGTCGTCGATCAGCGGACGGGTGGAGAGCCGCTCGCCGATCGGGAGTCTCCGGTGGTACGCCGAGTCGGCGGGGGCGGTCTCGTGGTCAGTCACGACCTGCAACCTAGCGCCGGGCGGTGACGTAGCACGCGACCGCCGTGGCCGCCGCGACGTTGAGCGAGTCGATGCCCTCGCGCATCGGGATGACCGCCCGCCGGTCGGCTGAGGTCTCCCAGCGCCGCGAAAGTCCATGTCCCTCGGAGCCCAGCACGAGCGCCACCCGGTCGAGGCCGCGCACCGCCTCGTCGATCGGGGCGGCGTCGTCGGCGAGAGTCAGGGCGACCGTGGTGAATCCGGCTGCGGACAGCGTCGAGAGTGCGCCGTACCAGTCGGGAAGACGGGTCCAGGGCAGCGCGAAGACCGCCCCCATCGCCACCTTGATCGCCCGGCGGTAGAGGGGGTCCGCGCAGCGCGGCGCGAGCAGGACGGCGTCGAAGCCGAGGGCGGCGCCAGAGCGGAAGATGGCGCCGACATTGGTGTGGTCGACGATGTCCTCGAGGACCAGCACCGACCTCGCGCCGCCCAGTACCTCCTCCACGGACGGGAGAGGGCGACGTTCGAGCGAAGCGAGGGCGCCTCGGTGGACGTGGAAGCCGGTCACCTCCTCGGCGAGCGCCTCGGAGACGACGTAGCACGGTGCCTCGCAGACGCCCAGGACGTCGGCCAGCCCGTCGAGCCAGCGCGGCGCCATCAGGAAGGACCGCGGGGTGAAGCCCGCCTCGACCGCCCGGCGGACCACCTTCTCGCCCTCGGCGAGGAAGAGCCCGTGCTCGGCCTCAAGGTGCTTGCGCAGCTCGACGTCGCGCAGGTCCCGGTAGTCGGCGAGGCGCGGGTCCGCGGGATCGCCGATGTGGTGCAGCTCGGCCATCAGCTGTAGCGATCGGGATGCGCGACGGCGACCACCTCGCCCACGACGATGATGGCGGGGGGCCGGACCTGTCCGGCCGTGAGGTCGGCGCCGAGAGCGCCGAGGGTCGACAGCACCGTCCGCTCCCCCGGCATCGTCCCGTCGCAGACCACGGCGACCGGTGTGGTGGCGGATCGGCCACCGGCCACGAGCGCCTCGGCGATCGGCGCGGCGTTCTCGACCGCCATCATCAACAGGATGGTGCCGTCCAGGCCGGCGACGGCCTTCCAGTTGACCAGAGAGTCCGGGTGGTCCGGCGGCAGGTGTCCGGACAGGACCGTGAAGCCGTGGGCCACGCCCCGGTGGGTGACCGGGATGCCGGCAACGGCCGGTACGGCGATCGGGCTGGTGAGTCCGGGGATCACGGTGACCGGTACGCCGGCCTCGCGGCAGGCGAGCACCTCCTCGAAGCCGCGCCCGAAGACAAAGTTGTCGCCGCCCTTGAAGCGCACCACCCGCTGCCCGGCCCTGGCCCGCTCGACGATGATCCGGTTGATCTCCTCCTGCTGCGCTGAGCGACCGCGGGGCAGCTTCGCCACGTCGATCAGCTCCACGTCGGCAGGCAGCTCGCCCAGCAGCTCGCGTGGGGCCAGTCGATCGGCGACCACGACGTCGGCCTCCATCAGCGCCTTCCGGCCTGCCACCGAGATCAGCTCCGGGTCGCCAGGTCCGCCACCGAGCAGCACCACTCCGGGCGAGCGGTCCCGGTGGTGCGGCGCAGCGATCGTTCCCTCGCGGAGACCTTCGAGGATGTCGTCACGAACCCCGGCCGAGCGGCGCGGGTCGCGGTTGCCCAGGACAGCCACGGTCACGCCGGCGTGCCGGCCGACCGCAGGGGTCCACGCGGTCGCGGCCGTGGCGTCATCGCTCCGCACGCAGAAGATCCGTCGGGCCTCCGCGCCGGCGCTGACGGCCTGGTTGACCGTCGGGTCGTCCGTGGCCGCGATGACGTACCAGGCGCCGTCGAGGTCGTCGTCGCGAAATCCCCGGTCCGACCACGCCACCTCCCCGGCACCGATGAGCCCCTCGATGGCCGGGGTGACCTCCGGCGAGACGACGTGGACCTCGGCGCCGGCCGCGATCAGCGCAGGGATCCGGCGCTGGGCGACCTGTCCCGCACCCACCACCACCACCCGTCGGCCGGCCAGGCGCAGCCCGGAGGGGTACGTCGCGAAGTCCACGTCGCTCATTGTCCCGGCTCGGGCAGCGCCGACCGTTTCGCTCGCTCACCCATCGGACTAGGTTGACTGGCAGTGCCGCACGAACCGTCGAGATGTGAGGAGCGCACATGAGCCTGGACCGCCCCGTACACCCGAACCCCTACGACCTGCTGCCCGAGGTGCCGTCGTTCACGGTGACCAGCGAGGACGTCTCGGACGGCAAGCCCCTCAAGGACGACCAGGTGGCCTCGGCGGGCAACACCTCACCCCAGCTGTCGTGGGAAGGAGCGCCCGAGGACACCAAGAGCTTCACGATCACCTGCTTCGACCCCGACGCTCCCACCCCGAGCGGCTTCTGGCACTGGGTGCTGGTCGACGTCCCCGCCGACGTGACCTCGCTCGACGCCGGCGCGGCCTCGGGCGACCTGCCCGGGTCGGCGTTCCACTGCCGCAACGACGGCGGTGAGAAGGGGTTCATGGGGGCGGCCCCGCCGGAGGGCGACCAGGTCCACCGCTACTTCTTCGTGGTCCACGCCGTGAAGGAGGAGACCCTCGGGGTCGACTCCGACGCCTCCCCCGCCGTGGTGTCGTTCAACCTGGCCTTCAAGACCGCGGGCCGAGCGATCCTCCACGGCACCTACCAGCACTGACCCGTCGTCCATTCACGACGGGTCACCGGTCGCTGGCGCGGCGGAGCAGCTTCTCGAACGGTGTGGGGTTCTCGAACTGGTCCTCGACAGACCGACGTTCGTCGCTGGAGGGGTCGCGGGTGGGTTCCGCGTCGACGCCCATCAGGACCGCGAGCTCGCCCGCGGCACGACGGACGCGCTTGTCCAGGTGACCCTCGTCTGTGCTTCCGAAGTCCTCGCTCGCGGCGAACACCCCGGTCGGCACCACAACGGCGCGCAGGTGGGAGAACAGCGGCCGGAGGGAGTGGTCGAGCACCATCGAGTGCCGGGCTGTGCCGCCGGTGGCGGCGATGAGCACGGGCTTGCCGTCCAGCGTCCCGGTCTCGAGCACGTCCACGAACGTCTTGAACAGTCCGGAGTACGACGCGGCGAACACCGGGGTCACGACCACCAGGCCGTCGGCCCGACGTACCTTCGCGATCGCGTCGGCCAGGTCGCCGGAGGCGAAGCCGGTGAGCAGGTGGTCGGCCAGCTGATGGGCGAGTGGACGCAGCTCCACGTGCTCGATCTCGACGCTCGCCCCCCGGGCCTCCGTGGCCGACACCACCGCATCGGCAAGCCGGCCGGCGAGCAGTCGTGTGGACGACGGGACCGAGAGTCCGGCCGAGACGACGACGAGACGCCTCATCATGCAGTCACCTCCTGCGGTGCCGCCTGCGGTGCTCCGGCCGCGACCCGTGCCGCGTGGGTCGGCGGGTCCGGTACGTGGTCGGGCTTGAGTGCAGCGAACTCGCGGCGGAGCACCGGCACGACCTCCTCGCCGAGCAGGTCGAGTTGCTCCAGCACGGTCTTCAGCGGCAGTCCGGCGTGGTCCATCAGGAAGAGCTGGCGCTGGTAGTCACCGACGTACTCACGGAACCCGAGCGTCCGCTCGATCACCTGCTGCGGCGAGCCGACCGTCAGCGGGGTCTGGGCCGTGAACTCCTCCAAGGACGGGCCGTGGCCGTAGACCGGGGCGTTGTCGAAGTAGGGACGGAACTCGTCCACCGCGTCCTGGCTGTTGCGGCGCATGAATACCTGCCCACCGAGCCCGACGATCGCCTGGTCCGCGCGGCCGTGGCCGTAGTGCTCGAAGCGCCGCCGGTAGAGGCTCACCATCTGTGCGGTGTGGGACGAGGGCCAGAAGATGTGGTTGGAGAAGAATCCGTCTCCGTAGAAGGCCGCCTGCTCGGCGATCTCGGGGCTCCGGATCGAGCCGTGCCAGACGAAGGGCGGCACACCGTCCAGCGGTCGCGGTGTGGAGGTGAACCCCTGGAGCGGGGTGCGGAAGCGGCCTTCCCAGTCCACGACGTCCTCGCGCCACAGCCGATGGAGCAGGGCGTAGTTCTCGATGGCCAGGTTGATCCCCTCGCGGATGTCCTTGCCGAACCACGGGTAGACCGGCCCGGTGTTGCCGCGGCCGAGCATGAGGTCCATCCGCCCGTCGGTGAGGTGCTGGAGGGTGGCGTAGTCCTCGGCGATCCGGACCGGGTCGGTGGTGGTGATCAGCGTGGTGGAGGTGGAGAGGATGATCCGCTGGGTCTGTGCGGCGATGTAGGCCATCGTCGTGGTCGGGGACGACGCGACGAACGGCGGGTTGTGGTGCTGGCCGACCGCCACGACGTCGAGGCCGACCTCCTCGGCCTTCCGGGCGATCGCGACCGTGTTCTTGATCCGCTCGTGCTCGGACGGGGTCCGGCCCGTGGTCGGGTCGGTCGTGACGTCTCCCACGGTGAAGATGCCGAACTGCATCGGGCCCACTCCTCTTGTAGTTGAAACTGCAACTACTGCTCCAACGTGTCGAGGGCGGCGCCTATTCCACCTCTCACCGGCGGGGAGCCTGTGGTACCCGTGGCTCCATCTCCGGAGACGTCGTCGGCCGGCGGGTTTCCTGCCTGAACCAGAACGCGCCCGCGAGCGCGAGGACCAGGCCGAACGCGGCCACCCCCAGCAGGGGGCGACCGCGGTCAGTCGGACGCGAATCGTCAGCCACGTGGCCTGCGGCGGACCAGCGCCCCCACCATCATCGTGAGCCCGATCAGCATCATCACGACCGGAAGCGCGGAGGGAGCCTCCGGGCTGTCGGTCAGGCCGGCGCTGACGGCGGTCGGGACCTGGGCGCTTGCCCCCTGCGTGGGCGCGCTGCTGCGGACCGAGGCCTGGGCCCCCTGGACCACGGTGCTGCTGGACGTGGCCTGGTCACCCATGTCGTTGCTGCCGTTACCGGAGTCTCCGGAGTCGTTCCCGGGATCCTCACCGGGAGCGGCTGGCGGGCACTCGTCGCCGTTGCCGGGCCCGCTGTTGGCGCTGGGTCCACTGTTGGACCCGCTGTTGTCAGACCCGCTGGACCCGCTGGACCCGCTGTTGCTGGAACCGGGGCCGCTGTTGTCGTGGCAGGCGTTGCCAGGCCCGCTGTTGGCGGAACCGGGTCCACTGTTGTCCACCTGACAGCTGCAGTCGTGGGCCCCCGCGGGCACCGTGACTCCACCGACCAGAGTGATGAACAGCGCCGTCAGCAGCGCGACGACGATTTTGAGCATGCTCGTGAGAGCGGAATTGCGAACCATCTTGAATCCCCCGTATTGCTGCCCGAGTCTCCTAGTTCTGGCGCAGGGTCCGGGCGCTCTGGACAGCTCTCGACTCTACGAATTGGACCATTGGCCCATCTCAAAAGTGGGTTAAGGTTCGCTTTTCGCTGCTGGTTAGGAACCTCTTAGGGTTGCTGGCCGAAACGGGCAAGCCAGAAGAAGACGAACGCGGCCACTCCCCACAGGGAGCGGCCGCGTCCGGATTGGTCAGTCGTTCCGTACGGGCTGGACACGCGTCCGGCGGCGAACCAGCGCCACGAACGTCGTTCCGAGCCCGAGCATCACGAGCAGGAGCGGCAGGACGGACCGGGACCACTCCTGGCCGGTGAGGCCGGACTCGATGGCGGTCGGGACCTGCGCAGCCTGCGCGTTTGCGGACTGAGCGGCGGCCTGAGCGGCAGCCTGGGTGCCCTGGCTGTTCTTCACCGATGCCTGCGCCCCAAGGACCACGGTGCTGGTGTTGCCACCGTTCTGGTCGACCGTCTCCTGGACTCCGTTGGTGCCACCCGGGGTGTCGCCACCGGGAGTGTCACCACCTGGGGTGTCGCCGCCCGGGGTGTCGCCACCCGGGGTGTCTCCACCGGGAGTGTCGCCGCCGGGGGTGTCGCCGCCCGGCGGGGTGGTGGTCGTCTCGCAGGGCTCGACCCAGAACACCTTGTGCTTGACGTTGCTGCCCTGGGAGTAGTCGGTGTAGGCGGTCAGCTTGACGTGGTAGCCGTGCTTGGGGTGCGGGTCGCCCTCGAAGGTCAGGC
>DASSJR010000216.1:0-4670 GCA_035691135.1 Nocardioides sp. | reverse complement strand
GGTCCGCACGACCAGCATCGGGTCGCCGTGCAGCACCACCTCCGGGCCGAGGTCGGGCACCTCGCCCTCGAGACCGAGATGGGTGACCACCGGCGGGATCGCGGGCATGGTCTTCTCGACGTACGGCGCCAGGGTCGGCAGGAGGCGCGGGTCGACGGCGCAGACCACGTGGTCGGCGGGGAGCTCGCCGGCGTCGGTGACGACGGCGGCCACGCGTCCCTCCCGCACGACCAGGTCGCGGGCGGTGTTGCCGGTGAGCACCGTGACCCGACGGGTCTCGAGCCTGGCCCGCAGCGCCTCGCCCAGACCGGCCATGCCGCCGGGAACCGTCCATGCCCCGAACCGCTGCTCGACGTAGGCCATCACCCCCAGCCAGGCCGGCACGTTGCGCAGGTCGTGGCCCTCGGCGACGAACCGGTGGCCGGCGACCAGCTGCAGCCGTTCGTCGCGGAAGTCCTTGCGCAACCGCTTGTGCAGCACCGCACGGCTGTCGAGGAGCGCCGCCAGGTCGCGGGGGAGTCGGTCCGGATCCCAGGGCTGCTCGAGGTAGCCCCGGCGCAGCACCTCCCAGGTGTCGGTGTACGACGCCACGTGGTCGACCCACGTCTGTCCCAGGCCAGGCGCCAGCTCGTCGAACGCGGCGACCTGGGCCGCGCGGGAAGCGCCGGGCAGCCGCAGCGTGGTGCCGTCCTCGAACCGGTGCTCGCGGACCGGCTCCAGCGGCGCCAGCTCGAGCTCTCGCTCGACCGGCCGCCCCGACTTGCGGAACAGGTCGCGGATCACCGCCGGGAGCAGGGTGTGGTTGGGTCCGGCGTCCCAGACGAACCCCTCGTCGGTCTCGAAGGAGAGTGCCCCGCCGAGGGTGTCGGCGCACTCGGTGAGGGTGACGTCGTGGCCGAGCTTGGCGAGCCGGACGGCCGACGCGAGGCCCCCGAAGCCGCCACCGACCACCACGACCCGCGCCATGGGCCGACCCTATAGAGCCTCAGCGCAGGTCGGGTGCCGCCGCGACCGGCCCGAAGCCGGCGTCGTACTCACGGTCGAGGTAGTCCAGCAGCGCGGCGTTGACCGGGGCCAGCCGGTCGCCGGGGGAGAGGGCCGCACACGGCGAGATCTTCGAGAAGAACCCGGACGGCGTGTCCGCCAGGACCAGGGTGTTGCCGGTCGGGGCGGCGGCCCGGGTGAGGGTGGTGCCGTCCCAGTCGAGGTCGTACTCGTCGGACGCCCCGAGCGAGGTGCCCTGGCCGATCGCGACCGGACGACCGTTGCGCTCGGCATCCATCAGCGGGACCAGGGCCTCGAGGTCGGCGACCGTCACCCCGGTGTGCAGTCCGTCGACCAGGTGGATTTGGAGGAGGTGGACGAGCTGCCGGTCCAGCGCGGCGAGCAGCTCCGCGCCCGCGGCCACCCGGGTGTTGAGCTCGGTAGGCCGGAACCCGTCGGCCGTGAGGACACCGTCGATCCCGAACCCGCCCCGGTAGTCGTGCTCGGCCTGCAGCCAGCGCCCCACCCGCCGGGCGACGTCGCGCATCTCGGCCCGGTCCGCGTCCGGCGGGTCCCAGTACGACGACAGGCCGCCGTAGACGAACTCGCGGGAGTCGACCTTGCGCAGCACCACGATCTCGACCGGCCGGAGCGCCGCGGTGCCGTCGGGGAGGACGAACCCGTGGATGGAGCACGGCACCCCGTCGAGGAACGGCATGACCCGGACCCGGTCGCAGTGCAAGGCGAAGAAGCTCTGGGCGATGGCCCGGTCCTCCTCGTCGAGCACCCAGCGGACGTAGTTGCCGGCCCCGTGGAAGCCGTCGCGGGTGTCGCCGGTCCACACCGCGCCGAGCGGGCCGGCCAGCGTCGCGGTGGCCTCCGCCAGCGAGGCCTCCTCGACCGGTACGACGCGGTGCGGGGCGGTCGGGACGTTGCAGGCGGCCCACACCTCCTCGGCGAAGAGCTTGTCCTCCATGCGGAGGTACGCCGCCGGCCGGCCGCCGACCACCCGGCGACCGAGGATCGGCTCGTCGTCGGTGACGAAGTGACCGGCGTTCCAGACCGCCTCGCCGGCCGGGTCGAAGCGCTCGATCGCCGCCACGGCGTGCTCGGGCAGGTGGTGGGCGAGGTGGTCGATGAGCCTCAGCTCGTCCGTGACCAACCGCGTCACGGGGGTCTCGAGCTCGACCACGGTGCAGTCGTCGGGCCCCGGGACCGGGCCGGCTCCGCGGGCGGTGGAGAGGACCAGGACCCGGCAGCCGTGCCCGCGCAGCTCGGCGACCCTGGACGTGAACGCGGCGAGTACTCCGGGTCCGAGGATGACCGGGCCGCCGGCGTACAGCCCTGCCAGCCGATCGACGAGGTCGCAGCGGACGGCCGGGTCGGTCAGGTCCATGCGGGGTCGGGCCGGTTCTCGTCGGGCTTGTGCTTCCAGCGCCGCCAGCCGCGCCGCACGAGCCGGGCGAGTGCGAGGAGCACGATCAGCCCGCCTGCCAGCAGCAGTCCCGCGATCGCCGCCGCGGCCCGGGGATGGTCGATCGCGAACCAGATCACGCTCAGCACCGCGACGTCCTCGGCGAGGCTGGCGGTGACGTTGGTGATCGGCTCGGGCGAGGTGTTGATGGCCAGCCGGCTGCCGGCCTTCACGAGGTGGGACATCAGGGCGGTCCCGCCGCCGACGACGCCGAGGACCGCCTGCTCGAGCGTGGTCGCATCGCCGGCGAGGAGGACGCCGATCACAGCCCCCACGGTGGGGCGGATGGCCGTCGAGATCGCGTCCCAGGTCGAGTCGACGTAGGGGATCTTGTCGGCGACGAACTCGAGGGTGAACATCAGCGCGGCCGCCGCCAGCACGTCCCACCGGGCCAGGACGTCGGGGATCTCCTGCACGTTGTCGAGCCGGTCGGTGATGCCGAGGATGAGGACCAGGAGATACGCGTTGATGCCGCTGGCCCAACCACTCGTGAACGCCAGTGCGAGGGACTCCATCTCGGCGGCCTCCTAGCGCTCCGCCTCGAGCACCCGGTCGAGGGACACCGGGTCGCGACCGACGACGGTGGTGCCGTCGGCGGCGGTGAGGATCGGTCGCTGGAGGGCGCGCGGGTGCTCAGCCAGGGCCGCCAGCCACGCGTCGCGCTGGTCGGGCTCGCGGGCCAGGTCGATGCCCTCCTCCCGCGCCTCCTTGTGGCGGGCGATGTCCCACGGCTCGAGGCCGAGCCGGGAGACCACGTCGGCGAGCTCCGCGACCGTGGGCGGATCGTCCAGGTAGCGGCGTACGTCGTAGTCGACGCCGGCCGCGTCCAGCTCGGCGACGGCCGTGCGGCACTTGGAGCAGGAGGGGTTCAGCCAGATCTCCATCAGTGGTCTCCCTCCACGTCGACCTCTGTGGCCCCGGTCATCGACACCAGCTCGACGTAGGACGTCGAGAACACCGCGGCCGGGTGGCCGGCGGCGGCCCAGATGACGTCGTACTTCCGCAGCCAGGAGTCGATCCAGGTCGGCACCGGAGCCGGGTGGCCGATGGGGGAGACCCCGCCGATCACCTGGCCGGTGTGCTCGCGCACGAACGCGGGCGCAGCGCGGTCCAGCCGGGGGACGCCGATCCGGGCGGCCGTCGCCGCGGTGTCGACGCGGTGCGCTCCCGAGGTCAGGATCAGCGCCGGGGTGCCGCCGACGTCGAAGAGCAGGCTGTTGGCGATCGCTCCGACCTCGCACCCGAGCGCCTCGGCGGCGAGGGCCGCGGTGTGGGCGGAGTCGGGAAGGATCCGGATCTCGCCGGTTCCGCCGCGGCGGCTGTGCTCGTCGCGAAATCGGGTGATCGTAGGGTGCTCGCTGGTCATACTGTGACCCTCCGGGTGGGCATACTTCGAGCCTATTGGGTCTGCGGTTCGGACGGATGAGGAGAGGGTTGGGATGGGGCGGCAGCGGCCGGGATCGGTGACCAGTGCGATCCGGGCACAGCTGGCGCTCGTCGGCGTGGCCGGCCTGGCCACCTTGCTGACCATCGTCGATCGCGACGAGCTCGTCCGCGCCTGGAACGCCCGCCACCCCACCGGTATCGACCCTCCCGACTTCGTTCCGGTCGCCATCGTCCTGTTCATCACCTTCGGCCTGCTGGCCGCCGTGCTGATGGTGTTCTTCCGTGCCGGCCACGGCTCCGCGCGGGTCGCGCTGACCGTGCTCGCGGGGTTCTTCCTGCTCGCGATGATCGCGGGCCTCCGGCTCGACCCTCCGGTCCTCTTCATCGTCCTGGCGGTGCTCTCGGGCCTGCTCGACCTGGTGCTCCTCTTCTTCCTCTGGCGCAAGGACACCAGCGAGTTCCTCCGCGGCGCCGCGCTCGCCGCGCGCCGCTGATCTTCCCGACAGATCGCTCTTGACGCCCTGTCGGAGGCGAGGTGTACCGTGGTCTTGTTCGAACACATGTTCGATACCGTCCGGTGGGGGCGACCTCGACCCCCGCTCCCACCGGACGGGGCAGGGGTCGACCGACGCTCGAGAGAGGCAACGACGTGAGGCGCTACGACGATCCCGTGGAGGTGCGCAAGGGCTGGGTGACCGGCCCGGGACACGTAGGGGAGGGGCCCGAGCAGTTCCTGTGGCGCGGCCGGCTGTGGCAGGTGCGCGCGGTGCTCGCCCACTGGGTGGAGACCGGGTCCTGGTGGCAGTCCACCGGCGCCCGCGCGGTG
>DASSJR010000215.1:0-2084 GCA_035691135.1 Nocardioides sp. | reverse complement strand
AACGATGACGAGCTTCTCCTGTGCGGAGAGGGCCGACTCCTCCTCGTCCAGCAGCTCTCGAAGGTGCTGTTGGACGAGGCCCTCGAGCTGGCTGTCGGACAGCGCCGCGTCGTAGAGCCGGGGCCCGAGCGTCTCCACGAGTCGGGCCTGGATGCGGTTCCGCGTCTCGGCGATCCGGGTCTGGGCGACCCGGTCGTTCGGTGTTGCGTTGGCAAGTCGATCTGCGAGCGACATGTCGTTGTCCTCCTACCGCTTGAACAGGCGGCGCTTCCCGACCGAGGGCATCGGCGTGAGCTCGCCGCCCTTCTCGGCCGAGGGTGCACCGACGAACCGTGAGGCGAATCGGACGATGCTGTCGGCGACCTCGGAGTCCGGCTCTTCCAGGACGACGGGCCGCCCCTTGTTCAGGCACGTCGGCACGAGTCGGCTGGACGGGATCAGGGTGTCCACCTGGATCTTCATGACCCGTTCCACGTCCTTGGGATCCAGCCCGACTCGGCTGTCTGCTCGATTCAGGACGACTCGGAACCGTTCGCGTGGCACACCGATCGTGAGCAGGGTGTCGAGCGCCTTCGAGAGGTGTTTGACCCCCACGACGTCGAGCATCGTCACGAGGCAGATGGCGTCCGACAGGTCGAAACAGGCCAGGGCGAGGTCCGTGTAGGCAGCCGAGGCGTCGACCACGACGAACGCGAAGTTCTCGCGCAGCGTCCGTAGGTACTTGCCGACGGCCTCTCCGCCCGGCGGTGGCGCGGAAGGATCCGGCACCGCACCGAAGCCCCACAGGTGCTCTTCCAGCTTCGTGCCGTTCGCGAACACGATCTCTCGGTCGACCTTCTCACCGAGGGCGAGCAGGTCCGTCATGTCCTTCGCGGGCTCGCGCCCGAAGTACGAGAAGACGTCTCCCATGTTGACGTCGAGATCCGCCACCGCGGTCTCCTGCTTCGTGATGTTGGCCAGCGCGGCGGCCAGGTTCGTGGTCAGGAAGGTCTTCCCCACGCCGCCCTTGGAGGCGAACACCGAGATGATCGAGCCTCGATGCTTGGACGTGGCGGCCTTCTGCCCCCTTGCCTGGCTGACGTTCTCGGCCCACAGGATGGCCCGCTCCACGGCGTCGCGGAGCTCCTCGGCTCCGCGGGTCAGGTCCACCACGTCCCGGATCCCGGCACGCATGGCTGCGGGAAGCAGCCCGTTCCAGGACTTGTCCCTGACGACGACGACCGCGGTCATCGGGGCGACCCGGCCCACGAACTCGGCCAGGCCGAGCGCGTCGGGCTCCCTCACCTCTGGGGACACCACCAGGACGTGGGCGGAGTGATCGCTCTCCACGAGGATCTCCTCGGCCGCGACGACACTCTGCACCCAGCCGACCGCGTCGTCCTCGACCTCCAGCGACCTCGCGAGCGCCGCCCGGAACGACTGGGGCGTCCCCACCGCGATGACTTGTTGCTGGATCACTTCACCACCTGGGCGAAGGAGATCGGCTTCATGGGCTGGCCATTCTCGTCCGGTGGCAGGAGTCCGAACCACACGCGACCGGTCTCCATGGTGAACACGAACTTCTGCGTGTCCTCGGGCGAGAGAGCAAGGGTGACCGCAAGCGAGCCGGGTAGCTGCTCGCTGGAGGTCGCCGACTCGTCGCTGCCGAGCGTGGAGGCCGCGACCGGACGGAACACCGCCAACAGCTCGGCCGTCGGCACCAAGACGCTGGTCGTGGTCGGGACCTTCTGTCCCGTATCGATGTCGGTGAAGTCCGTGTAGGTGCCGTAGATCACCACGTGGTCGCCGGTGTTGATCGCTCCGGCGACTCCCCGTGAAGCATCCAGCGACACGGTGATCGCCTCCATGCCCTCCGGGATGGCAAGGGCGCCACCCGGCACGTTTCCTGAGATCCGGGCGGCCGGGATCTGCTCGCCGGCCAGGATCGCCTCGCTGTTGCTCTTGCCGGCCAGCTGGTCGACCGAGGTGATGGCGCCGTCGACCACAACGTTCTCCGGGACCTGGATGATCTTGAACTGGTCGTCCTTGATCATCTGGTCCAGGTCGGTCCTGGCCGGGAGGTCCACCTCGCTGACGACGACCTG
>DASSJR010000214.1:0-4285 GCA_035691135.1 Nocardioides sp. | reverse complement strand
CGGCGCGCCTGGCCGTCCTCCACGTTCATCCCGGTCAGCGCCTGGAGCTCGCGCTGGTGGTGGCCGAGCTCGACGACCTTCGGCTGGATCTGCACCCGGTCCCCGTCGAAGTCGGTGACGATGTCGATCTCCTCGACGTCGAAGCCGAGGTCATTGAGGTGCTCGATCCGCTGCTCGATCCGCCACATCTCGTCGGCCGCGAACTCCTCCTGGCCGGTGAGCTCCGACCAGAGCGTGTCGTACCGCTCGCGGATCAGGTCGACGATCTCGTGGGCCCTCACCTCGCCGTCGAGGGTCTCACTGGCCTGCAGGTCGAGCAGCTCGCCGAAGACGTTCTCGCAGCCCACGGTCACGTCGTACTCGCGCATCCCCGCGGACAGCTCGGGCCGCAGCTCGCCGGTCTCGGCGTCGACGAGGTACGCCGCGAATCCGCCGGCGCTGCGACGGAAGAGCACGTTCGACAACGACACGTCGCCCCAGTAGAAGTCGGCGAGGTGCAGGCGTACCAGCAGCACCACCAACGCGTCGATCAGCGAGGGCAGGTTGTCGGCGGTGAGCCCGTGCTGGAACAGGCTGCGGTAGGGGAGCGAGAACTGCAGATGCCGGGTGAGCAGGGCCGCCGGGAGCTCCTCGCCGTCGGCGTCGACCCGGCCGGTGACCACACCCTGCGCCATCACGGCCGGCAGCCCCATTCGCTGCAGGTCGCGCAGCAGCCGGTACTCTCGGAAGGCGAGATCCTCGGTCGTCTCCTTGACGGCGTAGACCCGCTGGCCGAGCCGCACGATCCGGACGACGTGCCGGGAAAGCCCACGCGGAAGCGGGACGACGTGCTCGTCGGTCCACTCCTCGAGGCAGGTGGACCACGGCAGGGTCACGATCGCCGGATCCGGCCGGTTCGCCACGATCCGCAAAGCCATGACCGGCAGGCTACTGCGGTTCGAGGAAGACCGCCCCGGGGCCGCGGGTGGCCATCACGTCCTGTGGGTTGCGCAGCGCACAGTTCCGCAGGCTCAGGCAGCCACAGCCGATGCAGCTGTCGAGCTGGTCGCGCAGCCGTTCGATGCGCTGGATCTGCTCATCGAGGCGAGGTCGCCAGGTCCGGCTGAGGCGGGTCCAGTCGGCCTTCGTCGGCACCCGGTCGTCCGGCAGCGTGCCCAGGGCCTCGCCGATCTCGTCCAGGCTCAGCCCGACCCGCTGGGCGGTCCGGATGAACGCGACCCGGCGCAGCTCGGACTGCTCGTAGCGGCGCTGGTTGCCCGTCGTACGTCGCGAACGGACGAGGCCGCGGGACTCGTAGAACCGGATCGCGGAGGTCGCCACGCCCGCGCGTTCGGCGAGCTGCCCGACCGTCAGCCTGGTCACATCTCCCAGCCTTCCTTGACTTCAACCGAACTTCAAGTTGAACCATCGACACATGAGCGAGATTCCGCGGCTGATGAGCCTGATGACCGGCGACGAGAAGCACTCGTCCGCAGCCACCTCGACCCTCGACGTGATCCGGGTGCTCTACGAGCGCGTCCTGGACGTCTCGCCCGAGACGATCGGCGACGAGCGGCGGGACCGGTTCTACCTGTCCAAGGGGCACGGGCCGATGGCCTACTACGCGGTGCTCGCCGACCGCGGCTTCTTCCCGGAGTCGTGGCTGGCCGAGTGGGGCACGTTCGAGTCGCCGCTGGGCTTCCACCCGGACCGCAATCTCGTGCCCGGCGTGGAGATCTCGTCCGGATCCCTCGGGCACGGGCTCCCGCTCGCGGTCGGGACGGCGCTCGGCCGGCGCGCCCAGGGCATCGGGTCACGGGTGGTCGTCCTCGTCGGCGATGCCGAGCTCGACGAGGGCAGCAACCACGAGGCGCTCGAGCTGGCCGCGGCCCTGTCGCTGGACGCCCTGACGGTCGTGGTGGTCGACAACCGGTCGTCGAGCTACGCCGTGCCCGGCCGGATCGCCGAGCGGTTCGCGGCCGAGGGCTGGCACACGGTCTCTGTCGACGGGCGCGACCACGACGCCCTCGAGAAGGCCCTCTCGCACCGGCCGGTCGGCCAGCCCAACGTCGTCGTCGCACACGTCGAGGAGAAGTCATGAACCCCCGCACCCAGTTCGCCCGCACCGCCTCCGACCTCGTCGAGACCGATCCCTCGGTCGCGCTGGTCTACGCCGAGATCTCGGGCCAGTTCCTCGGCGAGGTCGAGGCACGCCATCCGGACCGGGTGATCAACGTCGGGATCCGCGAGCAGCTGCTCGTCAACGTCGGTGCGGGGCTCGCACTGACCGGGATGCGCCCGATCGTGCACACGTTCGGCTCGTTCCTGGTCGAGCGGGCCTTCGAGCAGGTGAAGCTCGGCTTCGGCCACCAGGATGTCGGGGGCGTCCTGGTGGGCTCCGGGGGATCGTTCGACAGCGCTTCGGCCGGTCGCACCCACCAGGTGCCGGGCGACGTCGCCCTGATGGACACCCTGCCGGGCGTGCACATCCACGCCCCCTCGACGGTCGCCGAGGTCGACACGATCCTGCGGCGCTCGGTCGACGGGGCGGGCCTGCACTACCTGCGGGTCGTCGGCCAGACCAACAGCGCGTCCCACACCGAGCCGGGCTTCCACGTCGTACGACGGGGTGCGGGCGCGACGGTGATCGCCCTCGGCCCGGTCCTCGACGCCACCCTCGCGGCCACCGAGGGTCTGGACGTCACGGTGCTGTACGCCCACAGCGTCCGTCCGTTCGACCACCGCGGCCTGCGCGCCGTGCTGGCCGCCCCGGACGTCGTCCTGCTCGAGCCCTGGCTGGCCGGCACCTCGGCGCACGTCGTCGGGGACGCCCTGCGCGACCTGCCCCATCGGCTGCTGGCGCTCGGCGTCGGCCGACACGAGCTGCGCCGCTACGGCACTCCGGCCGACCACATCGCGGCCCATGGGCTCGACACGGCCGGGATCCGACGGTCGCTCGACGGGTTCCTGTCGGTGTCCGCCGCCTGACCGCCCGGACGGGTCGTGTGCCTGACGCCTACCCATGGGTCGTTCTCAGGCACACGACCCCTGAAATCGGAGCCCACCCCGAGCGCCAACTACGATGGCTCGGCGCCGGCGGTGAGCAGCCGACCGGTCGCGCCGGTGTAGCTCAGTTGGTAGAGCGCCTCTCTTGTAAAGAGGATGTCGCGGGTTCGACTCCTGTCACCGGCTCCGACCGCAATTCCGTTGACCGCTGCTTCGGGCGCGGTCAGGGTGGGCGCACATGAGCTCGACACACCCCTCGACCATCTACCAGCACCCGCTGGCCTATCTGCTCGGACTCCAGGGCATCGCCCTGATGAAGGCGTTCGCCGGCGAGCAGGACCGCCGGTTCACGCTCGACCGGATCGCCGAGGTCCGCCGGCTCCTGAACGATGCCGAACGCTGGGGTGACGGTGTCGACCTCGCGCCCATCCCGAGTTCCGAGGGCTACGACGTCTGGGCGACGGCGTACGACACGCCCGACAACCCGTTCTTCGCCATGGACGAGGCCGAGCTCCTCCCCATCCTCGACACCCTGCCGGCCGGCGACGCCATCGACGTGATGTGCGGGACCGGTCGGTACGCCGCCCACCTGGCCGATCGCGGACATTCCGTACGTGGCTTCGACACGTCGCCGGGGATGCTCGAGCAGGCCCGGTCGAAGCTGCCCGGTATGCGGTTCGAGATCGCCGACGTGAGTGCCCTCCCGGTGCCGGACCAGAGCGCGGACGTCATGGTGAACGCGCTCTCGCTGTGTCATGTGGAGGATCTCGCTCCGGCGTTCTCCGAGGCGGCACGTGTGCTTCGGCCCGGCGGGCACCTGTTCGTCGTGGGCATCCGCGGCTACTTCATGGAGTCGCGCCTCTCGCCCCTGCTGCAACGGAACGCGGCAGGCGAGGTCGGCTACATCCCCGAGTGGGACCACCCGACGGGGGACTACGTGCGGGCAGCGCTCCGGGCCGGGTTCACCATCCGGGACTGCCAGGAGCTGGTGGCGGAGGCGGAGGCGGATCGCCCCGGCGGGATCCCCGAGCCACCCACGCCGGGCCAGCCGATGAGCATCTGGCAGCTGCATCCGTGGATCAGCCGAGCCGCCCACGTCGTGCGCGACCAGCGGCCCTGCCTCAGCACCCGGCACTTCCAGCGCAACCCCGCGGACTGAGGTGATCGGGGGCGCACCTCACCGGAGTCGCACGACCTCGAAGCTCGTGGGCGGGTCCACGAACGCGTCCTGGGCCGCGACCAGCCGGAGCTCGCGCTCGCCGGATCGCAGGGTCTCCTCGAGCAGCGCGAACACGGAGGC
>DASSJR010000213.1:0-2930 GCA_035691135.1 Nocardioides sp. | reverse complement strand
CTCGGTGACGGACTCGAGCGTGGCCATCTCCGACAGCACCACGGCCGCGGTCCGCAGCAGCGGGAGCGCCGTCAGCGCGCCGCTGGCCTCACCCAGCCGCAGCTCGAGGTCCAGCAGCGGCGCCAGGTCGAGCGCGTCGAGGGCCAGCCGGTGCGCGGGCTCGGTCGACCGGTGGCCCGCCCACCACCAGGCCCGGGCACCCTGGGACAGCCGCTCCGCGAGAAGCGCACAGGCGCCGGAGACGACACCGTCCAGCAGCACCGGCGTACCCCGTTCGGCGGCCCGGACCAGGAAGGCCGTCGCCGCGGCCAGGTCGGCGCTGCCGACGGTCCGCAGCACGACCACCGGGTCACCGGCGTGCGGCCGGGCCCGCTCGAGGGCGACCGCGATCGCCTCCCGCTTGCCGTGCCAGGTCGGGTCGTCGACGCCGGTCCCCCGACCCACGACCTGGTCGGCGTCGAGACCGAGCAGCGTCCCGACCACGGTGGCGGCGACGGTCGTGTTGCCGATCCCCATGTCGCCCGGCACCAGCAGGTCGGCGCCGGCGTCGATCTCCTCGTCGGCAACCGCGCGGCCGGCGCTCATGGCGGCCACCACCTCGACGGTGGCCAGCGCGTCCTCCCGGTGGATGGCACCGGAGCCGCGGCGCACCTTGTGACGGCGTACGTCGTCGGGGGTGTCGGCGAGGTCGTCGTCGACCCCCAGGTCGAGCACCCGCACCCGGGCGCCGTGGGCCCGGGCCAGCACGTTGACCGCCGCGCCTCCGCGGAGGAACTCACGCACCATCAGCGCCGTCACCTCCCGGGGGTAGGCAGACACGGACTCGTCGGCGGTCACCCCGTGGTCACCGGCGAAGACCACGACCGAGACGTCCCGGGGCGGGTGGGGCCACGCCGTCCCCTGGACACCGGCCAGCCAGACCATCGCGTCCTCCAGCCGACCCAGGGCCCCCAGAGGCTTCGCCAGCCCGTCCACCCGGGCTCGGGCCTCGGCGCGAACCCGGTCGTCGATCCGTGCTGCAGATCGGATGTGTCCTGGCGTCATGCGCGTTCGTCCTCCAGTCGTTGGACCCGCCCGGCAACCACCAGGCGTACGTCGTCGGTCAGGTCGGCGACCTGCCGGTTGAGCCGCCCCAGGGCGTCCCGGAACAGCACGCCGGACCGGGTGCCCGGGACCACCCCGGAGCCGACCTCGTTGCTGACGGCGACCACGCGCACCGGCGCGGACTGCCATGCCTTCAGGAGTCGCCCGACCTCGACGTCGACCTCCTCGTGCCAGGCGGTGTCGCCGTCGGCAGACTCCCACGCCCCGGCCGCGTCCATCACACCGGCGAGCCAGGTGGCCAGGCAGTCGACCAGCACCGGCTGCGTCGCGGACTCGAGGGCGGCCGGTACGTCGTCTGTCTCGAGGGTGGTCCAGCCTGCCGGCCGGTTGCGGCGGTGCGCGACGACTCGGGCCGCCCAGTCGGAGTCGTTGTCGTCCGGGACCGGTCCGGGCGCGACGTAGAGCACCTCCGCGCAGTCGGCGAGCAAGCGTTGCGCGTGCCGGGACTTGCCGGAGCGTGCCCCGCCGAGCACGAGTGTCCGCTCGACGGGGGGGCGCCGAGCGCCAGCGCTCGTCGCCACTGCTGCGCGGGTGACCGGCCCCGGAGCGTCCTCCAACGCGTCTCGCAGGGCGTCGACCAGAGCGGCCCGGCCCTCCGGATCCGGATGGACGGTGACCCGGACGAAGGTGCTGTCCAGGCCCGGGAACGTCTCACCCCGGCGAACGGCGACGCCACACTCGAGCAGGCGGGACCGCAGGTCGACGAGCCCGGTGCGGATGAGCAGGTAGTTGGCCGGGGAGGGCCACACCTCCAGCGGCAGGCCGGAGAGCTCCGTGAGCAGCTCCCGGCGCGCCGCACCGATCAGGTCCGCCCGCTCGCGGCGCTCCACCTCAGCGGTGCACAACAAGGTGGTCGCGCGCACGGCGAGGGCGCTGACCGGCCACGGCTGGCGAACCTCGTCGAGGCGACGGGCCAGGCCCGGTTCGGCCAGGAGGTAGCCGACCCGCAGGCCCGCAAGGCCCCAGAGCTTGGTCAGGCTGCGCACGCAGACGACGCCGGGCAACCCCTCGGCGTAGACCCCGGAGGCATCGGGCTGGAAGTCGGCGAAGGCCTCGTCCACGACGATGACGCGCCCCGGCCGCGTCAGCGCCGCCAGGACGTCGAGCTCCTCCGTGCGGCCGGTCGGGTTGTCGGGGCGTCCGAGGACCACGAGGTCGGCCCGCTCGGGCACCGACCCGGGGTCGAGGGCGAAACCGTCGACGGGGTCGCGAAACACCCGCTCGACGGGCACCCCGGCGCTGCGCAAGGCGGCCTCCGGCGCCGTGAACGACGGGTGGACGCAGGCCGCAAGCCGCGGGCGCAGCGCCTGGGCGAGCAGCCAGAACGCCTCGGCCGCGCCGTTGACCAGCAAGCACTCCCGGGGAGAGACGCCGTGCCGGGCAGCGAGGGCGTCGCAGCCGGGGGCGGGGTCGGGATAGGCGGCCAGGTCCACCTCCGAGAGGCGTTCGCTCAGCCACGCCGGGGGCGGACCGAGCACGTTGACGGCGAGGTCCAGGGCCCCGGCCGGCACCTGCCGGTCTCCGTGGTCGTGCAGCTCGTCCACGGCTAGAAGTCGATTCCGCGGCGGGCCCGCACGCCGGTGTCGTAGGCGTGCTTGACCTTGCGCATCTCGGTCACGGTGTCAGCCAGGTCCATGAGCGGTGGGGGTGCGTTGCGGCCGGTGCAGATGACGTTGGTGTCGGGTGCCCGGTCGCGAATCGCCGCCCAGACCGGTTCGCCGTCGATCCACCCGTAGTTGACGGGGTAGGTGACCTCGTCGAGCACCACCAGGTCGTAGCGCCCGGACGCGAGTGCCTCGGAGGCTGCCTTCCAGGCCTCTCGCGCG
>DASSJR010000212.1:0-12715 GCA_035691135.1 Nocardioides sp. | reverse complement strand
ACCCAGGGGCCCAGGTAGCGCGACGCCGGGCCCATGTCGCGGTGCAGCAGCTTGTACCAGTCCTAGGCGAACGCGAGCCGGAACTCCTCGGGGTTCTCCAGGAACCGACGCGAGATCTTCTCGTACTCCGGGTCCATCCGGAGCGAGAGGTCGGTGGTCAGCATCGTCGGCAACCGGTTTGGTCCGCCGTGAGCGTCCGGGATGGTCGCCTCGGCGTCCTTGGCCACCCACTGGTGGGCGCCGGCAGGACTCTTGGTGAGCTCCCACTCGTGGCCGAAGAGGTTCTCGAAGAAGCCGTTCCCCCACCTCGTCGGAGTGCTCGTCCAGGTCACCTCGAGACCGCTGGTGATCGCGTCCGCGCCCTTGCCGGATCCGTAGCCGCTGTGCCAGCCGAGCCCCTGGGCCTCGAGGGGGCAACCCTCGGGCTCGTCACCCACCAGGTCGGCGTCGCCCGCGCCGTGGGTCTTGCCGAACGAGTGGCCGCCGGCAATGAGGGCGACCGTCTCCTCGTCGTTCATCGCCATCCGGCGGAAGGTCTCACGAATGTCGCGGGCCGCAGCCACCGGGTCTGGGTTGCCGTTCGGACCCTCGGGGTTGACGTAGATCAGGCCCATCTGGACGGCGCCGAACGGCCCGGACAGCTCCCGATCACCGCTGTAGCGCTCGTCGCCCAGCCAGGTGTCCTCGGGCCCCCAGATGATCTCCTCGGGCTCCCAGATGTCCTCGCGCCCGAACCCGAAGCCGAACGTCTCGAACCCCATGTCCTCCAGGGCGACGTTTCCGGCGAGAACCAGCAGGTCGGCCCACGAGATCTTCTGGCCGTACTTCTGCTTGACCGGCCACAACAGCCGGCGGGCCTTGTCGAGGTTGGCGTTGTCGGGCCAGCTGTTGAGCGGTGCGAACCGCTGCGAGCCGTCTCCGGCACCCCCGCGACCGTCCTCGATCCGGTAGGTGCCCGCGGCGTGCCAGCTCAACCTGATGAACAGCCCGCCGTAGTGCCCGAAGTCGGCCGGCCACCAGTCCTGCGACGTCGTCATCACCTCGACGAGGTCACGCCTCAGGGCGTCGACATCGAGATCCTTGAACTGCTCGGCGTAGCTGAAGTCCTCCCCCAGCGGGTTCCCCTTCGGCGAGTGTTGATGGAGGACCTGCAGGTTGAGCTGGTTGGGCCACCAGTCCTGGTTGGTCCGCGGCCGACGGTCCATCTTCGCCTCGGGTGCGTCGATGACCGGGTTCTCGCTTTCGCTGCCGTTCTCAGACACGTCTCTCAGGTCTCCTATCTCACTGCTTGCGGATCAGGGGTGGTCACACACTCCGGGCACAGGGCCCAGTAGGTCACTTCGGCCTCATCGATCACGAAGCCGTGGTCGTCGGAGGGCTCCAGACAGGGGGAATTGCCGACGGCACAGTCCACGTCGGCGATCGCGCCGCAGGAGCGGCACACGACGTGGTGGTGGTTGTCGCCCACGCGTGCCTCGTAGCGCGCTGTCGAGCCGGACGGCTGGATGCGCCGCACCAGCCCGGCCGAGGTCAGGGCCCGCAGTACGTCGTAGACCGCCTGGTGGGAGACCTCGCCGAGGTCTTCCCGCACCGCCCGGATGATCGAGTCCGTGTCGGCGTGGGGATGGTCGTGCACCGCGGCCAGCACCGCCACCCGGGGCCGGGTCACGCGAAGCTCCACCCCTCGCAACAGGCGCTCGAGGTCGGTCGTCGCGGGCACGTCTGGAGTCTTGCACTTTTCTGGAACGAGTCAAGATCAGACTCGCTGCCCCGGCGTGAACTCACGACGGGTCAGCGTTCCCGGGCCCGGAGTTGCCCCATTCCGGGTGAGGCGGGGCCATGCCCGGATTGCGACCGTGGGCGGGAGCTATTGAGGAGCGAGCCCATGACGATTCACAGCGAGCCCAGAGCCGACGACGTCGCCCTGTTCGGCAACCGATTCCTCACCCTGGAGGTGCCGACCCGCGAGTTCCCGGAGGCCGGCATGCCGGCGACCGACGCGATGCGACTCGTCGCCGAGGACCTCGCCCTCGAGGGCCTGCCCGATCGCAACCTGGCGACCTTCGTGACCACGTGGATGGAGCCGGAGGCGCAGCGGATCATCGCCGGCAACCTGCACCGCAACTTCATCGACCACGCGGAGTACCCCCGGACCGCGGAGATCGAGCAGCGCTGCATCCGTATGCTGGCCGACCTCTTCCACGCCCCCGGTCCGACCACGGGTGCCCGCACCCAGGGGTCGTCGGAGGCGATCATGCTGGGCGGCCTGTCCCTGAAGTGGAACTGGCGGAAGCGCCGCGAGGCGGCCGGGCAGTCGACCACCAACCCCAACCTGGTGTTCGGCGGCGACGTCCACGTCGTGTGGGAAAAGTTCTGCCGCTACTTCGACGTCGAACCGCGGATCGTGCCGCTGCACCCGTCGAAGTACACGATCGGACCCGAGGACGTCGAACCACACGTCGACGAGAACACGATCGGCGTCGCCGCCGTGCTGGGAACCACGTTCACCGGACACAAGGACGACGTCGGCGGCATCAACGACCTCCTGGTCCGGATCAAGAACGAGCGCGGACTCGACGTTCCCCTGCACGTCGACGGCGCCAGTGGTGGCTTCGTCTGGCCGTTCCTCTATCCCGACACCAAGTGGGACTTCCGGCTCGAACAGGTCCGGTCGATCAACGTGTCCGGACACAAGTTCGGCCTGGTCTACCCGGGCATCGGCTGGCTGATCTTCCGCGAGCAGTCCGACCTCGCATCGGATCTCGTCTTCGAGGAGAACTACCTCGGCAAGACCGATGCCACCTTCACCCTGAACTTCTCCACCGGCTCGGCGATGGTGCTCGCGCAGTACTACAACTTCGTCCGGTACGGACGCGCCGGTTACGCCTACATCATGGAGATGATGCAGACCAACGCACGTGCGCTCGCCGAGAAGCTGGACGCCATGGGACGCTTCGAGCTGATCGGACAGGGCGAGGAGCAGCTTCCACTCGTGGCGTTCAAGCTCGCCGGCGAGGCGCCGTACAACGAGTTCGACATCGCCTGGCAGCTCTCCGCTGAGCGGGGCTGGATGGTGCCGGCCTACACCCTGCCGCCCGAAGCGCAGCACGTGACGATCATGCGCGCGTTGGTCAAGCAGACGATGAGCCGTGAGCACGTCGACACGCTGGCCCGCGACATCGAGGAAGCGTGCGTGACGCTGGAGCAGAAGGGTGGCGCCCACCCCATGGAGCGGAAGAAGATCGTGACCGGCCCCGGTCACTGAGCCCCTCGGTCGCTCGGCATGGAAAGCCTCACCGGGCTGGTCGAGCTCTTCGCCGTCGTTGCGGTCGCCGCCGTGGCGCCACTGGTTGCCGCGCTCATCCCCCACCAGCGCGTCCCCCAGGTTGTGCTGCTGATCCTCGGCGGGATCCTGATCGGGCCACAGGTCCTGGGGCTGCAGCCTCTCCAGGAGGTCGAGCTGGTCGCCAACGTCGGCCTCGGCTTCGTGTTCCTCCTCGCCGGCTTCGAGATAGACCCCGCGGCCCTCCTCGCACGAGCCGGCAAGCTCGCCCTCGTGGCCTGGGTGGCGGCCGCGATCCTCTCCACGGTGGTAGTGGGGTCGCTGGCGGCTATCGGGTACGTCGCCGCGTTCGTGCCCGTCGCCCTGGCGCTGACCACGAGCGCCCTCGGGACGGTCCTTCCCATCCTCCGCGAGCAAGGCATGCTGGACGGCGCGGTTGGCCGCTACTTCGTGGCCGCCGGCGCCACAGGAGAGCTGTTGCCGATCCTGGCGATCGCGGTCTTCCTCGGCGTCAACAGCCGGCTCGCGGCGCTGGTCTCGATCGCGGCCATCGGTGCGATAGCGCTGGCGCTCGCCGTGGCTCCGCGGGTGCTGCACGGCCGGCGGCTCGCCCACATCGTGGCGCAGGGGGCAGACTCGACGGGCCAGACGACGCTGCGCTGGTCCATGCTGCTGCTGATCGGGTTGCTTGTCCTCGCGGGCGAGTTCGGTCTCGATGTCGTGCTTGGTGCGTTGCTGGCGGGAGCGGTGCTGCGGCGGTGGGCTCCAGGTGATGCGCAGGCGTTCGAGGCCAAGCTCGACGCAGTGGGCTACGGCTTCTTCATCCCCGTTTTCTTCGTGGTGGCGGGCATGGAGATGGACCTGGGGTCGATCCTGGAGTCTCCGGGACGCCTGTTCGTCTTCCTCACCCTGCTCCTGGTGGTCCGGGGCCTGCCCGTCCTGGTCGTCTACCGCCGCGCTCTCGGGATGCGCCAGCGGACCCAGCTCATGCTCTTCACCGCCACCACGCTGCCGCTGGTCGTGGCCCTGACCCAGATCGGCCTGAACAACGGGACGATGCTGCCGGAGAACGCGGCGGCGCTGGTGGGTGCCGGCGTTCTTTCGGTCCTCGTGTTCCCCTTCGTCGCGGTGTTCATCGACCGGCCCGCCGACCGAGCGCGCGAAGCTGTGGTCCTGCCTGAGGTCGACTAGAGCTCAGCTCGAGGTGTTCGGCTCCGCTGTGAAGGGCGGTGTCGTCAGTTGAATGCGAGAAGACCGTCGATGATCAGGAAGCCTGCGACGAGCATGCCCGCCACGGCGCCCGCCGTCGGTCCTGCTGCCATCGCCCGGTCCCGGAGTTCCGCGAGTCGCGCCTGGGCCTCACCGGGGTAACGGGCGTAGTAGACGAACATCAGCGCGACGGTCGCGGTCGAGGCGACCGTGAAGAGCGCGAAGGCGATCGCGACGAGCAGACCGGTCGTCTGGCTGTGGACGACGACGAGGGCCGCCGCGGAGGTGATCGCCCAGGGTTGCTTCAGGACTCCCACGACCGCGGCTCCGAGCGGAGTCAAACCGTCCATGTGCCCCATGAGGCGCTCGGTGCCCCAGCCCCCCGCCCGCGACGGGTCCTCCGGAACCCTCGCATCCTTCGTCCGGTGCCGCCACAACCGGATGCTGGCCACCATCAGCGCACCACCCAGGAGGAACTCGAGGACGGCCACCGAGGTTCGTCCACCGCCACGCTGGGCAGCACCGGTGACCGCAAGCGCATAGCTCGTCGCGAACACGACGGTCAGTGAGAGTCCCCAACCCAACAGGAACCCGACCGCGTTCACGCGGGCCTTCGCGGTACCCAGGACCAGGACGAACACGACGATGGTGGCTGGCGACAGGCTGGCCATCAGGCCGAGGAACAGCAGGGGGAGGATCAGGCCCATCGCCGCATTCCATGTCTACTCAGTGTTGGGGCGATCGCCGTCCGCGACACCACAACATGTGCCAGCACGCACCAAGGTGCCTTCACTTGGGGCAGTTTGCCTCGTCCGTAACAGGTGACGCGCAGGCGGGCGGGCTTGTCCTAACTTGAGCGCTATGTCGGTGCAGGAACCCGCCGGGCGACCGAGCTCCACGGGTGCGGGCGACCGGGGCACTACCGCGCCAGTGCCCCGGACCATCACGGTGATGCTCGGCGTCATCGGGGCGGTCATCCTGGCCACCGGCATCCGCGGGGCCGCGGGAATCGTGGCGCCATCCATGCTGGCGCTTGTCCTGACCATCGCCGTGCTCCCCGTCGGGTCGTGGGCGCGCCGCCACCACTGGCCGGGGTGGCTCGGCACCCTGCTCGCGCTCGTGACGGCGTACGCCATCCTGCTCGTGCTGCTGGTCGGAACCATCGTCTGCCTGATCAAGCTGGTGGACCTGCTGCCGCAGTACGCCGATCAGGCCCGGAACCTCACCAGCCAGGCCGAGGCCGACCTGGCCAAGCTGGGACTCGACACCAGCACGACGAAAAAAGCCCTCGAGAACGTCGACCCGGGCAAGGTCGCCGACATCCTGGCCGGAGTCCTCTCGGGAACTCTCGGCGCCCTCGGCGGCCTGTTCTTCCTGGTGACCCTGATGTTCTTCTTCGTCGTCGCCGTGCCGGGGTTCCGGCCGCGGAACGCCTGGCTACGGCGTACGAAGCCGCTGCTCGCCGACTCGCTCGGCAAGTTCCTGAACGGCACGCAGCGCTACCTGGTCATGACCGCCCTCTTCGGCGCCATCGTGGGAGCCCTGGACGCGGGAGCGCTGTGGCTCATCGGTGTGCCGCTGCCGCTGGTCTGGGGCTTCTTCTCGTTCATCACCAACTTCATTCCCAACATCGGTTTCGTGATCGGCATCATCCCCCCGGCGCTACTCGCGCTGCTCGACTCGGGCTGGGAGGAAATGGTGCTGGTCCTGATCGTCTACAGCCTCCTCAACGTCACGATCCAGACCTTCATCCAGCCGCGCATCGTCGGCAACAGCGTGGGTCTGAGCGCCGAGCTGACCTTCATGTCGCTCGTGGTCTGGACGTTCCTCCTCGGCCCCCTGGGTGCGCTGCTCGCGGTCCCCATGACCCTTCTGGTGCGGGCGTTCTTCATCGACGCCGACCCGCGCGCCGCCTGGGTGGCCCCGTTGATCGACGCACAGGTCACCGGTCCTGAGCCCGACCCGAGGCCAGACACTGCCGCACCGCCCCCGAAAGAGGACCCACCCACGTGACGAGCGGAGGCGACGCCGTCATCTTCCCCTCAGCCTGGGCTCCTAGGGTCGGACCGTGAAGTGGGTCGTGGAGTGGTGGGGGTTGCCGGCCCGCCTGCTCATCGGGAGCGTCTGGATCGCCGCCGGCCTGATCAAGCTGCCCGATCCGGCTGCGAGCGTCCGCGCCGTACGCGCCTACGACCTGCTCCCCGAGAGTGTCGTCCCGCCGGTGGGTCACACCCTCCCGATCCTCGAGCTCGTGGTTGGTGTGTGCCTCGTCCTGGGCCTGTTCACGCGGCCCGCGAGCGCGGGGTCCGCAGTCCTGTTCGTGGCCTTCATCACCGGCATCGCCTCAGCGTGGGCCCGGGGCCTGCAGATCGAGTGCGGCTGCTTCGGTGGCGGCGGCTTCGACGCCGACGCCACCTCGAAGTACCCGTGGGAGATCGCGCGTGACGTCGGCTTGCTCGTCCTCTCCATCCTCCTCGCGTGGCGGCCGCGCACGCCCTTCGCCGTCGATACCTTCCTGTTCCCCACCGAAACCCACCCAGCCGAAGGAGTCCGGCAACCACGATGAGCACCCGCGCACGCAAGTCCCGGGACCGGGCCGCCACCCTCCGTCGCGAGGCCGAGGAGCGTGCCCGGCGCCGGCGACGCTGGCTCGTGATCCTTGCGGTCGGCGTCGTCGTCGCAGTGATCGTCGGCGGGACCGCATTGCTGACCAGTCGTGACACCACGGGTCAAGGTGGCGGTGCCGCGACGACCGCGCCGACCGGAGCCGACGGCTACGGCGTGGTGGTCGGCGATGCGGACGCGCCCAAGACAGTGGTGATCTACGAGGACTTCCAGTGTCCGGTCTGCGGAGCCTTCGAGCACGCGAGCGCCTCGCAGGTCGCTCAGGGGATCGACGACGGCAAGGTTCGGGTGGAGTACAGGGTCGTCGCGTTCCTCGACCAGGCCTCGCAGAACGAGTACTCCTCCCGGGCCGCCAATGCCGCGGCCGCGGTCCTCGACGTGGCGGGGCCGGATGCCTTCAAGAAGTTCCACGACACGCTGTATGCCAACCAGCCCGCCGAGAACACCGCCGGCCCCGACAACGACCAGCTCATCGAGTGGGCCGTCCAGGCCGGGGCCGACCGTGGCCAGGTCACCGAGGCGATCAACTCCGGCCAGTTCGACCAGTGGGTGGTGGACGCGACGGACCAGATGAGCAAGGACGGCGTCACCGGGACGCCGACGATCGAGATCGACGGCGAGAAGCTCGACCCGCAGACCGGGCTGCAGCGGGTGCTCGCCCTCGTGAGGTAGAGCGCGCCCCGAGATCCTTCCTAGGGTGAGTCGATGACCACACGACTTCTGATCGTGGCCGACACCCACGTTCCGAAGCGGGCACGCGATCTGCCTGCGGAGGTCTGGCGTGAGCTCGAGAGCGCGGATGTGGTGCTCGATGCGGGCGACTGGGTCGACGAGCGACTCCTGGACGAGTTCGAGCAGAGAGCCCGCCGATTGATCGGGGTCCGGGGCAACAACGATCACGGCGCGTTGCGGGAGCGGTTGCCGGAGATGGCCCGCGTCGAGATCGAGGGCATCCGCTTCGGCGTGATCCACGAGACGGGTCCGGCGAAGGGCCGTGAGGAGCGGTGCAGTGCCCGGTTCCCCGAGCTCGACGTCCTCGTGTTCGGGCACAGCCACATCCCGTGGGACACGATCGGTCCCACCGGTCTGCGTCTGCTCAATCCCGGCTCGCCCACTGACCGTCGGCGCCAGCCGAATTGCACCTACGTGACTGCCGTGGCCGATGCGGGCTGTCTGGACGAAGTGACCCTCCACGCCATCGCACGGGCCTAGGCTGGGGGCGTGCCGCCGACAGCAGGTTCGCAGGCCACGATCGATGGGATCGCGGCGTGGGCGCAAGGCGCTCTGGAATCGCTGGGCCGGCTTGCGGGCGTCTGCCGGGTCGGGCTGGCCCTGACCGAGGGTGGTGGCCGGCGCCTGCGGTTCACGGCGAGCGATCGCGACCACGGCGAGCCGTCGTCGTGGTGCCACATCGATGCCTACGACGACGTGCCCCTCAACACCGCCGTCCGGACCGGTCAGCCCGTGGTGGGCGCGCTGGACGACCTCGGGGAGCGGTACGCGACCTTCGTGTCACGCCAGCGGGGCACCTCGACAGTCGGGATCGCGGCGGTGCCGATCGTCGCGGCCGGACAGACTCTCGGCGGCCTCGTGCTGTTCTTCGACGCTCCCCTCACATTCGGCGCAGAGCTGCGAGCGGAGCTCCAACATCTGGGAGCGGAGCTGGGCGCCACTCTGCGAGAGGCGCAGCGCGGGCAGGAGCAGGAGCCTGCCTCACTGCCTGATCGGGACCTGCCACCGGGTGCCGTCGCGGTCGTCCACGACGTGCCCGGTGACGCCGCAGCCGTCGGGGACGCACGCGGGTTCCTGCGTCGTGCGTTGGACGACTGGGGCGTCGACCCGGAGGTCAGCGACACGGCGGTGCTGTGCCTCTCCGAGCTGGTCACCAACGCGGTGATCCACGCCGACAGCGGCTGCGCGGTGCGCGCCTTGCTGGAGGACGACGTACTCACGGTGACAGTTCGCGATCATGGGCTCCCGAACCCCGCCTCCGGCGAGCCGGTCGAGGAGCCACTGAGGGTCCACGGTCGGGGCCTGCAGCTGGTCGGGGCCCTGGCGACCCGATGGGGCTCTGAGCACGACACCGCGGGTACGACCGTGTGGTTCGTCCTCGAACTCCGACGGGAGTCCTAGAGCCGAACAGCGACGAACACGGCTGCTCTTGAGCGCCGGTCGCGTGCTCCCGGCATGAGCCGAGTCCGCGCTCTGGTTTGTCGATCCTTCAACCATGGTTGCGCGTCATCGGCAGGTGCACTAGAACCGAAGCAGTCCCTGAAGCGTCCCGCTGCTCCCTCACGCAGGGACCCGCGGGGCGCTTCGCTGGTCACGACGGATCGTTGGTCGAGGCGTCGCCTCGTCACCGTGACCCATGTGGGTGGGTGTCGATGGCACCTATGGGTGATTAACCCTCAAGCCCGCACGGCGGCCGCACCGACGAGCGTACGTTGATTCCGGCCGCGCGCGTCCGGACAGAGGCCGCCCCGGACTCGCGGCGCCCGCGACCTGGGGAGGGGAAACGCGTGCTCGACCTGCCCTGGACCCGCCCGCTCGTCATCCTGGCGGTGCTCGGCGTCGGGTTGACCCTCCTGGTCGGCGGTACCGCGATCTTCTCCCTGGCCGGCACCGTCTCCACGGCTGAGCGGATGGGTGAGCTCTCGCGGGCGCAGCGGCTCCACCAGGACGCGGACATGATGCACGACGCGCTGCGAACTGATGTGGGCAACGCGCGAGAGTCCGTGGAGGGAGAGTCGTCCTCCACGTCGGAGAACATTCTCGGCGCGACCAAGACACATGCTCGGGACTTCCTGACCGACATCAGGAAGTTGCAGCGCACGGACCTCTCGCCGGTCGACGCCGCTGTCGTTGCCTCCTTGTTGCCCGACCAGGAGGCCTACATCCACACCGCAAGGCGGCTGGTCCGGTCGATGCTGCGGACGGGGCACGTGGACCGGAGGGCGATTGATCATTTCGAGACCATGTTCGACAAGCTGGTGAAGACGCAGGCGGCTGCCACAGTCACTCTCGCCGGCAGCTCCGCCGACCTGGAGCGCGCGCAGGCCCAGCACGAGCAGGTGATCCGTCGCGTCCTGATGATCGGCTCGGCGGCGGCCCTGGCGGGCTGGGCGTTGCTGGTGGGAATGCACCGGCGAGAGGGTGCGCGGCTTCGAGCAGCGCTGGGCCGCGAGGCGGAGCAACGGACCGTGGCCGACGAGCTGCAGCGGGGCCTGTTCCCGGACCAGCTGCCGCTCATCCCGGGACTTCAGCTTGCCGCGCGGTCCACGCCGGGGAACTCGTCCATGCGTGTGGGAGGGGACTGGTACGACGTCGTTCTGTTGCCGTCCGGAGAGGTCGGCCTGGTGGTGGGTGACGTGGTGGGCCACGACCTTCCGGCCGCGTCCGCGATGGGACAGATCCGGACCGCCCTGCGGGCCTTCGCCGTGCACGAGACATCGCCTGCCACGGTGCTCGCACGGGTCAACACCATGGTGGACATCCTGGGCGTCACCGACCTCACCACCTGCCTGTACGCGATCGTCAATCCCGCCACCGGCGCCTTCCGGTGGTCGAGCGCCGGCCACCTGAACCCGCTGGTCGTCGGTGCGTCGGGCGACGCCCGGTTGCTGCGCGGCGATCCGGGGCCACCCTTCGGGGCGACCGGCACCGCGGTCTACGTCGACCGTGCTGTGGAGATCCCCCCGGGCGGGTCGGCCCTGCTCTACACGGACGGGCTCGTGGAGCGCAGATCGAGCTCGATCAGCGACGGGTTGGCACAGCTGGAGTCGATCCGGATGCCCTCCAGTGACCCGGAGTCACTGTGCGACCACGTGCTGGCCGCGCTCCTCGGCTTCGACTCACCGGCGAGCGACGACGTGACCGTGCTCGCCCTCCAACCGTCGCCGCCGTACGAACAGTCCAGGCAGTCAACGGTCGGTGCTCTGAGCAGCACGACCTGACGCTCCGAACCTTCGATGGCGGGTTCAGCCGAGATCGGCAGGCGCGTAGGCGACCACGTCGTTGCCCGCGGCCGCGATGACCATTCCTGATGCGATGGCGACCCCACTGCTCGCCAGCCCGACTGCCGACTCGTCCGCGTCGGCCTGGAGTGGGCGCCTCAGGAGCGGCACGCCCGACGCCTCGTCCCACGCGAGGAGGTTCCCGATGTTGTCGACGGTGAACACCACTCCGCCCGCGATCGAGGTCGACTGGTAGTGCGTCCCATCGGCGATGGGCGAGGCCCACTGCACCGCCCCGTCGTCACTCCCGAGCGAGAGCATTGTCCCGACCGGGGAGCTCGCGCCGACCACATCACCACCGTGAGAGGCCCACGCAGCGGCGTTGCACGCCGCGCACGACCCGCCGACGGTCGCCTTCCACGCAGGCAGCATCGAACCTGCGTCGACCGCGTGGTAGACCCCCGCCTTCTGCAGGTCGCCGACGAGCAATCGTCCCGTCGAGTCGCGGAACAGGTTCGGCGGCGCACCGAAGTCCAGGTCGAGCTGCAGGCAGGGCGCGCTGTCACCGGCGATGAGCTGCAGGTTCGGGTCCTCGCCAGCCGCCTCGCACAGCGGATCGACGGCCTCGCGAACCGCGGGGTCGTACTGCTCGATCAGGCCCTTGTAGGAGCCGACGACCTCACCGAAGGTCCTGCGTCTCGGGTCGATGTCGATCTTGAGGATGGCGTTGGTGTTCTCGTGCTCGATCTTCTTGCTGTACGGGTTGCTGGTGCCGGCGTACGCGTAGCCGTTCCCGGCGTCGACCGCGGGGGCGGTCCAGATGCCACCCCCGGCGTACCCCTCGGCAAGTGCCTCCTGGGGAATCGAGTAGACGCGTTTCAGGAGCCGACCCGTCCGAGCGTCGAAGATCGCCAGCCCGCCCCGCTCGTCCGGGTCTCCCTCGGCAGGCGAGAACCCGGCCAGCAACAGGCCGTTGGTGACGACGGCCGTGGCGTTCGTGTAGTAGCCCGGACCCTCGACGATCGGCTCGCTGCGCCACAGGACTCGCGGCTCGCCGTCGGCGTCGGGCGTTCTGGACAGGGCCAGCACGTAGGGCGAGCCCACCTGGTTGACGAGGGCGAGGAGGGCGTCGTCGGTCACCGCCGGAGAGCTGACGAAGGTGCCGCCGAGGCCGGCGACCGTCCCCGGGTCGAGCGTGACGTGATGACGCCACAGCTCGGTGCCGTCCTTGGCATCCAGCGCGATCACGTCGCCCCCGGCCGTGTTCAGGTAGACGCAACCGCCGCTGACGATCGGCGTGCCGTTCAGGTCACCGAAGGGGTTGACCGACCCCCCGGTCGAGAACGACCAGACCGGCTGCAGGGTCGGCGTGGTGGCCGGTGAGATGTCCCCTGGGTGCTCCTGGGTCCGGGTGTTGGCGAGGTTGCGACCGAACGTGGGCCACTCGTCAGAGGCGGCCGGGCCGCTGCAGGGCTCCGCGGCGGCGCTCGCGGGCGCAACAGCCGCCAGGAGGGGTGCGATCGTCGCCAGGGTGACCCCGGCAAGGCGCAGACGAGACATGGGCACGAGACCTTCCGAGCAAACGGGCCCCTCACCCGTGCTGGAGAGTACAGAGCACCCTCCGAGGATCGACAGACCACGTCTC
>DASSJR010000211.1:0-10564 GCA_035691135.1 Nocardioides sp. | reverse complement strand
CCATGAGCAGCTTCCACCAGGCGCGGCTCTGCATGAACCACCGGGCGAAGGGGACCACTCCGACCAGGGCGAGAACGCCGATGGTCACCGCGAACCAGGTCGTCGAGAAGCCGGCGAACGCGAGCATCAGTCCCCCGACCGACGTCGTCACGATCAGGCTCAGGGCCATCCCCACGACGAGCCCTTCTGCCCGTTCGGGGGAATCCCGAATCCGGCTGACGTCTCGGTTCCAACCAGCGACCCGCGTCGACACGGCATCGAAGAAGGCTTTGACTCCGAAGCCCGGCAGAAGGAGGACCGCAGCGGCGGCCGGCAACGCCATTGCGGCAGCGAAGGTCACCGAGTCCATGCGTCGCAGCCCTCGTTCCCACGCCAGTCACCGCTCATGCCGGCGCCTCCACCCGATAGACCACCAAGTCGGGCGTCGTGGCTATCTCGGTCAGCACCGGCAGTGAGTCGAGCCCGGTCAGGTTCACGCCCCCGCGGAAGGGTGCTCGCCCGAGGGCGGAGTCCCGCCCCACCAGGACGTAGTCGATGCCCTCACGCTGCAGGAAAGCCTCGTGCGCCTTCGGGGCACGGTAGAACTCCTTGGCCTCCGTCAACACCTGCAGCGCTCGATCGAGAATGGTGGGGAACGTGTAGGGCGCACGACCTCCGACCAGCCCGTGCGCCCCGGTGGTCTGTTCGATGTAGCCCTCGTTGTAGCCGTTGGTGAGAACCGTGGCGTGCGACGGGATCTCCAGCGAGCGCAACACTTCGACATCCTGTTGCGAGGGGTAGTCGCTTCCGCGAGTGTGGGCGAGCGTCAGCCCGGTGAGGCACCCTCCGACCGCGAGCAGCGCCGCCAACACCCACACCGGCGCTGCGGATCTGTCCCGGGGCGGTGCTCGACGACCGGCACGCGACCGCCGCGGTTGCAGCAGGTGCCCGGCTCCACAAGCGATCAAGGGGCCGGCCAGGATGCTCGCCTCGGCCGTGAACCGTTGGCCGGTGCGTCGCGGGACGTAGCCCTCCCAGCCGAGGGCGAACACCGCGGCCAGGGCGGCGAGAGCGACGGCCGCCAGCAGGAAGAAGGCCAGCTGGCGGCGCGCAAGCACGTCACGACCCGACGCGACGACGAGGACCACGATCGCCAGAGCGACCGTCACGCCGACGAGCCACAACTCGAGCCCGCCCGCGTACGTGGAATCGATCCCTCGGTCGAAGACCGCGCCGTTGTCCGGAGGAGAGGTGAAGGGACGCCCGCCGATCGCGCGCAGGAACTGCCAGGTCGGGTCCTCCGTCCCGCCTCGGTCCACGAGCCCCCCGGCGCTGACCGCGCTCATCTTCATCCCGAGGGCGAGGCCGACGACCAGGATCACGGCACCGACCAGGACTGCAGCGAGTCCGGCCTGCATGGCGTACCGCCGGATGCCTGGACGTCCCGGCGCGAATGCGACAGTCGCAGCACCGAAGAGGACGACGGCGGTCACCGCGGCGACGCCGTGCACGCCGTAGACCGCGAGCCCCGCCACGCAGGTGCACACCAGCGCCGTGCGATCCGCGCTCCGCAGCCACCAGACGAAGCATGCCGCCACGATGAGCAGCAGGCCCAGTCCGAACGCCTCGGGCCGGTACGCCGTGAGCTTGAGCGCAGCGACGCCAGTGCCGACGGCGACCGGGACCGCGAGGAATGCTGCCGGCCGGGGCGCCCCCAGCGCCGCAGCCAGTGCAAAGGCTCCGCAGGCGACCAGGACGACCGCGACCGCCATGACCGCGTGCAGGGCGCTCACGCCGGATCCGCCCTGTTGGAGCAGCATCGCCGTGGCCGTGGTGAAAAGGTGGTAGTCGCCGAGGAAGGGAACCGTCATGCCCCACTCCGTCGACGTGAGGGGGACGTGGTGGTGCTCGGCCACCTGATCGGCCAGATTCCAGTAGTACCAGGGCGTGCCACCCGTCGAGCCCCACGTGATGCGGAAGGCGGCGACGCCGACCGGCCACCACACCGCGGCAGCCAGCAGGATCACGATCGCCAGGTCGAGTGCGTCGCGCCCACGACCGCGCAGCAGCGCCCTGCTTCGGGGCAGCAACAGGAAGGCGACACTCGCGGCAGCAAGCAGCGACGTCATGATCCAGCCCGATGTCGCGGTCAGGCCGACGAACCGGGCCAGGAAGCCAGAGCTGATCAGCCAGACGCCCGTGCCCATCGCAAGTGCCTGGGCGATGAAGACCCCCGTGGCCGGGGACTGTGCTGTGGGCCAGCGTCGAGCCAGAAGGACCGCTGCGGCGAGTCCCGGAAGCACGAGACCCAACAGCAGAGCGAGAAAGGTCGTCACTGTCATTCCGTGATTGCCGCCGGCCGTTGGGTCTGACGAGGCTACTAGAGGCGCACGCCGGACCGAGAATGCGCGGAAGACCGGTGGGAGCGAGAGTTCAGGGCGCGGGCACGAACCGAGGACCGCACGATCGTCCCGAGGTAGCCCAGGGGATAGGACAGGCCGCGGGGTTTCCTGGTCTCACCGACCTCCCGGCCGCGGATGTGGACCGGGACCTCCCGGATGCGCAGTCCGCAGGCGGCGGCCTCGATGATGATCTCCGCGGCCGAGAACCGGTCCTCGACCAGGCGCATCCGGCCCAGCTCGCTGCCCGCGATGGCCCGGTAGCCATTCGTGCAGTCGGACACCCTGGTCCCGGCGAGCACGTTGATCAGGGCGGTGAAGCCCATGATGCCCACGTGTCGGGCCCCGCCGGCGTCGTCGTACTTGCCGAGGAAGCGGGAACCCTGGACGTAGTCGGCATCACCGCCGAGCACCGGGCCGACCAGGTCGGGCAGCTCAGCCGGGTCGTGCTGCCCGTCAGCGTCCATGGTCACGACCACCGTGGCTCCGAGCTCGAGCGCGACCGCGAAGCCGGTGCGCAGCCCGTCGCCCTGCCCGAGGTTCCGGCCGTGACTGGACACCAGGGCTCCGGCAGCCCGCGCGACCTCCGCCGTCGAGTCGGTGCTCCCGTCGTCGACCACCAGGACGCGGACTCGTAGGCCGCAGAGCATCTCCGGGATGTCGGCGAGCACCTTCCCGATCGTGGCTTCCTCGTTGAGTGCCGCGATGACGATGGCCACGAAGGGCGCGTCCGGCGGCGAGGTCTCCTCGAGGCTCGCGCGGACCGCCGCCTCGCGGACCGGCCCCGAGGCGGAGGACCGGCGGTGGCGCAGGTGCGAACGACGTGCCTGGTCCCAGAGCAGGGCGGTGGCGAGCAGTCCGGGAACCCAGGTACGGGGCCCCATCAAGCCTCGACCATCGTCATCTGGCGGCACTCACTTCCACGTGGTGCGCGGCGCGATGGCGTCGACGATCACACGATCGCGATACTCCATCAACGTGCGCAGGGTGTCCGTGACCAGATCCTCCGACAGCAGCGTCGGACGGAGTCCCAGGTCGAGCAGCTTGGTGTGCGTCGGGTTGTAGTAGTGGTCCTGCGCCTCGGTGCGGGGGTTCTCGAACTGCCCGATCTCGACATCGAGGCCCAGCTCCTTGCCTGCCCTCTGGACCTCATGGGCGAGCTCGGCAATGGAGAAGGTCTCGGTGAACTGGTTGTAGACGCGCATCTCACCCCGGTCGGCGGGGTTCTGGACGGCGAGGTCCACACACGCGAGGGTGTCCCGCAGGTTCAGGAAACCGCGGGTCTGCCCACCGCCGCCGTAGACGGTGAGCGGGTGGCCGATCACGGCCTGCACGCAGAAGCGGTTCAGCGCCGTACCGAACTGCTCGTCGTAGTCGTATCGGGTGAGCAGCCGGTCGTCCAGCTGCGTCTCCGCGGTCTGCACGCCGTAGACCACGCCCTGGTTGAGGTCGGTGGCCCGCAGACCGTAGACCCGGGTAGCGAAGTGGATGTTGGTCGAGTCGGCGACCTTCGAGGCGTGGTACCAGCTGTGCGGGACCTTCGGGAACGGCAGTGTGTCCTTGCGCCCCTTGTGCTCGATCTCGATGAAGCCCTCTTCGATGTCGATGTTGGGACAGCCGTACTCCCCCATCGTGCCGAGCTTGACGAGGTGACAGTCGAGGTTCGTCTCGGTGATCGCGAAGATCACATTCAGGTTGTTGACGATGTTGTTCGACTGCGTGAAGACGGCATGACGCCGGTTCACCATCGAGTACGGCGCCGAAGGCATCTGGCCGTAATGGACGACGGCCTCCGGCTTGAAGTCATTGAAGAGCGCGACGAGCGGCTCGTAGTCGCACAGGTCGAACAGGTGGACGTCGATCTGCTTCCCGGTGACCTCGCGCCAGACCTGAGCGCGCTGCTGGAGGTTCAGGATGGGCGTGAGGCTCTCGCTGCCAGCCTCGAGCACCGTCTGACGACGAAGGTAGTTGTCGACCACGGTGACTGCGTGGCCTTGGTTGGAGAAATGCATCGCGGTGGGCCACCCGAGGTAACCATCCCCACCGAGAACAAGAATTCGCACCTGGAACCCCTCAAGCTCGTCTGGACCACCGGGAGGGTACCGGACTGCGTGTTTGTCCACGTCCTCATGGCAACCCCCGGCCCCGAGGGCGGAGCTTCAAACTTCAGCGTACGCCCTCAAGGGGCAGTGATCGAGGTGTCCCGCCCGTAGTCATCGGCAAGCCGGACGATGTCGTCTTCACCGGTGTAGGCACCACGCTGGATCTCGATGATCACGAGCAGCTCGTCGTGCTGGTTGGCGATGCGGTGGGCCTGACCCACGGCCACGTGCACGCTCTGGCCGGGCCGGGCCACCACCGTCGAACCGTCGATCAGGCAGGTGGCGACTCCGGTCACGACGATCCAGTGCTCAGAGCGGTGCGCGTGGGTCTGGTACGAGAGGCGGTGCCCGGGCAGAACCTCGATCCGCTTCACCTTGTAACCAGCGCCCTCGTCGAGGACCTGCCAGGTGCCCCAGGGACGGGACACGAACAGCGGCTCCTGCCCCATGGTTCCTTCCGGTTTCTGCGTCGTGCCGGCTCAGCGCCGGGTGAGGGAAGCGAGGGCGGGGCGCACGTCGGCGAGGTAGACCAGGGCCCCGATCGTGAAGGCAAGGTTGATGAAGTTCAGCGGTGAAGCGAAGAGGAACTGGCAGGCCAGCCCGAGGCCGAGGATCGCGCACCACGCCGGCTTGGTCAGCTTGCCGGCCGCCCGGTAGGACTCGGTGGAGAACAACAGGGAGCTGACGAACGCGAACACCTTCACGGCCAGGACCGCAACCGCGACCGCCAGCATGAAGTAGCTCTGCGCCTCGAAGACATCCACCACCACACCAGCCTATCCGGGCCTGGGCTCCATGCACGCAGCACGAGGCCCCCGGAGCTCACACCCCCGGGGGCCTCGTCCTACTTCAGAACAGCATCAGCTGCTCGTGGTTCCTTCAGTTGCCGACCTTCGACGCACCGTCGGTGGTGGCCTTCGCGGCGTTGGACGCCGTGCTCTTGGCCGCCGTGGCGGTCGCCTTGGCGCTGCTCTTGGCCGGCGACTTCTTGGCCGTCTTCTTGGCAGCGTTCGTCGACTTCTTGGCCGTCTTCTGCGCCTGGGTCGAGGTCGTCTTCGCCTTGCTGGAGGTCGTCTTGGCCGACCGCGTGGTGGCCTTGGTGGCCTCCTGGCGGCGGATCCGGCTGACGAGGCTCTCGCCGCGCTTGACCAGGTCGCCGAAGGCGTCGGTCGCGGTGTCGGCGTTCTCGCTCACCTTGGTCGTGGCCTCCTTGCGGAGCCCGGCGACGCGCGCCTCAGCGGCGGCACGGCGAGCCTTGGCCTCCTTGCTCAGCGCCTCGACGCGGGCGTTGACCTGCTGGCGCAGCGCCTGCGGCGAGTAGTCGAAACCGGCGACGTCCTTCTGGACACCGGCGAACCGGGTCTGGCCCTTGGCGACGTACTCGCGCACGGTCTCCACGGCGAGGTCGGCGACGCCCGCGCCGGCGTACAGGCCGCGGGTCGCCTCGGTCTTGATGTCGAACTTGGCCTTGGCCATGTCATTCACTCCTTGTGGTTGATGATCTGGTCGGGGTCCGTGACCGGCATGGGTTCAACCGGCTGTTCCATAGCCGCGTCGATGGCCGACGCGTTGAGCGAGAGGAACGACGAGTACACGTCCAGCAGGGACTGCTTCTGCCGCTCGGTGAGACCGGCATCGCCCAGGATGGCGAGCTCGACGGACCTCTCCTGCGGAATGCCGACCCCGTTCTCGGGGCTGACGATCCCGGCCCGGATGTAGAGCTGCTCCGCCGAGATCCGCAGCGCCTTCGCGATCTGCTGCAGCACCTCGGCAGACGGCTTCCGGAGCCCTCGCTCGATCTGGCTCAGGTAGGGGTTGGACACACCCGCCTGCTCCGCGAGCTGCCTCAGGGACAGTCGCGCCGCAACGCGCTGCTCCTTGAGGTAGTCGCCGAGTGACTCGACGGTCTTCCCGACCTTGGTCCTGGCCATGCCCCCATACTGCTAACTGCAGTTAGCAAAATGCAAACTGAGCTAGCGTGAGGAGTCACACAGCGGCGGTCCTGGCTGGTCGTCCGATATGCGGGGGGAGTTCAGAAGCAGGCCCGGATCTCGCCCACCGGCTCGCCGCCGCCCAGCAGGGTCACGTCGCCGGTCCGGCGTACCGCCTCGGTGTCCACGCCGGGTCCGGTGTCGATCCCGCTCCTGCGTAGTGCGTGGGCCATCAGCACCGGCCGGACCCTCGGCGCGCCGTCGTCGGTCTTGAGCGCGATGGCGCGACCGTCCGGGAGGGCCACGGCGTAGCAGGACTCGGCGCCGGCCTTGCCGATCGCTCCGGGGATGGCCCGCAGCAGGGTGGCTTCGTCGCGGCGCGTGCCGGAGACGTACTCCGGGTGGGCGCGGATCGCCTCGGCGACCTCCACGGCCTGGGGGTCGGGACGGCCGTCGGCGCCGACGCCGAGCGCCAGTCGCCGGAAGGCCCGTGCCAGGCCGACGAGCGAGGCCGGGAAGAGGGGTGCCCCGCAACCGTCCACCGCGACGGTGTCCACCGGTTCGCCGATGAGCTCGGCGAAGGTCTCCCTCGTGGCGACCTGGAGCGGGTGGTCGGGAGCGCGGTAGCTCGCGGTGTCCCAACCGTTGGCCTGGCAGGTGGCCAGCATGGCGGCGTGCTTGCCCGAGCAGTTCATGTGGATCGGCGCCGGGCCCACCCCGCGGCGGATCAGCGCTTCGCGGGCCTCGTCGTCGAGCGGGTAGCCCGGCGGGGTCTGGAGGTCCGACTCGTCGAGATCGGCGAGCTCGAGGATCCGGCGCACCCCCTCGACGTGGAAGTCCTCCCCGGAGTGGGAGGCGCAGGCGAGCGCCAGCAGCTCCGGTGGGAGCTTCAGCCCGAGCCGCACCATGGCCAGCGCCTGGATCGGCTTGTTGCAGGACCGGGGCAGGATCTGCTGGTCGGCATCCCCGACCGCCCAGTCCACCTCGCCGGACCCGTCGATGGCCACGATCGATCCGTAGTGGTGACCCTCGACGAACCCGGAGCGGACGATCTCGGCGACGACGGGAGCACTGACCGTGGGGGCGCTGGACATGCCGCGCACGCTACAGAAAGGCCGATGGCAGGATTGCCCCCGTGCCGACCTCCCCCGTCCCCCAGCACTGCCCGGATGCGCGGGAGCTCGACGACCTCGAACTGCTGGTCACCGGCGCCCTGGCCCCGACCCGCGCGTTCAACGAGCCCGGCAGCCCGGTCACGCTCACCCTCCCGCCCGAGCTGGCGGAGGAGGCCGAGGTCGAGCTGGTGGACCCGGAGGGCCTGCCGCTCGCGAGAGTCGCGACCAGCCCCGGCGACGGCCCCGGTGGCTGGCCGGTCACGCCGGTGACCCACGCACAGTTCGGGCCGTTCCGGCGGCTCTACCTCACCCCGGCCCAGGCGCGTGACCTCTACGCCGGCAGCACGTTCGTGCCCGTCGTCGACGCGCCGACGGAGCAGGAGCTCGATCTCCTGCGCTCGGACGGAGGGCGGATCGTCCTGCTCGCCCTCGTCGGGGCCGGCACCCCGCAGCTGTCCCCGGTCGCCATGATCCGGGCCTGCCTGTCCGCGGCCCGGCTGCTGCCGGACGCCGAGGTCGTCGCGGTTCCGCTGGCTGCACACGGGGATCCCGAGGCCGACCACGCGCTGGGCCAGCAGGTCGTGACCAACTTCGCCGGCCCCGACCCGGTCCTGGCGCTCCCGTCCCCGGACGTCCGCGCGACGGAGTCGTTCGCGCCGGCGATCCGGGCGATCGTCGAGGCGGACCGACCCGCCCCCGGCGAGCAGGGACTCGTGCTCTTCTTCACCGGCCTCTCCGGGAGCGGCAAGTCGACCCTGGCCCGCGCCCTGATGGACCGGATCCTGGAGCAGGGGTCGCGAACGGTCACGAGCCTCGACGGCGACGTCGTACGGCGCAACCTCTCGGCCGGCCTCACCTTCTCCAAGGCGGACCGGGAGACCAACATCCGGCGGATCGGCTGGGTCGCGGCCGAGATCTCCCGGCACGGCGGGGTCGCGGTGTGCAGCCCGATCGCGCCCTTCGACGAGACCCGTCGCCAGGTCCGGGCGATGGTCGAGGACGCCGGGGGCGCCTTCTTCCTCGTCCACGTCGCGACCCCCCTCGAGGAGTGTGAGCGGCGTGACCGCAAGGGCCTCTATGCCAAGGCGCGGCGCGGCGAGATCCCGGAGTTCACGGGCATCTCCTCCCCCTACGAAGAACCCTCCGACGCGGCCGTGCGCGTGGACACCACCGGCCGTAGCATCGAAGAGGCCCTCGACGACGTACTGGACGCCCTGGAGGAATCCGGCCACCTCGACCTGCGCGCCGCCGACCCGACCGAAACCCGACCGAGGATGATCTCTTCATGAGCGACCTGATCACCACCACCTTCTTCGCGATCCTCGCCGCCGGGTTCTTCGTCGGGGTGGTCGTCGGCCTGACCGGCATGGGTGGCGGCGCGCTGATGACCCCGGCGCTGATCTTCCTCGGGGTGGGCGACGCGGCGACGGTCGTGACCGCGGACCTGACCGCGGCCGCGGTCTACAAGACCGGCGGCGCGATCGTCCACCACCGCGAGGGCTCGCCCAACCTGTCCCTCGCCAAATGGCTGATCATCGGCTCGGTACCGATGGCCCTGCTCGGGCCCTACCTCGTCGCGGCAGTGACCGACAACCCCGAGGAGCTCGACCTCGTCCTCAAGCTCTGCATCGGCTTCGCCCTGCTCCTCGCGGCGCTGACCTACGCCCTCCGGCTCTACGTCAACCTGCGCCGGGTGCGTGCCGGTGGCTCCAGTGGTGACGAGAACCCGAAGATCCGCCCGGTCCCGACCCTCCTGGTCGGCGCCCTCGGCGGGCTGCTGGTCGGCGTGACCAGCGTCGGCTCGGGGTCGGTCATCATGATCGCGCTGCTCATGCTCTACCCCGGCCTGTCCGCCGTGAGGCTGGTCGGGACCGACCTGGTCCAGGCGGTGCCGCTGGTGATGGCCGCGGCCATCTCCAACATCGCCCTGCACGGCCTCGAGTGGTCGATCCTGATTCCGCTGCTGATCGGCTCGGTGCCGGGCACCATGATCGGCTCCAAGATCGCGCCCCGGGTCCCGCAGTCGATCATCCGACGCGGGATCGTCGTCGTGCTCACGATGTCCGGCTTCGCCCTGCTGGACAAGGCCGGATGGGCCCCGCTCGGCGCCGGCGAGGAGGACACCCACCCCGTGCTGATCGCCGTGATCGGGATCGCGATGGTGGTGCTGGTCCCGTTGATCTGGGGCCTCCTCCGGCGGGGCCAGGGTCTGCCGATGTTCGGAGCTCCCACGGTTGCCCAGCTGGAGGATCCGGCCTACCGCCCGGGGATCGTGAGGATGAGACGCGACGACACCTCGCAGGCCGAGAGACCCTCTGCGTGACGCACGTTACGACGCGCAGCCTCGATGCGGCCGGGGCACCGAGGGGCGGTTAGCATGAGGCGCTGTCCCGAGGAGAGGCCCAACCACAGATGAGCGCACCCCCGACCCATGTCGACTACCAGCTGAGTCAGCTGGACCAGCTGGAAGCGGAGTCGATCCACATCTTCCGCGAGGTCGCGGCCGAGTTCGAGAAGCCCGTCCTGATGTTCTCGGGCGGCAAGGACTCGATCGTCATGCTCCGGCTCGCCGAGAAGGCGTTCTACCCGGCCAAGATCCCCTTCCCCGTCCTGCAGGTCGACACCGGCTACGACTTCCCCGAGGTCCTCGCCTGCCGCGACTCCTGGGTGAGCCGGCTCGGCGTGCGCCTGGTCGTCGCCAGCGTCGAGGAGGCGATCAAGACCGGCGTCGTCGTCGACGACGGCAAGACCAGCCGCAACCGGCTGCAGATCGGCACCCTGCTCAACGTGCTCGAGGAAGAGGGCTTCACCGCCGCCTTCGGCGGTGGCCGCCGCGACGAGGAGAAGGCCCGCGCCAAGGAGCGCGTCTACTCCCACCGCGACGAGTTCGGCCAGTGGGACCCCAAGATGCAGCGTCCCGAGCTGTGGAGCCTCTACAACGGCCGGATCCACGAGGGTGAGCACATGCGGGTCTTCCCGCTGTCCAACTGGACCGAGCTCGACATCTGGCACTACATCGGCCGCGAGGGCATCGAGAT
>DASSJR010000210.1:0-11221 GCA_035691135.1 Nocardioides sp. | reverse complement strand
CCCTTTACGGAATCGAACCGTAGACCTTCTCCTTACCATGGAGACGCTCTGCCGACTGAGCTAAAGGGGCAACGACCGATGAGGATACACACCGGCTGACATGATCGGGAAATCGACTGAACCGCCCAGTTTCTACCGTTCACAGGGCCCGTCCGCAGACGGTCGGGAGGGCTTCGAGTCCCTTCCCACGACCGCGTCCCCGTGGGGTCCGGACAGCCAGCACGGCGGGCCGCCGGCCGGGTTGCTGACCCGGGCGATCGAGAGCCTCTCGGACTCGGTCATCGGGCGCTTCACGATGGAGCTGCTCGGCCCGGTCCCGGTCGACGACCTCGCGGTCTCGGCGTCGATCGTGCGGCCTGGGCGGTCTGTCCAGCTGGCCGCCGCCGAGCTGTACGACGTCGCCCGCGGCCGCCCGGTCGCGACCGCCCGGGCCTGGCTGTTCCCGGCTTCGGGTGCCGGTCCCGACCAGGAGCAGGCGGCCCCGGCCCACGGACCCGAGGACGGGACGTCCCGCGAGCGCCCCGCCGGTTGGGGTGGCGGCTACGTCGACGCGGTCGACTGGCGGTGGATCACCGGTGACCTCGCCGAGCCCGGACCGGGGGTGGTGTGGATGCGTCCACCCGACCTGGTCGAGGACGAGGAGGCCTCGCCGATCCAGCGGCTCGTGACCTGCGTCGACTCGGCGTCCGGAGTCAGCGCCGTCTTCGACCCACGCGAATGGGGGTTCCTCAACACCGAGCTGACCGTCCACGTCCTGCGCCCGCCCGAGGGCGAGTGGCTGTGCCTGGACGCCGCGACGACGCTCTCGAGCGGCTCGGTCGGCATGGCGGTGGCAGAGGCCCACGACCGGCGCGGGCTGGTGGCCCGCTCGACCCAGGCGCTGCTGGTCCAGCCCCGATCCGGATAGTCCCGGACGTTTCGGTTGTTCCTGGGCCCAATTCACAACCAGAACGTCCGGGACTATCCGAAAATCAGGCGTCCTGGATGCGGGCGAAAGGGCGGGCGGACTCCAGCTCGTAGGCGAGCTCGAGGAGCAGCGCCTCCCGACCGGCTGCGGCGGCGAACATCATCCCGTGGGGCATGCCGTCCGCGGTCGTGGCCAGGGGCAGGCTGATCGCGGGGTCTCCGGTGGCGTTCTGCAGTGGGGTGAAGGCGACCCACTCCAGCATCCGCTCGAGGGTTGTCTCGTAGTCGTTGCTCGCCGCCAGGTGCCCGACCCGCGGGGTCGAGGTCGCGAGCGTGGGGGTGAGCACGACGTCGTACTGCTCGTAGAGGCGCGCCGAGAGTCGCCCGGAGAGCCTCAGCCGCGCGATGGCCATCGGCAGCCTGTGGAGGTTCCGCCGGCAGTGCCGGGCCAGCCCGTGGGTCAGGTTGTCGAGCAGCTCCGGGTCCCAGGACTCGCCGAAGCTGCGGCGGCCGGTCTGGACGAGGAACAGGCTCAGCATCGACCAGTAGAGAAGGAAGTCGTCGCGGAAGTACGCCGGCACCGGCGGGTCGATCTGCTCGACCCGGTGCCCGAGCTCCTCGAGCAGCGCACCCGTCTTGAGGGTCAGGTCGCTGACCTCCGGCGTGGCCCGGGCCCCGACGCCCTCGGTGACCACCGCGACGCGCAACCGGGCCTTGCCGGGACGGGTGATGTCGCCGACCGGCGGCAGCCGCAGGCTGCGGTAGACCTTCTCCGACTCGCGGAAGAACGCCGCGGTGTCCCGGACCGACCTGGTCAGCACCCCGTCGGAGATGATCTGCACCGGCATCTGCCGCATCGTCCGGTCCTGGGCGAGCCGCCCCCGCGTCGGCTTGAGCCCCACCAGGCCGTTGACCGCGGCCGGGATCCGGATCGAGCCGCCGCCGTCGTTCGCATGGGCGAGCGGTACGACGCCCGCGGCGACCATGGCCGCGGAGCCGGCCGAGGACGCGCCGGCGGTGAACTCGGGGTCCCACGGCGAACGGACCGGGCCCAGCCGCTCGTGCTCGGCCGACGGGCTGAAGCCGAACTCCGAGAGCTGGGTCTTGCCCAGCGGAATCACCCCGGTGGCCAGGAACATCCGGGCGAAGTCGCCGTCGATCCGGCGCGGCGTCCCCTGGAACGCGTCGACGCCCTGCTGCGTGGGCATCCCGCCGACGTCGACGTTGTCCTTGACGAAGGTGGGAACCCCCGCGAAGTAGCCGCCGCGAGGATCGGAGGCCTCCCAGCGGGCCCGGTCGAAGGCCTCGTGGGCAATCGCGTTGAGCTCGGGATCCACCCGCTCGGCGCGGACGATCGCGGCCTCCACCACGTCATGGATCGCGGCCCGGCGAGACCGGATCCGGTCCACGAGGCCGACCGCGTCGAGCTCACCCAGGACGTCGTCGCCGAAGGCGTGCACGCGGGTCATGGCCGACGACCCTACTCAACGAGCGGTGGCGCTCCCGCGGCGATGGCACCCCACGAGATGGTCGTCCACGAGCCCGATCGCCTGCATCAGGGCGTACATCGTGGTTGGGCCCACGAACACGAAGCCCTCCTTCTTCAGGGCCTTCGACATGGCCACCGACTCCGGCGAAACGCTCTTGATCTGGTCCGTGGTCTCCGGAACGGGATGATCCTCGGGCGTGAAGGACCGGATGAACTCCTCGAGCCCACCGCGCTCGCGCAGCGCCACCGTCGCCCCGGCGTTGGTGATCGCCGCCCGCACCTTGAGCCGGTTGCGCACGATCCGCGCGTCGCCCATCAGCCGGTCGAAGTCGGCCTCGTCGTAGGCCGCCACGACGTCGGCGTCGAACCCCGCGAAGACCTCCCGGAAGGCCTCGCGCTTGTTGAGGATGGTCAGCCACGACAGTCCGGACTGAAACGCCTCGAGAGTGAGCCGTTCGAGGTGGGCCGCCTCACCCTGCACCGGGACGCCCCACTCGGTGTCGTGGTAGGCGCGATAGATCTCGCTGGCCGCCCCCCAGGGACATCTGGCGAGGCCGTCGTCACCGACGACGGGCCCGCTCATCAGGAGAGGTACTCCGGGCTCTCCCAGCCGAACCGCTCGCCCTCGTCCCAGCGGGTGCGCTGGTTGCCGTAGCCCGGTACGCCGCCGGCGGATCGAAGCATCGCCGCAAGGTGCATCAGGTTCCACGTCATGAAGGTGGTGTTGCGGCTGGTGAAGTCGTTGTGGGGGCCGCCGCTGCCCGGGTCGAGGTACGACGGCCCCGGGCCCGCCTCGCCGATCCACCCCGCGTCGGCGTTGGGCGGGATCGTGTAGCCGATGTGCTGGAGGCTGTAGAGCACGTTCTGGGCGCAGTGCTTGATGCCGTCCTCGTTGCCGGTGATCAGGCAGCCGGCCACCCGCCCGTAGAAGAGGTACTGGCCCTTGTCGTTGACCTGCCCGCTCAGCGCGTAGAGCCGCTCGATGATCCGCTTGGTGACGCTGGAGTTGTCGCCGAGCCAGATCGGACCGGCGATGACAAGAATCTGGCTGTCGAGGATCCCGGGGTAGAGCTCGGGCCACGCGTCCAGCTCCCAGCCGTGCTCCCGCATGTCCGGGTAGACGCCGGTGGCGATGTCATGGTCGACGGCCCGGAACATGTCGACCTCCACCCCGTGCTCGCGCATGATCGCGGCGCTCGCGTCGACCAGGCCCTGGGTGTGGCTCGGCTCGGGCCCGCGCTTGAGGGTGCAGTTGATGTAGGTGGCGCGCAGGCCGCTGAAGTCGCTGAAGTCGCTCTCCCCGGTGGTCATGGCCCAACTCTGTCGGGCGCGGGCACTACTGCACAACGGTGCCGCGAAAGACGAACTTGCCAGATACGTTAGCAATGACTAACGTATTGCCGGTGACCGACGCACTCTCCGCAGCTGCCGAGCCGACCCGGCGACGCATCCTGCAGCTGTTGGCCCCGCAGCCGCGGACCGTCAGTGAGATCGCCTCGGAGTTCCCAGTGACCCGCTCGGCGATCTCCCAGCACCTCCTGCTCCTGGAGAGCGTGGGCCTCGTCGCCGCCGAGAAGGTCGGACGGCAGCGGATCTATCGCGTCGTCCCGTCCGGACTGCGTTCACTCCAGGCCGAGATCGACCGGTTCTGGACCGACGAGCTCGACCTGCTCGTCGCGGATGCCCACGCACTCAACCAGCGCCGGAACCGTCCGGCCGGATCAGGAGAAGACCGATGACCTACACCAAGAGCACCGTCCTGCCCGTCTCCCCCGAGGACGCCTTCGCGCTCCTCACCGAGCCCGAACGGCTGCGCCGCTGGCAGGCCGTGTCGGCCCGCGTCGACCTGCGGGCCGGCGGTGAGTACCGGTGGACGATCGTCCCGGGACACGTCGCCGGCGGCACCTTCCGCGAGGTCGAGCCGGGTCGACGCCTGGTCTTCGGCTGGGGCTGGGAGGGTAACCCCGACCTGCTGCCCGACACCTCGACCGTCACCGTCACCGTCGAGCCCACCGACGGCGGCACCCGGGTCACCCTCGAGCACGAGGGGCTCACCGAAGAGCAGGCCACCTCCCATGCCGAGGGCTGGAACCACTACTTCGAGCGCCTGGAGGAGGTCGCCATCAACGGCGACGCCGGCCCCGACGAGTGGTCGGCCGTCCCCGCACAGCTCGACGAGCTGTCGTCCGCGGAGGCGACGCTCGCCGTACTGCAGGGAATCCTGCGCAACCTCACGGTCGAGGACCAGCCGAAGCAGACCCCCTGCTCGGAGTTCACCTGCCACGACCTGGCCGAGCACCTCTTCGGCTCGATCACCGGCCTCGGTTCGATGGCCAGCGTCACCGTGACCAACCCCGAGACCGGCCCGCTGGAGCACCGGGTCGCGACGATGGCGGCCCAGGCGATCGAGGGCTGGCGGGCGCGGGGTCTTGACGGTACGGCGCCCTCCCCCGCCGGCGGGGAGATGCCGGCCGCGATGGCCGCCGGCATCCTCTCCGTGGAGTTCCTGCTGCACGGGTGGGACTTCGCCCAGGCCAGCGGCCAGGCGGTCGTGGTCTCCGACGAGGTCGTCGACTACGTGCGATCCATCGCCGAGAAGCTCGTGCCCGGCGCTCGCGAGCGCGGGGCGTTCGCACAGGAGCAGACGCCGTCCGCCGACGCCAACCCGCTGGAGCGGCTCGCGGCCTACGCCGGCCGGACGCCGATCGCCGCCTGAGGCCGACGACCAGATCCCCCGCCGGAGGAGCAACCATGTCCAGATACGTGTTCATCTACCACCGCCCGGCCTGGTCCGCCGAGGTCCCCGCGCCCACACCCGAGGAGGCAAAGGCCGGGATGGCGCGATGGATGGCCTGGCACGACCGCGTCGGGGACCGGATGGTCGACTTCGGCACTCCGCTCGCCGACGGATTCCGGGTGCGCTCCGAAGCACCACTCCCAGCGACCGGGATGTCGTGGGCTGCTCGATCGTCGAGGCAGACTCGATGGACGAGGCCCATGCCCTCGCCGAGGGACATCCGCACCTCGACACCACCCGCGGCTGCGAGATCGAGGTCCACGCGGCGCTGCCCCTGCCGAGCATGTGAGGAGGTCGTGTGATGAAGATGCCGAAGCACAGTGACGAGGACAAGGCGCGCTTCCGCGCCCTGGTGCCAGACGGGCCGGGGGTCGAGGTGAAGCCGATGTTCGGCAGTGTCGGCGCGTTCGTCAACGGCAACATGTTCGCCGGGCTGTTCGGCACCCACATCGGCGTGAAGCTGGACGACGAGGCGAGGGCCGAGCTCGAGGCCATCGACGGCAGCGGGCCCTTCGGCCCCGAGGAGCGGCCGATGAACGGCTGGCTCTCCCTGCCCGCGTCGTTCTCCCCTGAGGAGGCGATCGCCTGGATGGAGCGCGCCCGCGAGCACATCGCGACCTTCCCACCCAAGGCGAAGAAGAGGTGACCCGTCGTTGACTGACGGCGGGTCAGCGGCGTTGCTTCAGCCGCACGTGGGGCATCTCCGGGGCCGGGATGGGAGGCAGGTGGTCGCCGACCACCACCCCGAACCGCCCGTCGGAGATGTCCTGGCTGTCCGACACGACCGCGCCTCCGACGGTGATCTGCGCCTGCCACTCCTCGCGGAACGCGACCACCTCCTCGTGGGTCCGCCCCACGAAGTTCCACCACATCACGATCGACTCCCCGAACGGCTCTCCACCGAGCAGCAGCAGCCGCACCGGCTCGTCGTACGACGCCAGGGCGAGCTCCGGCGACCCGGTCGGGATGTAGGTGAGCTCGTGCTGCTTGGTCTCCTGGCCGGCGACCGCCAGGACACCGCCGTCCACCAGCACACCGTGCTCGAAGGTCGGGTCGACGTCGAGCGTGAGCTCGGTGTGCGGCTCCAGCAGCAGCTCCGCGCCGAGCATCGGAGAGTACGTCGTCACCGGCGACCGGTCGCCGAGCAGCGATCCGAGGAACACCCGTGCCCGCCAGCCCTCCCCCGTGACGGACCGCGGTGCGTAGTGCTCGAACGCCGGGTCGGTGTGACGCGCGGACTCCGGAAGCGCGACCCACAGCTGGGCCCCGTGCAGCGTGGCCGTCGAGGCGGGTGACACCTCGGAGTGGCTGATCCCCCGTCCGGCGGTCATCAGGTTGAGCTCACCGGGCCGCACCATTGCGTGGTGGCCGGCGCTGTCGCGGTGCTCCACCTCGCCGGTGAACAACCAGCTCACGGTCTGCAGCCCTGTGTGTGGGTGCGGCGCGACCGACATGCCACCCGAGTCGGCCACCTGGTCCGGGCCGTAGTGGTCGAGGAAGCACCAGGCCCCGATCAACGACCGGTGCCGCTGCGGAAGGGTGCGGCGAACGTGCATCGCCCGTGGTCCGCCCAGCGGCACCTCCCTCGGCGCCATGACCTCGACCGTGGCCGCCCCGGTCGTGCAGACGATCTCGTCGGGGTCGCGCTCGGGGTTCGTCACCCCTCCACTATCCCGCAGTCCCGGTCCGGGCGCGCGCGTCAGCTGAGCTGGGCGGGCTCGACGTGGCGCTTGCTCTCGTCGCCGCGACCTGCCGGTGTGACCGAGCCTGCGTCACTGGCCTCCTGCACGCCCTGCTCGCCGCCCTCGGCCGGGTCGAGCCTGACCACGATCGACTTCGACGCCGGCTGGTTGCTGCCCTCGGCGGTGTAGTCCAGCGGTACCAGCGGGTTCGTCTCGGGGTAGTAGGCCGCGGCACACCCGCGGGGCTGGTCGTAGGCGACGACCCGGAACCGCGGCGCGCGCCGGCTGTCACCCTTCTCGTCGACGCTGACCAGGTCCACGATCGATCCGTCCTCGAGCCCGAACGCCTCGATGTCCTCGGGGTGCACGAACACGACCCGGCGGCCGCCCGAGATCCCGCGGTAGCGGTCCTCGAGGCCGTAGATCGTGGTGTTGAACTGGTCGTGCGACCGGAAGGTCTGCAGCAGCAGGTGGCCCTCCGGCACCTCCAGCACCGAGGTCGGGCTGACGCTGAAGATCGCACGGTCCTTGTCGGTCGGGAAGGTGCGGCTGTCACGGGGCGGGTGCGGCAACGTGAACCCGCCGGGGCGATCGATCTTCTCGTCGTAGGCCTCACACCCGCTGACCACCCGGGAGATCCGCTTGCGGATCTCGCCGTAGTCGGAGCGGAACTTCGCCCAGGGGAGGTCGTGGCGCGCCCCGAGCGTCGCCTCGGCGAGCGAGCAGACGATGTCGACCTCGGAGCGCAGGTGCGGCGAGGCCGGATGGAGCGGACCCTGCGAGGCGTGCACCGCCGACATCGAGTCCTCGACCGTCACCCGCTGCGGGCGGCCACCGGTCAGGTCCTTCTCGCTCCGGCCGAGCGCCGGCAGGATCAGGGCCTCCCGGCCGTGGACCACGTGGGAACGGTTGAGCTTGGTCGAGACGTGGACCGTCAGCGCGGCGTTGTGGAAGGCCTCCTCGGTGGTCTGGGTGTCGGGGGCCGCGGAGACGAAGTTGCCGCCCATGCCGAAGAACACCTTGGCGTCACCGTCCCGGAGAGCCTTGATCGCCGCGACGCTGTCGAAACCGTGTTCGCGCGGCGGCTCGAACCCGAACTCGTCGCGCAGGCTGTCGAGGAAGTGGGCGGGCGGTCGCTCCCAGATGCCCATGGTCCGGTCCCCCTGGACGTTGGAGTGTCCACGCACGGGGCACAACCCCGCGCCGGGCTTGCCGACGTTGCCCTGGAGGAACGCGACGTTGGCGAACTCCTTGACGGTGGCCACGGCGTTGCGGTGCTGGGTGATGCCCATCGCCCAGCAGATCACGGTGGCGTCGGAGTCGCGGAACATGCCCGCGGCCTCCTCGATCTGCTCGCGGGTCAGTCCGGTCGACCGGCGTACGACGTCCCAGTCGAGGGCGCGTACGTGCTCGGCCCACTCCTCGAAGCCGGTGGTGTGGCGCTCGATGAAGTCGTGGTCGAGGGCGTCCCACTCCAGCAGCAGGGCGCCGATCGCCTGGAAGAGCGCCAGGTCGCCGTTGATCCGGAGCGGCAGGTGCAGGTCGGCGAGGGCGGTGCCTTTGCCGACCACACCACGGGGTGTCTGCGGGTTCCGGAACCGGACCAGGCCCGCCTCCTTGAGCGGATTGACGGCGATGATCCGGGCGCCGTTCCGTTTGGCCTTCTCGAGTGCGGTGAGCATCCGCGGGTGGTTGGTGCCGGGGTTCTGACCGGCAATCACGATCAGCTTCGCTTCGTGGATGTCGGCCAGGGTGACCGAGCCCTTGCCGATGCCGAGGACCTCAGCGAGCGCCACCGAGGTTGACTCGTGGCACATGTTGGAGCAGTCGGGCAGGTTGTTGGTGCCGAATGCACGGACGAACAGCTGGTAGGCGAACGCGGCCTCGTTGGAGGTCTTGCCGGAGGTGTAGAAGATCGCCTGGTCGGGCGTCGCGAGGGCGTTGAGGTGGCCCGCGATCTTCGCGAACGCGTCGTCCCACGAGATCGGCTCGTAGTGGGTGCCGCCGGGCGAGAGGTACATCGGCTCGGTGATCCGGCCTTGCTGGCCCAGCCAGTAGTCGGTCCGCTCCCGCAGTTCCGACATCGGGTGGGCCGCGAAGAAGTCGCGGCCGATCTTGCGCTTCGTGGCTTCCTCGGTGACCGCCTTGGCGCCGTTCTCGCAGAACTCCGCCATGGCACGTTCGCCCGGATCGGGGTCGGGCCAGGCGCAGCCCTGACAGTCGAAGCCGTCGACCTGGTTGAGCTTGAGCAGCGTCCGCGCACTCCGGGAGAGGCCCATCTGCTCGATGGAGCGTTTCATCGTCACCGCGACAGCCGTGACACCGGCGGCGGACCGGGCCTCGCCTCCTACGTCGAGCTCGGCCTCGTCGATGTCGTGCTTCGGGGCGCGCCTCGAGAACAGTCCCACGATGAATCCGTACCCCATCCCGGTCAGTCAGAAACGCGCAGCTGGACGATTCCCGCAACGGCAAAGCACACCGCGCCTGCGAACGTCCCCCAGTTGACCAGGGCGACGTTGAGCGGCTCGGAGGTGGCTGGGCGGATGAAGGCGGCGAGCCCCGCCAGGAGGAACAAGTACGACCCGAGCTGGTTGACCGCGGCGATCCACCAGTCCCGGTCCCCCGGGCGGATCCGGATCCGCCCGTAACCGACGTCCAGCATGGCCAGGTGCCCGGACACCAGGAAGCAGACGCAACCGGCCATGTCCGGGAACCAGATCCAGGTGTTGCTCTGACGGGGTGTGAATCCCTCCGCGAACGCCGCCACCAGGCTGACCGCGAACAGTAGCGTCCCCACGAACAGCACGAGCGCGCTCGACCGCGCACGGGTTCCGGACGACGTCGCCAGGATCGACAGCCAGCCGCCGAGGCTGAAGAAGAAGCCGCCGACCAGGTAGGTGACGTTCACGGTGAGAAGCTCCGCCCCTGTTTGGGCGAGGCACGCTCCGGCGGCGAACAAGGAGCCCCCCAGCGTGAACGACCAGCCGGCGAGGTGGTTGTCCCGGCTCAATTGTCGCGCGCTCTGCGCGATGGAACTCTCGTCAGACATCGTGCGAAGCATTCACGAGTTCGAGAAGACCGCTGGGCCGCCGTCCGCCTCGCCCTCACTGCCCGGCCCGCGGCCGGCCCAGGTCCAGGCGTACGCCGGGTCCTCGGCTGCGAGCCCGCCCTCCCCGAGGTCGAGCGGGGCGAAGGTGTCCACCATGACCGCGGACTCCTCGAAGTACTCGACGCCCAGAGAGGCCTCGATGGCCGACGGTTGCGGCCCGTGGGCGTGCCCGCCCGGGTGCAGCGAGATCGAGCCGATGTTGATACCCGACCCCTTCCGTGCCTCGTAGTCGCCACCGACGTAGAACATGACCTCGTCGCTGTCGACGTTGGAGTGGTAGTAGGGCACCGGGATGGCCAGCTCGTGGTAGTCGACCTTGCGCGGCAGGAAGTTGCAGATCACGAAGTTGTGGCCCTCGAAGACCTGGTGCACCGGAGGCGGCTGGTGGACCTTGCCGGTGATCGGCATGTAGTCCTCCACGTTGAACGTGTAGGGGTAGAGGCAGCCGTCCCACCCGACCACGTCGAAGGGGTGGGTCGCGTAGGTCATCCGGGTACCGAGCACGGCGCCGCCGGCCCGGTGCTTGACCAGGACCTCGACGTCCTCGCCCTCGACCACGAAGGTGTCCGTCGGCCCGTACAGGTCCCGCTCGCAGTACGGCGCGTGCTCCAGGAACTGCCCGAACCGGGACAGGTAGCGCTTCGGCGGAGCAATGTGACTGTTCGCCTCGATCGGGTAAAGCCGGCTGGTCTCGCTCGGCAGCCACCGGTGCGTGGTGGCGCGAGGCACGACCACGTAGTCACCGGTGCGGTACGACAGCACCCCGAACACCGTCTCCACGACGCCCGAGCCCGACTCGACGTAGACGCACTCGTCACCGATCGCGTTGCGGTAGTACGGCGATGCTCCCGCGCCCGCGACCACGTAGCTGATCCGGACGTCGTTGTTGCCGAGCACCAGCCGGCGCCCCGTGACCGGATCGGCGGTGGCCCCGTCCTCGAACAGCGTGTGCAGCTTCAGGTGTCTCGGCTTGAGCGGGTGGTTGGGGGTGCGGGTCTGGTCGGGCAGCTCCCAGACCTGGCTGTCGACGATCGCCGACGGCACACCCCGGTGGTAGAGCAGCGAAGAGTCCGAGGAGAAGCCCTCCTCGCCCATGAGCTCCTCGCGGTAGAGGTTGCCGTCGGGATCGCGATGCTGGGTGTGCCGCTTCGGCGGGACGGTGCCGACGCTCAGGTAGTGGGCCATGGAGACCAGCCTGCCAGCGAATCAGGTGTCATCGGCGGAGGAACCCTGGTAGG
>DASSJR010000209.1:0-13708 GCA_035691135.1 Nocardioides sp. | reverse complement strand
GACCAGCGACTTCGTCTACAAGTTCGCCTACGAGTTCTGCCTCGAGGGCTACAAGTACCGGGCCGGTGACGCGGTCAACTTCGCCATCGGCCAGGGCGACACGATCGTCACCCCGCTCCAGCTGGCCCGGGCCTACGCCGCGCTGTCCAACGGCGGCACCCTCTACGCCCCCCGCGTCGGCAAGGCCATCGTCTCCCCGCAGGGCACGGTGCTCGAGAGGATCAAGCCCCGGGTCAACGGGCACGTCCGGGTGCCCACGCGGATCGTCGACTACATCGACGACGCCCTCAAGGGCGTCACCCGGGTCGGCACCATGGCGTGGCGGATGATCGGCTTCCCTCTGGACAAGGTCACGATCCGGTCCAAGACCGGCTCCGCCGAGGTCTACGGCAAGCAGTCCACGTCCTGGGTCGCGTCCTACAGCGACGACTACGTCGTGGTGATGATGGTCTCCCAGGGTGGCACCGGATCGGGCACCTCGGGCCCCTCGGTACGCAAGATCTGGGAGTCGCTCTACGGCATCCACGGCCTCCACGTGAACCCCGATCGGGCCGCCATCCCCGGCACGTCCCCACCCGCCAGCCTGCCGACCTTCGTGAAGGACGGCTCGATCCTGCCTCCAGGACGGCGGAACGACTGATGGCATCCCTTCGACAGCTCCGCCGCACCCGACCGACGGCTGCCCTGCGCGCACCCGGGCTCGACTGGCTGCTGATGGTGGCGGTGCTCGCGCTGCTGGTGCTGGGCACCCTGCTCGTCTGGTCGGCCACCTCCGCACGGGTGGACCTGACCGGCGGCGACCCCACGGCGTACCTGCGCAAGCAGCTGGTCAACGTCGCGATCGGGGTCGTGCTGATGGTCATGGTGCTGGCCACCGACCACCGCTGGGTGCGGATCCTCGCGCCGCTGGTCTACCTCGCCTCGATCGGCGGGCTGGTGCTGGTGCTGACCAGCGGCTCGACCATCAACGGCTCACGCTCGTGGATCCAGCTCGGCGGGATGTCGATCCAGCCGGCGGAGTTCGCGAAGCTGGCCGTGGTGATCGGGATGGCCCTGCTGGTCGCCGAGCGGGCGGAGGCCCGCCGCCGCTACGACGTCACGCTGGCCGAGGTGGCCGGCATGCTCGTGATCGCCGGGGTCCCGGCGGCCCTGATCATGGCCCAGCCGGACCTGGGCACCATGCTCGTGCTGTCGGCCACCGTGTTCGGCGTGATCGCAGCCGCCGGAGCGCCTCGTCGCTGGCTGGCGCTCATGGGTGGCGGCGGGATCGCCGCCGCAGGCGCGGCGGTGGCGGCCGGGGTGCTCAAGGACTACCAGGTCGACCGGTTCCTGGCCTTCACCAACCCCGAGCTCGACCCACGCGGTGCCGGCTACAACACCGAGCAGGCCAGGATCGCCGTCGGCAACGGTGGACTGTTCGGCCAGGGGCTGTTCGACGGGTCCCAGACGCGCTCCGGCTTCGTGCCCGAGCAGCACACAGACTTCATCTTCACCGTGGCGGGCGAGGAGCTGGGCCTCCTGGGTGCCGGGGTCCTCATCGTGCTGCTGGGCGTGGTGATCTGGAGGGCCCTGGTCATCGCCTTCCAGACCGACGACACCTTCGGTCGCATCGCGGCCGCGGGCATCGCCTGCTGGTTCGGCTTCCAGGCGTTCCAGAACGTCGGCATGTGCCTGGGGATCATGCCGGTCACCGGCGTTCCCCTCCCGTTCGTGTCCTACGGCGGAAGCTCGATGTTCGCCGGGATGCTGGCGATCGGGCTGCTCCAGAACATCCACCTCCGGTCCACCGCGTCCCTCCCGACCCGGTTCCTGACCACCCAGCCGAGGGTGCTCTCGGTCCGGTGAACGGGCGCGCGCTGGCACGACGTGACCAGCCCGGCCGGGGCATGGTGATCTGCGGATCGCTGATGTCATCGTGGACCCGTGGCCCAGTCAGAGCTGCTGCACCAGGCCGTGGAGTGGACCGCCCTCACCGGACACGAGGGCAGGTCCGGCGCGGGCCTGGAGCATGTCCGGCTGGCCGACGGGACGGTGTACGTCGTGAAGCGGGTGACCCCCGCCTCCGACGTGACCCTCGCCGTCACCGGCGGCACGGTCTCCGTCGAGTACCTCCTCTGGCACAGTGGTGCGCTGGAGCGGCTCCCGCCCGGGGTCAGCCACGCCGTGGTGGACGGATGGGTCGAGGGTGACGCGACAGTCCTGGTGATGGACGACCTCGGGGACCAGGTCTTCACCTGGGAGTCGCGGCTCTCGACCGAGGAGACCGACTGGGTGCTGGCACGGGTCGCGGCGATGCACCGGCGGTTCCTGGGCAGTCCGCCGGAGGAGACGGTGCCACTCGACCGGCTCCTCACGATGTTCGCCCCGCATCGGCTCCGCGGGATGGCAGACGAGGGGCCTGAGCTGGCCGTTCTTGCGCGCCGGGGCTGGAGGATCTTCGCCCAGACGGTGCCGGCCGACGTTGCGGGCCCGGTGCTCGTCCTGCTGGAGGACCCCTCCCCCCTGGTCACCGCCCTCGGCGCGGGCCCGGTCACCCTGGTCCACGGAGACCTCGCGACCGTCAACATGGCGAGGGACGCCGACACGCTGGTGCTCCTCGACTGGGCGCTGGCCACCGCGGCTCCCGGCGCCCTGGACATCTCGTTCCTCCTCGCCGGCTGCTCCTCGGTGCTCGAGCCGAGCCGTGAGCACGTCCTGCGAACCTATGCGGGCCTGGCCGGACCGGCGTACGACGGCCGCTCGATGCGCCTCGCCCTGCTCGCCGGTTTGATGTGGCTGGGCTGGAACAAGGCCCTGGACGCGGCAGAGCACCCCGACCCCGCCACGCGGGAGCGGGAGCGACGGGACCTCGAGTGGTGGGTCCGCAAGGCCCGGACTGCGCTGGAGAGCGAAATCTTCTGATGGACCTCAACACGCTCTACCACCGGACGGTCGAGAGCTGGGCGGACCGCGTGAACGCGGTCCGGGCCGACCAGTGGGAGGGCCCGACGCCGTGTCGGGAGTGGAACGTCCGGGAGCTGACCAACCACGTCACCGGCGAGGACCTGTGGACCACACCGCTGATGCGGGGGAGCACCCTCGAGGCCGTCGGGGACCGGTTCGAGGGCGACCTGCTCGGCGACGACCCGATCCAGGCGTCGCTGGACGCGGCCCGCGAGGCGATCCGCACGGTGGCAGAGACGCTGCCGGCGGGAGGGACCGTGCACCTGTCCTACGGCGAGGAGCAGAAGGACGAGTACGTCCACCAGCTCGCCGCCGACCACCTGGTCCACGGCTGGGACCTCGCGGCCGCCACCGGTGGTGACCTGCGGCTCGATCCCTCGCTGGTGCACGAGGTGGCCACCTGGTTCGCCGGGCGCGAGGAGCTCTACCGCGCTGCCGGTGCGATCGGGGCCCCCGCAGCCCCCACCGGGGACCCCCAGGGCGACTTCCTGGCTGCCTTCGGACGGGACCCCCACTGGGGTCCCAACCACGCCGGTCTGGCCAGGTTCTCGGCCGCCTTCGGCGCCGGCGACGTCGAGGCCGTGATGTCCCTGATGACCGACGACTGTGTCTTCGAGGCGACCGGACCCGCGCCCGACGGCGTCCGGCACGAGGGCGCGGAGGCGGTGCGCGCGGTCTGGGTCGAACTGTTCGGCGAGACCGGAAAGCCGCACTTCACCGAGGAAGAGTCGTTCGTCGCGGGTGAGCGGGGCGTGCTGCGCTGGCGGTTCGACTGGGTCGAGGGCGACGGATCCCCGGGTCACATCCGCGGGGTCGACGTCCTCCGGTTCCGCGACGGACTGGTGTGCGAGAAGTTCTCCTACGTCAAGGGCTGATCGCCGCTTCGGATCGATTCCGCGAGAAGTCTGCGAGCCGACACATCCCGACGTACTCTGTGCCCTTGTCCCGCCCCCGACCCCCGAGGTGTTGTTGTCGTGCCCGTAGGCCTCGACCAGCATTCCCGCGCTGCCGACCCGTCTGACCAGCTCGACCACGGCAGCGTCTTCCCGCGGCTGGAGCCCAAGCTGCCGTCGGTGCAGAAGCCGATCCAGTACGTCGGGGGAGAGCTCAACTCGACCAGCAAGGACTGGGACGGGGTCGACGTCCGGTGGGCGCTGATGTACCCCGACGCCTACGAGGTCGGCCTGCCCAACCAGGGCGTCCAGATCCTCTACGAGGTGCTCAACGAGCGCGACTGGGTCCTGGCCGAGCGCACCTACTCGGTCTGGCCGGACCTCGAGGCGGTCATGCGCGCCGAGGGGATCCCGCAGTTCACCGTCGACAGCCACCGGCCGGTGCGGGCATTCGACGTGCTCGGGATCAGCTTCTCCACCGAGCTCGGCTACACCAACATGCTCAACGCCCTCGACCTCGCCGGCATCCCGCTCCGTTCGGCCGACCGCGGCGCCGAGGACCCGATCGTGCTCGCGGGCGGCCACGCCGCCTTCAACCCCGAGCCGATCGCCGACTTCCTGGACGCAGCCGTGCTCGGTGACGGCGAGGAGATCGTGCTCGCGATCTCCGAGGTGATCCGCGAGTGGAAGGCCGAGGACCGGCCCGGCGGGCGCGACGAGCTGCTGCGCCGGCTGGCCGTCAGCGGCAGCGTGTATGTGCCGAAGTTCTACGACGTCACCTACGCCGAGGACGGCCAGATCGAGGCCGTCGTGCCGAACCGTCCCGGCATCCCGTTCCGGATCCGCAAGCACACGCTGATGGACCTCGACGCCTGGCCCTACCCCGCCAAGCCCCTGGTCCCGCTCGCCGAGACGGTCCACGAGCGCTACTCGGTGGAGATCTTCCGCGGCTGCACCCGCGGCTGCCGGTTCTGCCAGGCCGGGATGATCACCCGGCCAGTGCGTGAGCGTTCGATCGAGGCGATCGGCGACATGGTCGAGAACGGCATCCGCAAGTCCGGTTTCGAGGAGGTCGGGCTGCTCTCCCTGTCCAGCGCCGACCACACCGAGATCGCGGACGTCGCCAAGGGGCTCGCCGACCGTTACGAGGACTGCAACGTCTCGCTGTCCCTCCCGAGCACGCGCGTCGACGCGTTCAACATCACCCTGGCCAACGAGTTCTCGCGCAACGGCCGGCGATCCGGGCTGACCTTCGCGCCTGAGGGTGGGTCGGAGCGGATGCGCAAGGTGATCAACAAGATGGTCACCGAGGAGGACCTGATCCGCACCGTCGCGACGGCGTACTCCAACGGCTGGCGCCAGGTGAAGCTCTACTTCATGTGTGGCCTGCCGACCGAGACCGACGACGACGTCCTGGCCATCGCCGACCTCGCCAAGCAGGTGATCGCCAAGGGACGGGAGGTGTCGGGACGCAACGACATCCGCTGCACGGTCTCGATCGGCGGCTTCGTACCGAAGCCGCACACCCCGTTCCAGTGGGCATCCCAGCTCGACCACGAGACCACCGACTCCCGGCTGGAGAAGCTGCGTGACGCGGTCCGCAGCGACAAGCGCTTCGGTCGGGCGATCGGTTTCCGCTACCACGACGGCAAGCCCGGCGTGGTCGAAGGCCTGCTCTCGCGCGGCGACCGTCGCGTGGGCCGGATCATCGAGGAGGTGTGGCGCGACGGCGGACGCTTCGACGGCTGGAGCGAGTACTTCTCCTACGACCGCTGGGTCGCGGCGAGTGAACGCGGCCTGGCCGGCACCGGGCTCGACCTGGACTGGTTCACCACCCGTGAGCGCGAGTACGACGAAGTCCTGCCCTGGGACCACCTCGACTCCGGGCTCGACAAGGACTGGCTGTGGGCCGACTGGGAGGACGCCCTCGCCGTCGCCGACGGCGCTGAGATCGAGGTCGAGGACTGCCGATGGACGCCCTGCTACGACTGTGGGGTCTGCCCGGAGATGGACACCGAGATCCAGATCGGCCCGACCGGGCGCAAGCTGCTGCCCCTCTCGGTCCTCTGACCGGGGTGCCGGCGCGGTCGGACCGGGTGGTTGAGGTGCGAGCGAGCGCTCCGCGCCGGCCTGCGTCGCTGCTCGACCCAGCAACCCCGCTCGTGTGCCCGAGGACGACCTAGGGGGCGTTGTCAGGCACACGACCCGGGTGTTGGCGCGCCCCGAGCTGGTCCTCCACGTAGGCCGGCCGGGCGACGTACCAGCCGACAAACGCCTGCGGCACGGTCAGCGCGATGAGGAACCACAGCGGCGCGGTCCAGCCCCCGGTGGCGCCGTAGAGCGCGCCCACGGTGAACGGTCCGAGCGCCGCCAGGAGGTATCCGGCCGACTGGGTGAACCCGGACAGCGCCGCGGTGCCGGCGGGCGTGCGTGAGCGCAGGCCGATCAGGGTCAGGATCAGCGGGAAGGTGCAGGTTGCGGCTCCGGCCAGAACGGCCCACACCACGGCGAGGTCGTGCGGGGCCAGCATCAGACCGACGTACGCCACGGGGTAGCACGCCATCACCGCCAGCAGGATCGCCGACTGGTCGTGCCGCCGCGCGGCGGCCGCGGGCAGCCACAGGGACAGCGGCACGCTGGTGGCGGCGACGATGCCGACCAGCAGCCCCGCCGACGTGGGCGAGTAGCTCTGGTCGCGCCACAGCTGGGCGAACCAGCCGAAGATGGCGTAGGCGTGCATCGACTGCAGCCCGAAGAACAGGGCCATGCCGAGACCGAGCCGGGTCCGTGCCACCTCCGACAGGGTCACGTCCTGCGGACCCGGGTCCAGGTGCTTGTCGTGGCCGACCAGGCGAAGCCACGGCAGCGCGGCCACGACGGCGAGGACGGCCCAGGCGGCGAGTCCCACCCGCCACCCGCCGGCGGTCTCGGCGATCGGGACGGTCAGCGTCAGCGCACCGGTCAGCCCGAGGGCCAGAGTCGCGGTGTAGAGCGCCGTCACCCGGCCGATCCGGTCGGGGAAGTGCAGCTTGACCAGCGACGGGAGCAGGACGTTCGCGACCGCCATCCCGGCCAGCGCCACCATCGAGAGCACCAGGAACGTTGCCGGACCGGGCGCAACGGACCGCGCCGCCAGCCCGCCGGCCACCAGCAGGAGGGCGGCCAGCGTCACCCGGTGCACGCCGAGCCGGCGGGCGAGCTGCGGGGCCAGCGCCCCGAAGCAGGCGAAGGCCAGCACCGGGAGTGACGTCAGGAGTCCCGCAGCCAGCGTGGACATGGCCAGGCCGCTCCGGACCTCCGGCAGGACCGGTCCGACGCTGACCGCCGCAGGCCGCAGGTTCACCGCCAGCAGGAGCAGTCCGGCGAGGAGCAGGACGCGTGGCCCGAGGTCCTGCCGTCCGCCGCTCACCCGATCGATCCTCCCAGACCGGTGGGAGAATGGAGGCGTGCGGCACATCGGCGACGACGAGCGGCGCGCCCGGATCGCCCGTCGCCATGCGCTCGCTCCGGCCGCCCGGGTCGTGGATCCCCTGTCCGCGACCCGGGCCCTCACGGTCCTGCACGCCACCGAGGCGGCAACGGTCTACCTCTCGTTGTTCGCGCGGGTGGAGGGACTCACGGTCGCCGACATCGATCGGGCGCTCTACGAGGACCGGTCGCTGGTCAAGCAGCTCGCGATGCGACGCACCCTCTTCGTCTTCCCCCGTGACCTGCTGCCGGCGGCCTGGGGGAGCGCCGCCGCCCGGGTCGCCGACCGTGAGCGACGCCGTACGGCGAAGGATGTCGAGGCCGGCGGGGTCGCGGAGGACGGGGAGGCATGGCTCAAGGAGGCGCGCGAGGCGGTCCTGGGCCGCCTCGCGGACGGCTCCGCGCTGAGCGCGGCCACGCTCCGCGAGGAGCTGCCGGCGCTGGAGGGAAAGGTGCGGCTGGGTTCCGGCAAGTGGCAGACGGAGGTCTCGCTGGCTCCTCGCGTGCTCGGTGTGCTCGGAGCCGAGGGGCTCATCGTCCGCGGCCGCAACGAGGGCCACTGGCGGGTGTCACGCCCGGCGTGGACCCTGATGGACCGATGGCTCGGGGAGAGGCCGGCCCGGCTCGAGCCGCACGAGGGCTACGCCGAACTCGTCCGGCGGTGGCTGCGCAGCTTCGGGCCCGGCACCGAGACCGACATCGTCTGGTGGCTCGGCGCGACCAAGGCAGTGGTACGCCGGGCTCTGGTTGACGTGGGCGCGGCGGAGGTCGCGCTGGACGACGGCGGGACCGGCTGGCTCCTGCCCGACGACCTCGAGCCGGTTGACCCGGAGCCGCCGTGGGCGGCGCTGCTGCCGGTGCTCGACCCGACCTCGATGGGATGGAAGCAGCGCGACTTCTACCTGCGACCCGACCACACGCCGTACCTCTTCGACACCAACGGCAACGCCGGCTCGACCGCCTGGTGGAACGGCCGGATCGTCGGCTGCTGGGTCCAGGACGAGGACGCCGTGGTCCACGTCGTGCTCCGGGAGGACGTCGGCACCGAGGGGCGGGCGGCGCTCGACGTCGAGGCGGAGAGGCTGACGCACTTCCTCGACGGCGTGCGGGTCAACAGCGTCTACGCCTCGCGGCAGATGCGGGGCGCGAAGCTCGCCTGACCGGCCTCAGTCGACGGGCATGGCGCAGAACTCATTGCCGTCGGGGTCGGCCAGGATGGTCCAGCCGAGGCCTCCGTCGCCCCTGGCGCGCAGCACCGTGGCGCCGTGGGCGACCAGGGCGTCGACGTCGTTGGTGCCCACGTCGATGTGCACCCGGTTCTTGACCGTCTTCGGCTCCGGGACCGGCCCGAAGACGATTCCGTCGAACGGCGCACCCGGCACCTTCTCGATCCAGCACTGCTCCTCGTCCTGGCCGACCTCGGCGCCCAGCACCTCGCCCCACCAGCGGGCGATCGCCAGGCACTCCTCCATACCGGGTCCGGAGTCCCAGACCAGCTCGTAGAGCCGTCGCTCGATGGGGGCTTCCCGGACGAAGACGCAGAACTCCTGGCCATCGGGGTCACGCATGACGGTCCAGCGGGGGAACTCCTCGACGAGGGTGGCGCCGGCCGCCAGCGCGGCCTCGAGGCCCTCGGCGTTGATGTCGAGGTGGACCCGGTTCTTCACGGTCTTGAGCTCGGGGACGGCGTTCACCCACGCCACCGCCTGCCCGGTGTCGTCGTCGAGCCACCAGGCGCCGTTGTGGTGAGGCCCGCCAGCCGTCAGCCCCAGCAGACCGCCCCAGAAACGTGCTTCGGCCTCTGCGTCGCAGGCGTCGATGCAGAGGTCCTTGTAGGTCGCGAGAGGCACCTCCGCATGCTGGCACACCCCGAGTTCGCGGTGACAGGAGTTTTCGTGGGCTCAGATCCGTGCGCACAGATTCGGGGCGGACCGCCCGTGAGAAGTACCCTCCGGGCGTGCGAGAGCAACCACCGCAGCAGGCCCCGCCGGTCCAGCGGCTGCGGATCCGCTACGCCAAGCGCGGCCGGCTGCGCTTCACCAGCCACCGCGACTTCAGCCGGGCCTTCGAGCGCGCCGTCTTCCGGGCCCGGATCCCGATGGCCTACTCCTCGGGCTTCAACCCCCACCCCCGGATCTCGTACGCCGGCGCCGCCCCGACCGGGTCCGCGAGCGAAGCGGAGTACCTCGAGATCGCCCTGGCCCAGGTCGTCGACCCGGCCCGGGTCGCCGAGCAGCTCGGCGACGCCCTGCCCGACGGTCTCGACCTGGTCGAGGTGACGGTGTCGCCCGGTGGCTCGCTCGCCGACCTGCTCCAGGCCAGTCAGTGGCAGGTCGACGTGGCGGCCCCGCTGGCCGACACCACCGCGGCGGTCGAGACCTTTCTCGCCACCGAGAGGGTTCCGGTGACGCGGATGACCAAGAAGGGGCTCCGCGAGTTCGACTGTCGCGCCGCAGTGGTGACGCTCTCAGCGGAGGCGACGACGGGCGGGAGCCGCCTGTTGGTCGGGTTGCGCCACACGGTGCCCGCCGTACGCCCCGACGACGTCCTGACCGGGCTGCGCGACGTGGCCGGGCTCGACACGGGTGAGGACCCACGCCTCACCCGACTGGCGCAAGGGCCGCTGGACGAGGCGACCGGCGACATCGGGGATCCACTGGCCTGACCCGCCGGGACACCGACCGGCCGGTCACGGGTGACCGCGATCGGGGTTCGGTGTGCGATACTCGCAAGCGGTTGTCTCGGAGCGGCCCACCGTCGCCCCGACCGACCCGACGACGTTCTCGCCGGTCCCCAGAGAGGTTCTGTGGGTCCGGCATCGCGAGGGCGATTGTCGCCAGACCGCGACGCGGCCGGTGTGAGTGGGTGACAGCAGCTCCGCCGGAGAGGCTCTCGAGGAGCCCAGCGACCGCGGCAGGCGATGAGCAGCCTCTCGTCGACGCACACCGCGGAGGGTGTCGCCGCCACCGAAGGCTTGACGCCAGCGCCCGGAAAATCGGGCTCGGGCGTACGACAGCCCCGGCGCCCGCGCCGGGTCGAGGAGAGCGAATGCTCGAGGACCACCAGTCCAGCGACAACCCAGGCACCACCCCCGACAGCACGACCGGCGAAGGCCCGGCCTCGATCGCGAGCGAGACCGAGAAGAAGCCGGCCGCCAGGAAGGCCGCGGCGAAGAAGGCGCCGGCGAAGAAGTCCGTTGCGAAGAAGTCGACCGCCAAGAAGACGAGCGCCAAGAAGGCCGCGGCGTCCGAGCCACCGAGCGAGTCGGCCGCGACCGTCGAAACACTTCCTTCCTCGCCTCCGGAACCAGTGGAGGCGCCGGCGAAGAAGTCGGCCGCCAAGAAGGCGACGACGAAGAAGTCGGCCGCGAAGAAGGGCACGTCGAAGAAGGCGGCCGCCGACGAGGCGACGCCCGAGACCGACACCGCGGCAAGCGGACCCGCGGCCCTGCTCTTCCAGGCGCCCGATGCCGCCCAGGCGCCGGCGCGTCGTAGCCGCAAGTCGGCAGCCGCCGACACCGGGCCGGAGGCGGACACTCAGCCCGACGCCAAGGCCAAGACCGACGCCAAGGCCAAGACCGGCTCCAAGGGAAAGGTCGAGGCCAAGGGCAAGGCCGGCTCCGGGGACAAGGCCGACAAGGCCGACAAGGCCGACAAGGACAAGGCCGGCGCCGGTCCCGACCAGGACCAGGCGGACACCGACGACAGCGAGGGCGAGGGCGGGGGCGGCCGTCGCCGTCGCCGTCGGGGCGGACGTCGGCGGCGCAAGCCGGGCGACGGGGAGGGCGAGGCCTCGGGCCAGGACGACGCCGACAGCACCGACGGCGCCACGGCAGACGACGCCGGTGGCGAGAGCGGCGACGGCACCTCCCGTCGTCGTCGGCGGCGCCGCCGTGCCGGCGACGACGGTGACTCCGGCGGGGACGACCCGGCCAACACCGTCACCAAGGTCCGCCAGGGCCGGGCGGCGGAGGACCAGATCACGGCCCTGTCCGGCTCCACCCGGCTGGAGGCCAAGAAGCAACGGCGCCGCGAGGGCCGCGAGGCGGGTCGGCGCCGCGCCCCGATCGTCAGCGAGGCGGAGTTCCTCGCCCGGCGTGAGGCCGTCGATCGGGTCATGGTGATCCGCCAGCGCGAGGAGCTGACCCAGATCGCGGTCCTCGAGGACAAGGTGCTGGTCGAGCACTACGTCGCTCGCGAGTCCCAGACCTCCATGATCGGCAACGTCTTCCTGGGCCGTGTCCAGAACGTCCTGCCCTCGATGGAGGCGGCCTTCATCGACATCGGCAAGGGCCGCAACGCCGTGCTCTACGCCGGTGAGGTGAACTGGTCCGCGCTGGGCCACAAGGACGGGCAGCCTCGGAAGATCGAATCGGTGCTCTCGTCGGGACAGTCCGTGCTGGTGCAGGTCACCAAGGACCCGGTGGGCCACAAGGGTGCCCGCCTGACCAGCCAGATCAGCCTGGCCGGCCGGTTCCTCGTCTACGTGCCCGACGGCACGACCAGCGGCATCTCCCGCAAGCTGCCCGACACCGAGCGCACCCGGCTCAAGAACCTGCTCAAGGACATCGTCCCCGACACCGCGGGGGTGATCGTCCGGACCGCGGCCGAGGGTGCCAGCGAGGACGAGCTGACCCGCGACGTCGAGCGCCTCAAGGCCCGCTGGGAGGACATCGACACCAAGGCCAAGGGCAAGGCACCCCAGGCGCTCTACACCGAGCCCGACCTGACCCTCAAGGTCGTCCGTGACCTGTTCACCGAGGACTTCAAGAAGCTGGTCGTCGAGGGCGAGGACGCCTGGGAGACCGTGCAGCAGTACGTCGCCCATGTGGCACCCGACCTCCAGGACCGCCTCGAGAAGTACGACGGTGAGTCGGGTTCCTTCTCGGCGTACCGGATCGACGAGCAGATCGCCAAGGGCCTCGACCGCAAGGTGTGGCTGCCCTCGGGCGGCTCGCTGATCATCGACCGCACCGAGGCGATGACCGTCGTGGACGTCAACACCGGGAAGTTCACCGGGTCCGGCGGCAACCTCGAGGAGACGGTCACCAAGAACAACCTCGAGGCGGCCGAGGAGATCGTCCGTCAGCTCCGGCTGCGCGACATCGGCGGCATCATCGTCGTCGACTTCATCGACATGGTCCTGGAGTCCAACCGGGACCTCGTCCTGCGCCGGCTGGTGGAGTGTCTGGGCCGCGACCGCACCCGCCACCAGGTCGCCGAGGTCACCTCGCTCGGCCTGGTGCAGATGACCCGCAAGCGGATCGGCACCGGCCTGCTCGAGGCGTTCTCGGAGAACTGCGAGGCCTGCCAGGGCCGGGGCGTGGTCCTCCGGGACGTTCCCGTCGAGCCCAAGAAGTCCGAGGACGACTCCCGGCGGGGTGGTCGCCGTGGCAAGGGTGGCCGTGGTCGTGGCGACGACAACCGCGGCAACGGCGAAGGCAACGGTGCTCCCAAGAGCCCGCCGTCGCCGAAGGACGTGGCGGCGATGGCGCGGCTGGAGACCCCCGAGCCGGGAAAGACCGAGCCGGAGAAGGCCGAGACCGACAAGAGCCAGCCGGACCGGACCGAGCCGGAGAAGTCTGCCGAGCCGGAGAAGATCGAGCCGGCCGCGAAGGCCGAGGCCCCCGAGCCCGCCGACAGCGACACTCCGTCCACAGCGGAACCGGTCGCGCCGCCGGAGCCCGAGGCGACGGAGTCCGGGAAGGCGGAGCCCGGGGCGACGAAGCCGGAGGCGAACGAGACCTCCGAGACACCCCAGACCTCGGCTCCGCAGGAAGCACCCGAGAAGCCCAAGGTGGTCACCCGGACCCGACGCCGCAGCGCCAGCCGCCCGGCCGGCCCGCCGGCCGTCAGCACGACAGCCGGGACCGACGGGCCCACGACGGGCGACATCCTCGCCGAGGAACCAGGTGCCAAGGGCCAAGTGGGGGCGATCGCCGACACCGGGCAGGTGGAGCCCGGCACCGTCGACACCGAGCCGGGCACCAGCGCCTCGCTGACCGCGGTGGAGCACGTACCGATCAAGAAGAAGGGGTCCCGCAGGCGCTGAGGCCGTGCTGGTTTCGAGACGCGTCACTACCCTCGCGGAGATGTGGGTTGAGGAGGGCGCGCAGCGCCCGACTCGAAACCTCGAGTCCGAGTCGACGCTCCTCAGCCTTCGGCGCTCATCGCGGGGTTCGCGAGCTCACCCCGCGGCGCCTCCTTTTGCGGGGCGAGCACGCGATCCGTACTATTGACTCTTGGTGCGCTCGCACGCACCTCTCTGCACGGCATCCCGACTCCGACCGGAGGCTGAGGCGTGCCGCAGACCCGAAGCAACAGTGAGACGAAGGAGACCGCGGTGTACGCGATCGTGCGCGCAGGCGCCAAGCAGCAGAAGGTTGCCGTCGGCGACGTCATCTC
>DASSJR010000208.1:0-20710 GCA_035691135.1 Nocardioides sp. | reverse complement strand
CTGGGTGTACTCCCCCGGCGTGATGTCCGCGTGGGTCTCGCCGTTCCACTTGCTGAGCTTCTCGATGACGACCGTGCGTGCCGGCATGTTGATGCCGAGGGCCAGGGTCTCGGTCGCGAAGACGGCCTTGCAGAGGCCGCGCACGAAGAGCTGCTCGACGCACTGCTTGAACGCCGGCAGCATGCCGGCGTGGTGGGCGGCGACGCCGCGGGTGAGGCCGTCGAGGAAGTCGTCGTAGCCGAGGACCTCGAGGTCGGCGTCGGGCAGGTGCCGGCAGCTCTCCTCGACGAACTCGTAGATCGTGTCCCGCTCCTGGGGCGTCGTGAGCCGGACCCGGGCGTTGAGGCACTGGGTCACCGCAGCATCGCAGCCGACCCGGCTGAAGATGAACACGATCGCCGGCAGCAGTCCCTCCCGGTCGAGCCGGTCGAGGACGTCGACCCGGCTCGGGATCCACACGCGCCGGCCGTTGCCGACCTGGCGGCCGCCACCGCCGCGTCCACGTCCCCTGGCCGCGGACCGCCCGCGTGGAGATCTGCGGTCCTTCATCCGGGTGCTGGCCCAGTCGTCGCGGGCGAGCTTGAGCAGCTCGTCGTTGACCGGTGCGCCCTCGCGCACGAACCCCGCGGAGGCGTCCACGTCGGACCCCGCGAAAAGGTCGAGCAGCCGCCGGCCGGCCATCACGTGCTGGTAGAGCGGCACCGGCCGCTTCTCCTCCACGATCGTGCCCATGGCGCCGCGGACCGTGGCCAGCCACTCCCCGAACTCCTCGGCGTTGGAGACCGTCGCGGACAGCGAGATCAGGGCTACCGACTCCGGCAGGTGGATGATCACCTCCTCCCAGACCGCGCCGCGCTCGCGGTCGGCGAGGTAGTGGACCTCGTCCATCACCACGAACCCGAGCCCGAGCAGGGTGCGGGACCCGGCGTAGAGCATGTTGCGCAGGACCTCGGTCGTCATCACCACGATCGGCGCCTCGCCGTTGATCGTGTGGTCGCCGGTGAGCAGGCCCACCCGATCCTCGCCGTAGCGAGCGACCAGGTCGTAGTACTTCTGGTTGGACAGCGCCTTGATCGGGGTCGTGTAGAAGCACTTCCGCCCGGTCTTCAGCCCTATGTGTACGGCGAACTCGCCGACGATCGTCTTTCCCGAGCCGGTGGGGGCGGCCACGAGCACCCCGCCCCCGGCCTCGATCTCCCGGCACGCGCGGACCTGGAAGTCGTCGAGCGGGAAGTCGTAGAGGGCGGCGAATTCGTCGAGGAGCTCAGGCAAGGACGCTCAGCGCTCCCGGAGCGGCCTCGATCGTGAGGGGCAGGGCACCGAACCGTTCGCCGTCGGCATAGGACACGATCCCCGGCGCGGCGACGGTGACGGTCTTGACCAGGTGGTGCTCGTACTGCGGGTGGGTGACGTGGGTGCCCTTGAACAGCTTGGGGTAGGTGCGGACCAGGTCGGGCTTGCTGATCGGCTTGATGATCACGACGTCGAGGAGGCCGTCATCGAGGCTGGCCCCCTCGGTGATCCGCAGGCCGCCTCCGAAGGAGGCTCCGTTGCCCACGGCGACGAGCATCGCGTCGAGCCGGTGGGTGAGGCCGTCGAGCTCCAGCGTGTAGGGCAGCGGCTTGAAGGTGCGCAGCTCGGCCAGGGTGGCCAGGTTGTAGCGCATCTGGCCACGCGGCCAGGTCATCCGGTTGGCGCGCTCGTTGACGATGGCATCGAAGCCGGCGGCCAGAACCGTGACGTAGTACTTCGACCCGCTGCGGGCGAGGTCGATCCGCTTGGTGTTCGAGGCGATGACCCGATCGGCGGCGGCCACCGGATCCTTGCGAGGGATGTCGAAGTAGCGGGCCACGTCGTTGCCGGTACCGGCGGGGATGATGCCGAGGTGGGTCTCGGTGGTCGCGACCGCCTGGGCACCGATGTGCACCATGCCGTCGCCCCCGCACACCACCAGCGACTCCACACCGTCGGAGACGCACTGCCGGGCGAGGTCGAGCGCCTCGTCGGCGTCGCGGCCCTCGAGATTGCGGACCACGAACCCGGCCTCGCGGAGACGTGGCAGCGCGGCGTCGCGCGCCTGCGCTCCCCTGCCCTTGCCCGCGGTGGGGTTGGTCAGGAGCGCGATCTCGCGCGAGTCTCCGGGCACGGGCCCGACCTTATCTTTGGTCTGAACCGATCCGGAGCAGGGCGACGTAGTTCTCGGGCGAGGCGCCCACGGCCTTGGCCAGGCGGCTCAGGGCGTCCAGCACCAGGTCGGCGCTGAAGCCGGTGCCGGGTACGACCAGGACGAGCCGGTCGTCGGCGGACAGGAGCAGAATCTGTCCGTGCCGCCAGGCCAGATGGGCGCGGGTCCGGGTCGCCTCATCGGCCACCGGCGCCGGGTAGGCCTCGTCCACAGCCAGCAGGTCGCACGGAAGATCCGGCCCGGCGCCGCTCAGGTGGCCGCGGATCCGGTGCCCGCGGCGTACGCCGGTCTCCGCGGCCCAGGTGACCGGGCCCTCGCCGAGCCAGTCGGGGAGGTCGAAGGGGTCGACGTCGCTCAGAGGGGAAGTCACAGGGGCGACAGCTCGTCGTCGCCGACCCCGGCCTGCTGCTCCCGCTCGTGGCGGCGGCGGTCGAGGATCCGGCAGATCACCTCGGAGATCCCGAAGAGGATGAGCATGGGGATGGCCAGGATCAACATCGTGAACGGGTCGGTGGACGGGGTCGCGACGGCGGCGAACACGAAGGTCCCGATCACGATCCACGGCCGGTGCTCGGCCAGGGCCCGCCCCTTCAGCACGCCGGCGAGGTTCAGCAGGATCACGAAGACGGGGATCTCGAAAGCGATCCCGAACACCAGGAGGGTCCGGATCAGGAACGTGAGGTAGTTGCCGAACTCGACCAGGTTCACCAACTGATCCTGGGTGAACCCGATCAGGATCTCCAGGCCCTTGGGCAGCGTCAGGTAGCCGACGACCACCCCGCCGAGGAACAGGGGGCCGGCCACCGCCGCGAAGACGCGCGTCCACGTGCGCTCCCGTTTGTGCAGCCCGGGAAGGATGAACGCCCAGATCTGGTAGAGCCAGTACGGGCTGGTCACCACGAGGCCGAACATGCCGCACAGCTTGAGCTGGAGCATCAGCGGTCCGCCGACGCCTTCGATCACCGGATTGGTGTCGACCTTCTTGCCCAGGGCCTGCCGGGCGTCGTTGTAGGGCTTCAGCACCAGGTCGAAGATCTGGTCGAAGAAGAAGAGCGAGACGACCACCCCGAGCACGATGACCACCGCGCTCTTGAGCACGCGCGCCCGGAGCTCGCGGAGGTGGTCCGACAGCGCCATCCGGCCGTCATCGCCGACGGCGTGATGAGGCTTCCCCGCGAAGAGCTGGAGAATTCCGGAGACGGACACCGACTACCGGGGTCAGCCGGTGGTGCCGTCGCGCTGCTCGCGCACGATCGGGTCGGACTGCTGCTCGCGGCGCGCCTCCAGCTCCTTCTGCTCCGACGACTTCTGGCTGTCGGCCACGTCGTCGTCATCGTCGTCGGTGAGGCCCTTGGTCTCGGCCTTGAAGATGCGCAACGCCCGGCCGCTGCCACGGGCGAGCTCGGGGAGCTTCTTGGCACCGAAGAGCAGCAGGATCACGAGAACGATGAGTACGAGCTCCCAGCCGCCTGGTACGGCGATGAGCGTGTTCGTCATGGCTTCCTCACATCAGGTTGGGCGTCGACGTCCATCGTACGTCGGTCAGGTGTAGAGCGAGTGTGCTTCCCGGACAGCCAAGGTGAAGGATTCCGCGACCTCGGCGGGGGCGATCACCTCGGCGTGGGGGGCCAGCCGCAGGAGGAGCCGGCGGAGCCAGCGCTCGTCTGCCAGCACCAGGTCGACCTCGAGGTCCCCGTCGGGCAGAGGCCGCACCTCCTCGACCGGGTAGTACTCCACGACCCACCGCGCGGCGGGGGCCAGGCGCAGCGTGGCCAGGGAGGTGTCGGCGGAGTGCTGGAACATCCCTTCGGCCAGGTCCCGGGGTGGTTCGGCGGGCGTCTGGATGGAGGAGTCGAGGATCTCCGCGTCCTGGATCCGGTCCAGTCGGAAGAGCCGGGGCGCCTGGGCGGTGTGGCACCACGCGTCGAGGTAGGTGAGGCCGTGGGCCGAGACGATGCCGCGCGGGTCGACGACCCGGTCGGTCACGTCGTCGCGCGACGGCACCCAGTAGGTGAGGCGGACCTGACGGGCCTGCTCGGTGGCCTCCTCGAGGGCGGGCCGGAACCGGGCTCCGAGCACGTCGGCGCCGCTGTCGGTGCCCGGGTCGACCAGCGGGTCGGTCCCCCCGTGCACGACGGCCGCCTCGAGCTTCGCGACGGTGCGGTCGACAATCTCCCGGGTCGCCTCTCCCGCGCCGTCGCGCAGGGCCCGCAGCGCAACGATCACGGCGGACGCCTCGGTCGGCGAGAGCTGGAGCGGACGGGCAAGGTAGTCGGCGTTGGACACCCGGATCACGCCGTCGGCGTCCTCGCCCTCCAGCGCGTCGAGGTCGACGTCGATCAGGTCGTCGGGGTAGCCGCCCGGCAGCCCGCACATGAACAGCACCTTGAGGTCCGAGACCAGCCGCTCGGGCGTGACTCCCAGGTCGGCAGCCGCCTCGTCGACCCGCACCGTTCCGCGGGCGTAGAGGTAGGGCACAAGGCGCAGCAGGCGCACCACCTGGTCCTTGGCCCCTCCCGGGGGCGCGGCGCTCACGAGGCGGCCTTGTCGACGACGGCGGCCAGCCGGTCGACCATGGCATCGCGCAGCGCGGCCGGGGACTCGACGTAGACGTCGGCGCCGTAGGAGAGGAGCTCGTCGGCAAGTGCCACTCCCCCGCGCTCCAGGGTCAGCCGGTCCCACGTGGTGGCGTCGTCGGGGCCCGGGACGTCGGGCTCCACGCTCGTGGCGCTCCGCCGCAGTGCGTGGCCGGTGCCGCCACGGGCCAGCACGACGACGGTCTGCGCGACCGGTGCGGGCGCGAGCCGCCGGGTGACGTCGCGGATGTCGACGCCGGCGGGGACGTCGTACGACCCGGGCTCGCCGCTCCGACGCGCCTGGCCCTGCACCCGGGAGAGCCGGAAGATCCGCTCCTCGCCCCGGTCGGTGTCGAAGCCGACGGCGTACCAGCGACCGGAGTAGCGGACCACGCCCCAGGGCTGGAGGTGGCGGGTCGCGGGCTCGGTCTGCCCGGAGCGGAGGTACTCGAACTCCACCGGGGTCCGCTCCTGGCTGGCCTCCCAGAAGACGTCGAACGACGGCTCCTCGGCGACCAGCCGCGGCTCCACGATGTCGAGGGCCGACACGTCGACCGGTAGCCCGAAGGCGGTCAGCTTGCGCACGGCCTCGGTGGTCGCCTCGGCCAGCCGGGCGTGGCCCCAGACCCGGGTGGCGAGGCCGATCACCGCAGCCTCGTCGGCGGCCAGCTCGATCCTGGGCAGCTGGAACTCGTCGGGACGCACCCGGTAGCCCGGCTCGTCGTCGAAGTAGGCGTCCATCTGCCCGACCTCGATCGGCACCCCGATGCTGCGCAGGTCGTCCTTGTCGCGCTCGAACATCTTCTCGAACGCCTCGTCGGAGGAGTCGGGATACAGGATCGACCTGATCCGGCCTTTGGGCACGAAGTGTCGCTGCACCAGCAGCATGATCAGCAGGTTGAGCAGCCGCTCGGTCTTAGGCGCGCTCATGGCGTCATCACCCCGTCAGCCGGTCACTTGGCCGAGACGATGTCGACCACGAAGTAGAGGGTGCTGTTCGCCGGGATGTTCGGCTGCTCCTGCGCGCCGTACCCGAGATCGGGCGGGATGGCGAGCAGCACGCGGCTGCCGACCTTCATCCCGGACAGGCCGATGGTCCAGCCCTCGACGACCTGGTTCAGGGCGAACTCCGCGGGCTGCTTGGAGTAGCTCTCGTCGAACGGCTTCTTCCCCTTGTAGACCTGACCGAGGTAGTCGGCGGTGATGGTCATGTCCTGTGTGACCGTCTCACCGTCACCCTTCTCGAGGACGGTGCGCTTGAGGTCGTCGCTGGGCTTGGGCTTGGGCAGACCGCTGAAGTCGAAGCCGACCGGGTCACCCTTCTTGATGACCAGCTTGGGCATCTTCGACGCCGGGACGTCGGTGGCCTCCGGCGGCTCGTAGATCTTGATCAGGTCGGCCACCACCAGGATCGTGTCCTTGTTGCCGATGCCGAGCTGGGGGTTGCCGGTCTCGCCGAACGCCTTGCTGGCCGGAGCGAGCACGGCGACCCGGGATCCGATCGTGTGGCCGGAGAGGGCCTTCAGGAACACCTCGCTGAGCTGGTTCTCGTCCAGGGTGAGCCGTTGGGCGGATCCTGAGTCGTAGGTGTTGAGCGCCTCCTCCTTCGTGAACCCGTCGCCGAGATACAGCTGGGTCGTCACCTGGTCGCCCTCGGCCACCTCCGGACCGTCGCCCTCGGTGAGGACCTTGGTGGAGATCTCGTCCACAGAGACCTGTGAGTCGAACTCCACGTCGATCGACTTGCCGACCTCGCCGGTGACGGACACCTTGTCGAAGGCGGCGGAGCTTGCGGTGGACGAACCCTCGTCGTCACCGCAGGACGCCAGCCCCAGTCCGAGGGTGGTGAGCAGCAGGAACGGGAGGACACGACGGGTACGTCGGAACACGGGTTGCATCAACACCTTCAGGGGGTCGCGGGACAGCGCCGACACCCTATCCGGCCGACCCTCACATGCCGTCGATGAGGCGCTGCACCCGCTCGTCGTACGCCCTGAAGGGGTCCTTGCACAGGACCGTGCGCTGGGCCTGGTCGTTGAGCTTGAGGTGCACCCAGTCGACCGTGAAGTCGCGTCTCCGCTCCTGGGCCTTGCGGATGAACTCGCCGCGCAGCCGGGCGCGGGTGGTCTGGGGCGGGATCGACTTGGCCTGGAACACCTTGAGGTCGCTGGTGACCCTGGCGACCGCGCCCCGCTTCTCCAGTAGGTAGTAGAGCCCGCGGCCGCGGTGGATGTCGTGGTAGGCGAGGTCGAGCTGCGCGATCCGCGGATGGCCCAGCGGCAGGCCGTGCTTGACGCGGTAGCGGTCGATCAGCTTCCACTTGATCACCCAGTCGATCTCGCGGTCGACCAGGCCGAGGTCGTCGGACTCGACGGCCTTCAGGCCTCGCTCCCACAGGTCGAGGGTCTGCTCGATCACGGGGGTGGAGATCTGGCGGCGGTCGACGAAGTCGCGGGCCTTGGAGAGGTACTCGTGCTGGATGTCGAGCGCACTGGCCTCGCGGCCGTTGGCCAGGCGTACCTTGCGCCGGCCCGTCACGTCGTGGGAGATCTCGCGGATCGCCCGGATCGGGTTCTCCATGGTGAGGTCGCGCATGACGACCCCTTCCTCGATCATCCGGAGGACCAGGTCGCAGCTGGCCACCTTGAGCAGGGTCGTCGTCTCGCTCATGTTCGAGTCGCCCACGATCACGTGGAGGCGGCGGTACTTCTCGGCGTCGGCGTGGGGCTCGTCGCGGGTGTTGATGATCGGCCGGCTGCGGGTCGTGGCGCTCGAGACGCCCTCCCAGATGTGCTCGGCACGCTGGGAGACGCTGTAGGTCGCCCCTCGCGGGGTCTGGGTGATCTTGCCGGCGCCCACGACGATCTGCCGGGTCACCAGGAAAGGAATGAGCACGTCGGCGAGACGGGTGAACTCACCGGACCGGCCGACGAGATAGTTCTCGTGGCAGCCATAGGAGTTGCCTGCGGAGTCGGTGTTGTTCTTGAACAGGTAGATCTCGCCGGCGATGCCCTCGTCGTGGAGGCGCTGCTCGGCGTCGAGCAACAGCCCCTCGAGGACCCGCTCGCCCGCCTTGTCGTGGGCCACGAGCTCGGTGACGTCGTCGCACTCGGGGGTGGCGTACTCGGGATGGCTGCCCACGTCGAGGTAGAGCCGGGCTCCGTTGCGCAGGAACACGTTGCTGCTGCGCCCCCAGCTGACCACCTTCCGGAACAGGTAGCGCGCCACCTCGTCGGGGCTCAGACGGCGCTGTCCGCGGAACGTGCACGTGACGCCGTACTCGTTCTCGATGCCGAAGATCCGCCGGTCCACGAGGGCCAGCCTAGGCGCACCGTGGGTGATTGGTGGCGCGATCTGTTGCTCGGAGCTCTGCTGTTTGGTACCAAACGGCGACATTTCACCGCCTGGTCATGCCGTTTGCCCCCAATCGCTGGCCTGGCCGTTGACCTTCAACCAGCGGTTCTGCAGACGCCGACGGCCCGCGACGGAGTACGACGACTCGCCCAGCCAGGCATACCACCGCCTGAGCCGCGCCGGTCGATGCGGCCGGCCGAGCTCTCGGTCCATCTCCTGCAGCATCGCCCTCGGATGGTTCAGCAGGTCGTCCGCCACGTACCCGCGCCGTTCGGCGCCCGCATCCAGCAGCCGTCGGGCACGCCGAAGGTCCGCCCTGCGGCGGGGTGCCCTCTCGTGCTCATCTCCGTCGTACTCGTGCATGTACGGCGTGCCCTTGACCCACAGATCCACCCGCGCAGCGAACCGGCCAGTGTCGTCATAGACCGAGTATTTGGGCTCGACGTCGATGTCCATGGCGTGATGGAAGAGCCGAAGCAACGTCTCCCAAGCCGATTCCGATCGTGCATCGCTCAGGGCAGTAGCGTGTCTGAGGCGTCGCGACCCGGGCCGTCCGGAGTGGGCGTATCGCTCCAACAGGTCGGGTGTGACATGCCCCAGCCGCAGGGCGGAGTCGAGCATGACCACCACGTCGATCAGGGCGAGATCCCGCGCGGCACGGAGCAGGATCTCGTAAGGACTGTCCACAGGAAGCCCGTCGACTTTCCCGGTCGGGTGGTCGCGGGCGAGACGTGAGCAGATCAATCCCGCACGCCGCGGAATGTTTCCTCCGAGCGCGGTGGCGGCGAACACCGGCACAAACCGAGGGAGCCTCGGTAACGCCCAACCGCACAGATCCGCTGCGGTGAGGTGGGTGAAGACGGCGTCCGGCGGCAGCACGAGTAGCCAGGCAGTCAGGTCCCGGCGGTGTTCGTGCTTCGCGTCCCCGTTCGGCGTAGTCGGTAGGTAGAGGCCATGGCTCACTCTTCGGAATCCATTGGCCCGGATGTTGCCGCGCAGCGGCGCGAGGTGGTCGCCGGGCCTGCACTCCCAGTCATCGGTCATGCCGAAGACGATCGCGGGTTCCCCGCCCTGGTGCTCAGCCCGTCGTAGACACTGTGGACAACGCTGCGATCCCTCCACGCGGTGGACGGGTCGTGGCCGATTTCGCCCCACGATTGGGGAAAAACGGCAGGTTCGACGGCACAAATATCTCCGTTTGGTACCAAACGGCAATCACCCGGTGCCGTCCCGCGGGTCAGGAGGTGGGGTCGGGTACGTCGGGAGCGGTGGCGAGCGGCTTGCCGGCGATCGTGAGCATCCGCGCGATGGTGGTGCCGGCGACGTTTCCGGGGACGTAGGGCCCGCCCACCACGAGGTGCGTGAGGTCACCGGCGGCCTGGCCGTTGGCGAGACGGACCGCCGAGCCGGAGTCACCCGGGCTGGCGGCACCGGTCCAGGCGAAGGCGTCGCCGCCGTCGCCGTTGCCGCGGTAGACCACGACGCCGGCGCGGGGCGTGCCACCCGTCCCGATCACGAGGCCGTGGCCCGCGTGCTCCACGACATCGTTGGGCTGGGGGCTGCCGGCGCCGGTGGGTCCGCCGAAGTAGGTCATCGACGGGTTGACGTACTGCTCCATGGAGGGCCGCACGTCGATCAGCGCGAAGTCGTTGCCAATTCCCCTGTTGACGCTCTTCACGGTCTTCCCGATGTTCATCAGGACACCCGGCGCGGCGATCAGGGTGACCTCGTCGCCGACGTTCGCGCAGTGGCCGGCGGTCCCGATGTAGTAGTCGCTCCTGGAGCCGAAGACGAAGTTGGTCGTGCAGCCCGAGGGAGCGATGATCCACGCCCCGGGCCGGATGCCGGTGAAGGCCAGGCCCGAGGTGTCGAAGTCGACGCCCTCCGGGATCGGCACGCCCTCCCCGCGGGCAGCAGCGGCCATCACCCGGTCATGCAAGGCGGGCGTGTACCAATCAGGTTGGGGCGCCTCGAGCTCGACGTACCTGGCTCCGGTGAGGTCGCCGTCGGTGGCATCCGAGGCGGGTACGGCGGCCAGTGGCAGGCCAAGAACGAGCGCGGCGACCAGCGTGGACAGCGGGCGTGACAACAGCATGTGCGACGACTCCTTTGTCGGTCGTCCCTCCCCTGTCTGGTCCAACGGAACTGGTCGGGCGCGGTTACGCCGACACGCCCGGGAGCGCGGGCCCGAGTAGCCTCACCGACCGTGGACTCTTGTGAGTACGACACCCGTCTTGCTGCCTACGCATTGATCGTGGACGACCAGGAACGGGTGCTGCTGGCGAGCTGGAACGAACCTGCCGAGCCCCAGTGGACGATGCCGGGTGGCGGCGTGGAGCTGCACGAAACGCCGGTCGAGGGCGCCATTCGCGAGCTTCGGGAGGAGACCGGCTACGACGTCGAGCTGCTGCAGGTCCTCGGGGTGGACACCCATGTCATCCCGGCCCAGGACCGCATCGAACCGCCCGGGCGGCCGCTGAAGTCGGTGCGCGTCATCTACGACGCCCGGATCGTCGGCGGCGAGCTGCGCCACGAGGTGGACGGAACCACCGACGAGGCCCGGTGGATCCCGCTCAGCGAGGTGTCCTCGCTGCCCCGGGTTGGTCTGGTTGACGCTGCCCTCGCGCTGCTCCCCGCGAGACGGGGGGTCTGACCCCTCAGGACGCTGGGCTGGGGGGATCCGGCGGGGGCGGCGCGATCGGCGGCTCGCCGGTGGTGGGGTCCTCCAGCGGAGGTACGCCGCCGCTCACCTGGTCGGTCGGGTCCGCCGGGTCGTCGGTGGCCGAAGGAGTCGGTGCGGCATCCGGGCGGCTGTCCTCGTCGCTCGGCGCACCCGGTGTCTCGGGTCCTCGGTCCCCGAGCAGTTCCCTCAGCCGCGCCGGGCGGAGCCGGCTGAACTTGCGTGGCTGGATCCGGGTGCGGTCGAGCACGGCGACCTCGAGGTGGTCCACGGGGACCACCCGGTCGCCGGGGTTGCCCTTGTCGTTGTCGGAGTGGCCCAGGGCGGCCACGGCAACGCGCAGCGCCTCGGCGAGGGAGGCGCCCTCGGCGTAGTGGTCCGCCAGGTGCTCGGCCACGACGTCGGCGGCACCACCCATCACGGCGTACCCGTGCTCGTCGGCCACCTGCCCGTCGTAGGTCAGCCGGTAGAGCTGGTCCTCGGCGGCCGCGTCACCGATCTCGGCCACGAAGATCTCCACCTCGTAGGGCTTCTCGCCTCCGCTGGAGAAGATCGTGCCGAGGGTCTGGGCGTAGGCGTTGGCCAGACCGCGCCCGGTGACGTCGCGGCGGTCGTAGGCGTAGCCGCGCATGTCGGCCAGGCGGACACCGGCGATCCGCAGGTTCTCGAACTCGTTGTAGCGCCCGACCGCGGCGAAGGCGATCCGGTCGTAGATCTCCGAGACCTTGTGCAGGGCCTGCGAGGGGTTCTCGGAGACGAACAGGACGCCGTCGGCGTACTGGACCGCCACCACCGATCGGCCGCGGGCGATGCCCTTGCGCGCGAAGTCCGCCCGGTCCTTCATCAGCTGCTCGGGCGAGACGTAGAACGGCATGCTCATGGGGAGTCGGCCTTTCTCAGGTCAGGGACGCGGCCGGGCCGTCGGGCCGGTTCATCCGGCCCGCGATCATCCGGTCGGCGATCTCGGCCACGTCGGCGTCGGGCATCCGTCGCCCGCCGTCGGCGGTGATCACCTGGACCACCGGGAAGATCCGGCGGGTCAGGTCGGGCCCACCGGTGGCGGAGTCGTCGTCGGCGGCGTCGTAGAGCGCCTGGATGACGGCGGTCACGCAGCCCTCCTCGTCGAGGTCCTCGCGGTAGAGCTTCTTCAGCGAACCACGGGCGAACAGGGAGCCGGATCCCACGGCGTGGAAGGCCGTCTCCTCGTAGCGCCCGCCGGTCACGTCGTAGCTGAAGATGCGGCCCTGGTCGACGGTGAGGTCGTAGCCGGCGAACAGGGGTACGACGGCGAGGCCCTGCATGGCCATGCCGAGGTTGGAGCGGATCAGTGCGGCCAGCCGGTTGGCCTTGCCGTCGGTGGACAGCGTCGTGCCCTCGATCTTCTCGTAGTGCTCCAGCTCGGTCTGGAACAGCCGCACCACCTCGACGGCGAGGCCGGCCGACCCGGCGATGCCGACGGCCGAGAACTCGTCGGCGGGGAAGACCTTTTCGATGTCGCGCTGGGCGATGATGTTGCCCATCGTCGCGCGGCGGTCACCGGCCATCACCACCCCGCCGGGGTAGGTGGCCGCGACGATCGTCGTGCCGTGCGGGGCGAGGTCGCCTGCGTGTCCCTGGGGCACGGCCCGGTGCGACGGGAGGAGGTCGGGCGACTGGGCGGACAGGAAGTCGCTGAACGACGACGAGCCCGGCACCAGGTACGCCGCGGGCAGACGGGGGTCAGACATCCTTGTCTACTCCCCGCCCTTCTGGATGAAGGACTTCACGAAGTCTTCGGCGTTGGTCTCGAGCACATCGTCGATCTCGTCGAGGATCGCGTCCACGTCGTCGTCGAGCGCTTCCTTTCGCTCCGACACGTCGGTCTCGGGCGCGACCTCGGTCGCTTCCTCGTTCTCCGTCGACTTCCGCGGTTGCTTCCGCTCCTGTGCCATGTGACGACCCTATCCACTCCCTGGTTCCGAGGAGGACGACGGCGCCAGAAAAGTCCTCAGCGAGTCAGCGCAGCGAAGAGCGCCTCGGCGGTCTCGCAGCGGTCCAGCAGCTCGCCGACGTGGGCGCGGCTGCCCCGGAGCGGGTCGATGGTCGGTACCCGCTGCAGCGACTCCCGGCCCGGCAGGTCGAAGATCACGGAGTCCCAGGAGGCGGCCGCGACGTGGTCGGCGTACTTCTCGAGGCAACGGCCGCGGAAGTAGGCGCGGGTGTCCTCGGGAGGGTCGTGCATGGCGGCCTCGACCCGCTCGTCGTCGAGCAGCCGCTCGATCCGGCCCATCCCGACCAGGCGGTGGTAGAGCCCCTTCTCCGGACGGATGTCGGAGTACTGGTAGTCGATCAGCTGGAGCTTCGCGTCGTCCCAGCCGAGGCCGTCCCGGTCGCGGTACTGCTCCAGCAGCTTGAGCTTGGCCACCCAGTCGAGCTCGGTCGCGCACAGCATCGGGTCGCGCTCGAGGCGGTCCAGGACCGACTCCCAGCGCCGCAGCACGTCGACCGTCTGGGCGTCGGCGTCGGAGCCGAAGCGGTCCTCGACGTACTTCTTGGCCAGGTCGAGGTACTCCATCTGCAGCTGTACGGCGGTGAGCTTGCGGCCGTCGGTGAGGGTGATCCTCTGCTGCAGCGTCGGGTCGTGGGAGACAGACCGCAGGGCCGACACGGAACCCTCGACCGTGAACTCCTGGCTGAGGAACCGGTCCTCGATCATCGACAGGACAAGCGCCGTGGTGCCGAGCTTGAGGTAGGTCGACACCTCGGCCAGGTTGGCGTCTCCGAGGATCACGTGGAGACGGCGGTACTTCTCCGGATCGGCGTGCGGCTCGTCGCGGGTGTTGATGATGGGCCGCTTGAGCGTGGTCTCCAGCCCGACCTCGACCTCGAAGTAGTCGGCGCGCTGGCTGATCTGGAAGCCGTCGTCACGGCCGTCCTGTCCGATCCCGACCCGGCCGGCGCCGCAGACCACCTGCCGGCTCACGAAGAACGGCGTCAGGTGCCGGACGATGTCGCCGAACGGGGTGGATCGGCGCATCAGGTAGTTCTCGTGGGCGCCGTAGGACGCCCCCTTGTTGTCGGTGTTGTTCTTGTAGAGCACGATCGGCGCCCCGCCGGGCAGCTGGCTGGCCCGGCGCGAGGCATCCAGCATCACCTGCTCTCCCGCCTTGTCCCACCGGACGATGTCCAGCGGGGTGGTCACCTCGGGGGTGGAGTACTCCGGGTGGGCGTGGTCGACGTAGAGCCGGGCTCCGTTGGTCAGGATGACGTTGGCGAGACCCATGTCCTCGTCGGTCAGCTGTGAGGGGTCCGCGACCTGGCGCGACATGTCGAAGCCCCGGGCGTCCCGCAGCGGCGACTCCTCCTCGAAGTCCCATCGTGCGCGGCGGGCACGCACGGTGGCGGAGGCGTAGGCGTTGACCACCTGCGACGAGGCCACCATCGGGTTGGCCGTGGGCTGGCCCTGGACCGAGATGCCGTACTCGACCTCGGTGCCCATGACCCGACGCACACTCATGAAAATCAGCCTACGCGTTGCCTCGGTACCCGGAGCCGTGCGTCCGGCGCGTCGGCTCCCTCGTGCTTGAATGTCGCCGACCACGAGGAGGCCCACCATCATCGAGGACCGGAAGGCCAGAGGCGTGCGCAGCCGCCTCTCGCGCCTCGTCCCCGGGGCACGTTCCCGTCGGCAGCTGGCCCAGGCCCAGGACGAGAACGCCCGCCTTCGGCGACGGCTGCGCCGCCGCGAGTCTCGTGACGACCTCGGCTACCTCTTCGTGATGACCTACGGCCGTTCCGGCTCCACCCTCTTGCAGGGGGTGCTCAACTCGATCCCCGGATACTTGATCCGGGGCGAGAACCGTCAGGTGCTCCAGCACCTCCACAGGTTCCACGTCCGGGCCGTGAAGCAGCGGGGGTTGCAGCGGCGAGCCCAGCGGCGCCAGAACCGCCCGGTCGGCGGCGACGCCACCACCCACCCCTTCTACGGCATGGACAACTTCCCGGTGAACAGGTCGCTCGCCGGCGCCCGCCGCCTCGCCCTCGACACCCTGCTGCGGCCCGAGCGCGGAACGCGGGTCACGGGGTTCAAGGAGATTCGCTGGGGCGACGAACATGTCGCGGACTTCGTCGACTGGCTCCGGCTCGTGTTCCCCGATGCTCGGTTCGTGGTCAACACCCGGGACCTGGCAGCGGTTTCGAGGAGCAAGTGGTGGGCCGAGGTCCCGGACGCCGTGGCCCGTCTCGCGGCCCGCGAACAGCGCATCCTGGCGGTCGCGGAAGATCTCGGTGACGCGGCGTTCCGGGTCCACTACGACGACTACGTCGACAATCCGCAGGCCCTCAAGCCCCTGTTCGACTGGCTCGGCGAGGAGTTCGACGAAGCCAGGATCCGCGCGGTCATGGACGTGCCGCACTCCTACTGACCTCGAAGGAAAGGACTGATCGCCGTGGCCTGGTGGAGCGAGCGAGTGGTACCGCACCTGACCGACGTCGCGCTCCGGAGCCAGGAGATCGGGGAGCTGCGGGAGGAGACCTGCCGGGGCCTGCACGGCCGGATCCTCGAGATCGGCTTCGGCAGCGGGCTCAACCTCCGGTCCTACCCCGCCGAGGTGTCCTCGGTGGCCGCGGTCGAGCCTTCCGACGTCGGCTGGAGGCTGTCGGCCGAGCGCCGCGCCCGCACCGACGTTCGTGTCGAGCGGAGCGGGCTGGACGGTCAGCATCTCGCCGAGGAGGACGCCTCCTTCGACTCCGCCCTGGTGACGTTCAGCCTGTGCAGCATCGCCGACCCCGCGCTGGCCCTTTCCGAGGTACGACGGGTACTCAAGCCGGGGGCGTCGCTTCACTTCCTCGAGCACGGGCTCGCACCCGACGAAGGAGTGGCGCGGTGGCAGCGCCGGCTCGACCCGGTGCAGCGGCGGGTCTTCGCCGGCTGTCACCTCAGCCGCGACGTTCCCGGGCTGGTCGATGCCGCTGGCCTCGAGGTCACCGAGCTCCGGGCGGAGTACCAGCCCGGTCCCCGGCTCGCGCGCCCGTGGACCTACGGCTACCTCGGCCGCGCCGTCAGGGCCGGCGACGCGTAGCGAGATACAGCGCGCCGAGCCCCACGGCGACGACCACGGCGAGGATCACCGCGATCAGCAGGAGGGTCTTCACCACGTGAGCCTCCCTCAGAGGTACTGGCCGGTGTTGGACACCGTGTCGATCGAGCGCCCGGGCTCGGTGCCGCCCTTGCCGGTGATGAGCGTCCGGATGAAGACGATCCGCTCGCCCTTCTTGCCGGAGATGCGCGCCCAGTCGTCGGGGTTGGTGGTGTTGGGCAGGTCCTCGTTCTCCTTGAACTCGTCGACGCAGGCCTGGAGCAGGTGGGAGATCCGCAGGCCCTTCTGCTCGTGCTCCAGGAGGTCCTTGATCGCCATCTTCTTGGCCCGGTCGACGATGTTCTGGATCATCGCGCCGGAGTTGAAGTCCTTGAAGTACAGGATCTCCTTGTCACCGTTGGCGTAGGTGACCTCGAGGAAGCGGTTGTCCTCGGTCTCGGTGTACATCCGCTCCACCGCGGCCTGGATCATCCCGGCCACGCAGGCGTCGCGGTCGTCGCCGAACTCGGCGAGGTCGTCGTCGTGGAGCGGCAGGTCGGAGGTGAGGTACTTGCTGAAGATGTCGCGGGCCGACTCCGCGTCGGGGCGCTCGATCTTGATCTTCACGTCGAGGCGCCCGGGCCGCAGGATCGCGGGGTCGATCATGTCCTCACGGTTGGAGGCACCGATGACCAGGACGTTCTCGAGCAGCTCGACGCCGTCGATCTCGCTCAGCAGCTGAGGAACGATGGTGTTCTCGACGTCGGAGGAGACACCCGAGCCACGGGTGCGGAACAGGGAGTCCATCTCGTCGAAGAACACGATGACCGGGGTGCCGCCGCTGGCCTTTTCGCGGGCCCGCTGGAAGACCAGCCGGATGTGCCGTTCGGTCTCGCCGACGTACTTGTTGAGCAGCTCTGGGCCCTTGATGTTGAGGAAGTAGGACTTCCCCTCCTGGCCGGTCTTGGCCGCGACCTTCTTGGCCAGCGAGTTGGCCACCGCCTTGGCGATCAGCGTCTTGCCGCAGCCCGGCGGGCCGTAGAGCAGGACGCCCTTGGGCGGCTTGAGCTGGTGCTCCTTGAACAGATCGGGGTAGAGGTAGGGCAGCTCGACCGCGTCGCGGATCTGGTCGATCTGGTTGACCAGGCCGCCGATCGACCCGTACTCGATGTCGGGGACCTCCTCGAGGACGAGCTCCTCGACCTCGGACTTGGGCACCTTCTCGTAGACGTAGCCGGCGCGGGAGTCGAGCAGCAGCGAGTCGCCGGCACGGAGCGTGAGTGCGCGCAGCGGCTCGGCGAGGCGTACGACGCGCTCCTCGTCGGCGTTGGCGATGACGAGCACCCGCTCGCCGTCTTCGAGCATCTCCTTGAACATCACGACCTCGCCGACTTCCTCGAAGTCGAGAGCCGCGACGACGTTGAGCGCCTCGTTGAGCATGACCTCCTGGCCCCGGACAAGCTCGTCGAGGTCGACGCCCGGGCTGACGTTGACGCGCAGCTTGCGGCCGCCGGTGAAGACGTCGATGGAGTCGTCCTCGTTGCGGGTCAGGAACGTGCCGAAGCCGGCCGGCGGCTGGGCGAGCCGGTCGACCTCCTCCTTGAGCTTCATGATCTGGTCGCGCGCCTCGCGGAGCGTCTCGGCGAGGCGTTCGTTCTGAGAGGTCACGGCCGCGAGCGACCGCTGGGTGTCAGCCAGTCGCAGCTCCAGGCCACGCGAGTGGCCGGGCGCATCGCCCAGCCTGCGTCGCAGGTCGGTCACCTCGGCCTCGAGGAAGCGCACCTGAGTCACCAGCTCGTCTCGCGAGCGGCCCGATGATCCTTCCGATGCCGACATGGATGTCACCTCCTGACGTTCGAGACATTACCGCTCCGACGTGGCGAGGGAAGCGCACTTCGGCAGGTGTTGGTCACAATTCAGCCTAGGTCGCCTGGGAGTCGAACTCCTCCTCCAGCACCTGCGGGGGCAGGTCGGGTGGCCGGGGACCGGTGTAGTCGGGCCCGTAGGCACCGGGCGCGGGGCGGCGCTTCTTCAGCGGCGGCCGCTCCCCCGGCGCCATCCGCCGGGCCGTCACCAGGAACGCGGTGTGACCGATCATCTTGTGCCCCGGGCGCACCGCGAGACCCTCGACGTGCCAGTCCCGCACCAGCGACTCCCAGACCGCGGGCTCGGTGAAGCCGCCGTGCGCGCGCGTCGTCTCGACGAAGCGCGAGAGCTGGGTCGTCGTGGCGACGTAGGCGCAGACGATCCCCCCTGGCCGCAACGCGCCGGCCGCGGCCTCGAGGCAGTCCCAGGGCGCCAGCATGTCGAGGATGACCCGGTCGACCGGCCCGGTCAGGTGGGGCAGCTCCTCGGCCAGGTCGCCGATCGTGAGGTGCCACGCCGGGTGGCTACGGCCGTCCGGGGCCGAGAAGAACTGGTCGACGTTCTGCCGGGCCACGTCGGCGAACTCCTCGCGACGCTCGTACGACGACACCCGGCCGTGCGGCCCCACCGCCCGGAGCAGGGAGCAGGTGAGGGCGCCCGACCCGACTCCCGCCTCCACGACGTGCGCCCCGGGGAAGATGTCGGCCATCGCGACGATCTGGGCCGCGTCCTTGGGATAGACCACGGCGGCGCCGCGGGGCATGGAGACCACGAACTCCGAGAGCAGCGGACGGAACACGAGGTATTCGCCACCCGCCGACGAGGCAACCGTGAACCCCTCCTCACGCCCGATCAGCTGGTCATGGTCGAAGTGGCCGCGGTTGGAGAAGAAGCGCTTGCCGGGCTCGAGGCAGATGTTGTGCCGGCGTCCCTTGCTGTCGGTCAGCCGCACCCACTCCCCGGCCCGGAGCGGACCGCGGTGGACGCCCGACCAGGCTTCGGGTGCGACGTCGTCGCCGTCCGCCGAGTCCGTCGAGCCCATGACGGGAACCCTACTGACGGGTCTCCCGGAATGCGCGGTCGACGTCGGCGGTGGTCAGGACGCCGTAGATGGAGCCGTCCTCGTCGAGGAGGAGGTACTCGGTGGCGGGGTTGCGGCTGATCGCCAGGATCAGCTCCTCGCCCCCGATGCCGACGGGGAGGCTGAGGCCCTCGTCGAGGGTCCGCGCCACCGTTGACACGGCCACCCACGGCCGCCGGTCCTCGGGCGTGGCCAGGAGAGCGGCTTCGTTGACGACGCCGGTGGGCCGGCCACCACTGGTGACGGTGACGATGCTGCCCGCCTCGGCCTCCTGGGCGCGGCGCACCGCCTCGCCGAGGGGCAGGTCGTCCGGGACGGTCAGGGTGCGCCGGGCGAGCTCGCGGGCGACCAGGCCCGGCAGGCGACGCCGAAGCCGGGCCGAGGCCATGGCCGAGGTCGCGCCCGACCACAGGAACAGCGCGATGACGAGTGCCAGGATGAAGTCGATGACGTCGGGCGGTCGGCCCAGGACACTCTCCTGGAAGATCGGCCAGCACAGGACCGCGGCGGCGGTGAGCCGGCCGCCCCACCCCGCGACGATGGTGCCGCGGTGCACGTTGCCGGTGGCTCCCCAGACCACGGACTTGAGGACGCGTCCGCCATCGAGCGGCAGCCCCGGGACCAGGTTGAGCACCCCGACCAGCAGGTTGGCGCCGGCCAGCCCCTCCACCGCCATCCTGAGAAGCCCGTCAGGGGTGACGAACCACATCCCGACCGCGGCCACGCCGACCGCGATCGAGGTCAGGGGGCCGACGACGGCGATCATGAACTCCTGCCGCGGCCGGTTGGCCTCCCCCTCGATGGCGGTCATGCCGCCGAGGAAGTGGAGGGTGATCGAGCTGACCGGGAAGCCGTACCTTCGGGCCATCAGGGCGTGCGACGCCTCGTGCAGCAGCACCGACATGTAGAGGATGACCGCGAACGCCAGCCCGGCGACGTACTTCCACGCCCCGAGTCCGGGCTGCACCTGGTCGACCCGCGGTGCCACGAGGACCGCGACCAGGCCGGCAACCAGGAACCACGAGCTCGAGACCAGTACGTCGCTGCCCGCGACCGACCCGATCCGGATCGTGCCGGGAGGTCGGCGCACTGGTTGGTCGGGCACATTGCGACATTATCCGACGCAGCCATGTGTCTTTCCGGCGCTGTCGGCGGGGTCGCCTAGGGTCGAAGCATGAGCATCGACCAGTCCGGCTCCCCGGCCGACCGCGTGTCGACCGCGGTCGACGGCGTGGAGGTGCTGGGTGCTCTCTCCCCGAGCCGGGCCGGTGACTTCATGGCCTGCCCACTGCTCTACCGGTTCCGCACGATCGACCGGCTGCCCGAGCCGTCCTCGCCCGACGCCGTGCGTGGCAGCCTGGTCCACAAGGTGCTGGAGGACCTCTACGACCTGCCGGCCGTCGATCGCACTCCCGACCAGGCGCGCTCCCTGCTGGTTCCGACCTGGCAGGCGCTGCTGGCCGACGAACCGGAGATCGCCGAGATGTTCGTCCCGGCCGGCGAGGAGGGCACTGACGTCGACAGCTGGTTGGTGACCTGCCGCGAGGTCCTCGACCGCTACTTCACCCTGGAGGATCCACGCCAGCTCGAGCCCGCCGAGCGCGAGCTCTACGTCGAGACCCTGCTCGACTCCCGGCTGCTGCTCCGCGGGTTCGTGGACCGTCTCGACATCGCCCCGGACGGTCGGATTCGAGTTGTGGACTACAAGAGCGGCAGGAGCCCCACGGAGCGCTACGAGGCCAAGGCACTGTTCCAGATGAAGTTCTACGCGCTCGTCATCTGGCGCACCCGCGGGGTGATCCCCGCGATGCTGCAGCTGATCTACCTCGGCAACAGCGAGATCATGCGCTACGTCCCCGACGAGCAGGACCTGCTCGCGACCGAGCGCAAGGTCGAGGCGATCTGGCACGC
>DASSJR010000207.1:0-10466 GCA_035691135.1 Nocardioides sp. | reverse complement strand
GGCGTACGTCGGCATGGACATCGCCCAGCGGGTCTTCCCGTGCTTCGACCAGAACGACCTGAAGGCGCCGGTCACCCTGCACGTCACGGCACCGGAGGGCTGGACGGTGCTCGCGAACGCCCGGGCGAACGCCGCCGACGGCGGTGCCTGGCACTTCGACCGGACGCCGCCGATCCCCACCGCGATGTTCGTGGTCTGCGCCGGTCCGTGGCAGTCGGTGAGGTGGGAGCACCGGGGGCCCGACGGCCGGACGGTGCCGTTCGGCTGGCATGCGCGCGCTTCCCTCGGCGGCGAGCTTGACCGGGACGCCGAGGAGCTCGTGCGGATCACCGAGCAGTGCTTCGACCTGTACTCGCGGATGTTCGACGAGCCGTACGCCTTCGACTCCTACGACCAGGCGTTCGTGCCCGGGCAGAACTGGGGCGCGCTGGAGACGCCCGGCTGCGTGACCTACCGCGACGAGTACCTGCCGATCGGTCGGGTCACCGCCGGCGAGCGCCGCCGTCGGGCGACCGTCATCGCCCACGAGATGGCGCACATGTGGTTCGGCGACCTGGTCACGATGCGCTGGTGGGAGGACACCTGGCTGCAGGAGTCGTTCGCCGACTACATGGGCTTCCGGGTGGCCGAGCGGGCCGCCGGCATCGAGGGCAACTTCGTCGACTTCACCGTGAGCCGGAAGGTACGCGGCTACGAGGCCGACGAGAGGCGCTCCACCCATCCCGTCGCCGCCGTGGCAGAGGACGTGCCCGACGTGGACCTCGCGGCGGGGAACTTCGACCAGATCTCCTACGCCAAGGGCAATGCCGCACTCCGCCAGCTGGTCACCTGGCTGGGCGACGACGCCTTCCTGGCCGGCGTCAACGCGTACCTGACCCGGCACCGGTTCGGCAACGCCACCCTGGCGGACTTCCTCGACGCCCTCGACGCGGTCACCGCCCGCGACGTGCGGGGATGGGCTGAGGCGTGGCTGCGCACCACCGGTTTCGACACGCTGCGGGTCGCTCGCGACGCCGACGGGCCGGTGCTCACCCGCGAGGGCAGCCGGCCGCACCGGGTCCGGGTGACGGCGTACGACGGGTCGATGGCGCCCGTCGAAAGCCGATTCCTCGACCTCGGTGACGACCCGGTCCGGCTCGGCGCCGCGGAGGTCGTGGTACCCAACAGCGGCGGCGAGACGTTCGCCCGGATCCGGCTCGACGACCGGTCGTGGGAGGCAGTGGGCCGCGACCTCGTCTCGATCCCCGACGACGACACCCGCGCGGTCCTGTGGAGCGCCGCCTTCGACCTGGTCCGGTGCGGAGAGCTTCCCGCCCAGGAGTTCCTCGGCCTTGTGACCCGGCATCTACCTCGCGAGCAGAACGTCGGCATCGTGGAGTGGGTTCTGGTGTGGACGCACACCAAGCTGGTGCCCCGCCACCTCCGCCCCGACGAGGTCATCGACGCAGTCGCCCAGCTGGCGGCAGCCTGCGAGAGCGGCCTGGCCTCCGAGCCGGACCCGGAGGTTGCCCTGGTACTGAGCCGCAGCCTCGCCCAGACCACCCCGGACGCAGTGCTCCTGGAGCAGTGGCTGGTCGACCGGGCCACCCACACCGGGATCGAGCTCGACCCGACCATGCGCTGGTCGGCGATCCGCCGGCTGGCGGCGCTCGGCGCGCTGACCGCCGAGGAGATCGACGACGAACGCGCGGGCGACGGAACGCTCGTCGGTCAGCTGGGGGCGGCCAGGGCCCTGGCCGCGATCCCCCATCCGGAGGCCAAGGAACGGGCCTGGGCGCGGATGTTCGAGGACCCGCACGTCTCCAACCGGATGTTCGAGGCCGCATCCGAGGGCTTCTGGGACCCCGAACAGGTCCCCCTCGTCCACCCCTACGTGGCCCGCTACCTCGCCGAGGCGCCGGCCGTGGCCGCCGCGCGCGGCCAGGCCTACTCCCAGCTCGTCGGCCGCGCCTTCCCGAACATCCCGCTCGGGGCCTCGGACGTCGCGGCGCTCGAGGACGCGCTCGCCGGCGACGTACCCACCGTCCTGCGCCGGCAGTGGGAGGACCGCCTCGACGACCTCCGCCTCACCCGCGCCGGTGGTTGAGGTGCGGGGGCACCGGAGGTTGAGGTGCGAGGCACCGGAGGTTGAGACGCGAGGCACCGGAGGTTGAGGTGCGTGGCACCGGAGGTTGAGACGCGAGGCACCGGAGGTTGAGGTGCGAGCGAAGCGAGCCTCGAAACCCCCGCACGGACGCAGGGCCTCAGCGGAGGTCTACTGGCATCTCACCCGGTCTCGACAGACTCCGTCACGACCTCGGTCGTGGTCGTTGCTCGACTACCGACGATCCGATCCGCTGACGCGTCTCGGATCATGCATGCCCGTCGAACATCGAGGTGACCGAGCCGTCCTCGAAGACCTCCTTGATCGCCCGCGAGATCAGCGGCGCGATCGAGAGCATCGTCAGCTTGTCGAAGTGACGGTCGGGTGGGAGCGGAAGCGTGTTGGTGACGATCACCTCGGCGGCCGGGCAGTTCTTGAGCCGGTCCACGGCGGGATCGGAGAGCAGGGCGTGGGTGGCGGCGATGATCACGCCGGCCGCGCCGTCCGCCATGATCGCCTCAGCGGCCTTCACGATCGTGCCGCCGGTGTCGATCATGTCGTCGACCAGGACGCAGATCCGGCCCTCCACCTTGCCGACCACCCGGTTGGCGACCGTCTCGTTGGGCCGGTTGATGTCGCGGGTCTTGTGGATGAAGGCCAGGGGTGCCCCACCGAGACGCGCCGACCAGCGCTCGGCGACCTTGATCCGACCGGCGTCGGGTGAGACGACGGCGAGGCGCTGGTCGCCGTACTTCTCGCGGACGTAGTCGGCCATGATCGGCAGCGCCATCAGGTGGTCGACCGGGCCGTCGAAGAAGCCCTGGATCTGGTCGGCGTGCAGGTCGACCGCGATCAGCCGATCGGCGCCGGCGGTCTTGAACAGGTCGGCGACGAGTCGCGCGGAGATCGGCTCGCGGCCCCGGTGCTTCTTGTCCTGGCGGGCGTAGCCGTAGAACGGCAGGACCACGGTGATCCGCTTGGCCGAGGCCCGCTTGAGGGCGTCGACCATGATCAGGTGCTCCATGATCCACTCATTGATCGGTGCCGTGTGGCTCTGGATCACGAAGGCGTCGCTGCCGCGGACGGACTCCTCATAGCGGACGTAGATCTCGGAGTTGGCGAACTCGTAGGCGGAGGTGGGCACCAGGCCGGTGCCGAGCAGGCGGGCGACCTCCTCGGCGAGCTCCGGGTGGGCCCGGCCGCTGAAGACCATGAGGTTCTTCTCGGTGGTCCGCTTCATTCCGGTCACGGTGTCTGGCTCCTCGCTCGCCGCCCCGCCGACGGCGCTGTCGGTGCACTCACGATTCTTCCCCACCCGAGGGCCCCTGCCCAACTTCTGGACCCGTGTCCCACCGGGCATTCGCCGCGGCCTCCGCCTGGGCGGTCCCGGGCCGGCTCCGCTGGGCCCACCCAGGGAGGTTGCGCTGGGGTCCGCCGGAGACAGCCAGCGCGCCCGGCGGCACGTTACGTCGTACGACGGTGCCGCCGCCCGTTCCCGCCCCGTCCCCGATCGACACCGGCGCCACGAACGTGTTGTTCGAGCCGGTCTTGGCGTGCCGGCCCACCCTCGTGCGGTGCTTCTGGACGCCGTCGTAGTTGGCGAAGATCGTCCCGGCGCCGATGTTGGAGCCCTCCCCGATCTCGGCGTCGCCGACGTAGGAGAGGTGTGGAACCTTGGCCCGGTCGCCGATCTGGGCGTTCTTGGTCTCGACGAAGGTGCCGATTTTGCCCTCGACCCCGAGCTGCGTGCCGGGACGCAGGTAGGAGAACGGCCCCACGCTGGCCCGCTCGCCGATCACCGCCAGCTCCCCGTGGGCGCGCACGACCCGGGCGCCGGGGCCGATCTCGCAGTCCTTGAGTGTGGTGTCGGGGCCGATCACCGCGTCCTCGCCGACGACCGTGGCGCCGAGGAGCTGCGTGCCGGGCAGGATCGTGACGTCCTCCGACAGCGCCACGTCGGCGTCGATCCAGGTGGTGGCGGGGTCCATCACGCTCACCCCGTCGTGCATCCACCGGGTGACGATGCGCCGGTTCAGCTCCCGGCCGAGCTCGGCGAGCTGCGCCCGGTCGTTGGCCCCCTCGGTCTGCCGTACGTCGTCGATGGCGTGGGCCCCGACGGTCAGGCCGGCGTCGCGGGCGAGCTGGACGGTGTCGGTCAGGTAGTACTCGCCCTTGGCGTTGTCGTTGCCGATCTTGGGCAGCGCCTCGGCCAGGAAGGCGGCGTCGAACGCCAGGATCCCGCTGCTGATCTCGCGGATCTCGCGCTGCTCGTCGGTGGCGTCCTTCTCCTCCACGATCGCCTCGACGTCGCCCTCCGGCGTCCGCACCACCCGGCCGTAGCCGAACGGGTCGGGCACCACCCCGCTCAGGATGCTGACCGCCCGCTGGGCCGCCTCGTGTTCCTGGGCGAAGGCCCGCAGGCTCTCCCCCTCCAGCAACGGCGTGTCCCCCGCGGCGACGATCACCGTCCCCGAGCCCGCGTCGACGCTCTCCATCGCGACGCGTACGGCGTGGCCGGTGCCCTCCTGCTTCTCCTGCACCGCCAGCACCACGTCGGGCATCAGCTGCAGGATGTGGGCGCTCACCTGCTCGCGTTGGTGGCCGACCACCGCCACCACCCGCTGCGGTTCCATGGCCTGCACCGCGGCCAGGACGTGCCCGATCATGCTGCGCCCACAGACCGGATGCAGCACCTTCATGGTCTTCGACTTCATGCGGGTACCGCCGCCGGCGGCCAGCACGATCACCGTCAGGTTGTCCATTGGGGCAGTGTGTCACTGCGAGATGTGGCTCCCTGATCTGGATTGGGCAGCGCGGCGCCCCGCTCGTGCCCCCTCCGCGCTCTCGCTCCCCGGGTAGGAGTCGAACCTACGTCGCTTGTCCTGATTCAAAGTCAGGCGGGCCCTGCCGGCAGACCAACCGGGGAATGCTTGCCCAAAGGCTAGAGGCAGGCACGTTGACACGCAGGGAGGACCCAAGCGCACCGCAACGTCGGCGCCACCCCATCCGGGCATCAGCCGAGTCGGCGCAAACGCAGCGGGGGAGGGCGGATTGCGCCGACTCGGCGTCCCTGGCGCGTGCAGATGCGCCGACTCGACGTCCCTGGCGCGTGCAGATGCGCCGACTCGGCGTCTAGCGTGGGCTCCGTGGACCTCCCCGTCATGCCACCCGTCCGACCGATGCTCGCGAAGTCGGTGAAGGGGATCCCGGACCCGGACAAGTACGGCGGTCTGAGCTTCGAGCCGAAGTGGGACGGCTTTCGGTGCATCGTGTTCCGCGACGGCGACGAGGTCGAGCTGACCAGCCGCAACACGAAGCCGCTGACCCGCTACTTCCCCGAGGTCGTGGCCGCGATCCGCGAGCAGCTGCCCGAGCGGTGCGTGCTGGACGGTGAGCTGTTCGTCGCCCTCGAGGACCGGCTCGAGTTCGAGGTCCTGCAGGAGCGGATCCACCCCGCCAAGTCGCGAGTGGACATGCTGGCGGAGAAGACACCGGCGTGCTTCGTGGCCTTCGACCTGCTCGCGCTCGGCGACACGTCGTACGTCGACCGGCCGTTCTCCGAGCGCCGCGCCGCCATGGAGGACGCGCTCGCCGACCTGACCGGACCCTGCTACCTGACCCGCACCACCACCGAGACCGAGCAGGCCGAGGGCTGGTTCCACCAGTTCGAGGGCGCCGGCCTGGACGGAGTCGTCGCCAAGCCACTGACCGCGACCTACCAGCAGAACGCCCGCACCATGCTGAAGATCAAGCACGAGCGCACCGCTGACGTGGTCGTCGCCGGCTATCGCGAGCACAAGACCTCGACACCGGAGCGGCCGCTGCTGGGCAGCCTCCTGCTCGGCCTGTACGCCGAGGGCAAGCTGCAGCACGTCGGCGTCTCGGCGAGCTTCACAGAGAAGCGGCGCGCGGAGCTGATCGAGGAGCTGCAACCGCTCGTCGTCGACCTCAAGGACCACCCGTGGGGCGAATGGGAGGAGTGGGCGATCGCCAATCCTGACCGGGTGCCGGGCACGCAGAGCCGGTGGAGCGCCGGGAAGGACCTGTCGTTCACGCCGCTACGCCCCGACCTGGTCCTGGAGGTCGCCTACGACCACATGGAGGGCCGCCGGTTCAGGCACACCGCGCAGTTCCGCCGGTGGCGCACCGACCGTGACCCGGAGTCGTGCGGATATGAACAGTTGGAGGAGCCGGTGAGCTACGAACTGGATAGAATTCTCGGTGTCGGCCACGAGGCCGGGCCGGGAGGCGATCGCCATGGCTGAAGCGCAGCCGCAACCGTTTGCGGGCTACCACGTCGTCCTGCTCGTGGAGCAGGCCCTCACCGCCGCCGACGCCGCCCAGGTGCTGTCGCTCCACGAAGGCATCGACGAGCCCCTGACCTACCACGTGCTGTTCCCGATGGAGGACGCCGCCGCCCGGATCGAGGCATCGATGGGATCGCTCGCCGCCGGTGAGGTGATGGCCTCACCCGCGATGGCGATGCGCGAGATCGACCTCGAGGCGGTCCGCAAGGACTGCCAGGAGCGGTCCACCAGAGACCTCGACGCCACGATCGCGGCGCTGCGCGCGGCCGGTGCGGTCGACCCCGAGGGCCAGGTCGTGTCCGAGCCCCCGATCGACGCGCTGGCCACCAAGGTCGCCGAGGTCGACGGGCGGGAGGCCATCATCCTCACCCGGCCCCACGTGGTCGCCGAGTTCTTCCACCTCGACTGGACCTCCAAGGCCCGCCGCAAGATCGGCGTTCCCTGCCTCCACCTCCTCGAGCACGAGAACTTCGACGAGCAGGCCGGCGGAGGCGAGGGCGTCAGCGGGTTGTGACGCCGTCGCCGGCGAGCTCGACCACGATGTCGAGGTGGCCGGCGTGCCGGGCGTACTCCGCCAGGACGTGGAAGCAGATCCACTCCAGCGTGGGCGGGTCCTCGGCGAAACGACCTCCGGGGGCGGCGGTGGCGTCGAGCGCGAAGTCGCGCAAGACGCCGCGGGTCCGCTCCCCGATCCCCTCCAGCCGCACCGCCAGCTGGTCGGCGGTCACGTCCTCGGGCAGCTGCCACCGCGCCCGGGGCCGGGTCTCGTCGGAGTCGTCGGACGTCCACGGCTCGTCGACGTTCCAGTCGCCCCACGGCTCGGCCACCGGCTCGCCGAGGAAACCCCAGACGAACCACCGCTGCTCCATGTGCAGCACGTGCGAGAGCAGCTCGAGGGGAGCCCAGCCCGAGGGCACCCGCGGCGTCCGCTGCTCCGCCGGAGTGAGCGTCAGGACGCCCCGGACCATCTCCGATCGCACCCAGTCGAGGTAGTCGGACCAGCGGGCGGCCCCGCTGGGGCCGCTCTTGGCGGGCTCAGCCGGATTCCTGGCCACCCGCGCGTCTTCGCTCACGGTCCACATCCTGCCCTGAGTCGCGCTGCGGCTCGGAAAACCGCAGGTCACAGGCGTGGACCCTGGGGTTTTACGCACATTTGATGGCCCGGATGGACCATCCCGCCCCCATCAGCCCGGATCAGGCGCTGGTGACCCCCTCAGAGGACCGAATAGCCCTTCCCACCAGCCGGAGCGGACTGAATCCCCGTGTCTGTGCACGCCGACATAGCCCTTGGCCTGGGGTTTTACGCACATTTGATGGCCCGGATGGACCATCCCGCCCCCATCAGCCCGGATCAGGCGCTGGTGACCCCCTCGGCGGACCGAATAGCCCTTCCCACCAGCCGCAGCGGCGGCTATTCGGCCGACCTCGGCACGGCGCCTAGCCCTCCCGCCTGGGGTTTTACGCATATTTGATGGCCCGGATGGATCATGCGGGCCCTGATCTACCCGGAACGGACCACTAGTTAACTCGTCAACTAGTCCGTGGCCCTCCGGGGAGCCCCCCTCAGGACTCGATCCGGTTGCCCTGCTCGTCCCAGTGCGCCTCGACCTTCTTCGACGGCTGCACCCGCGGCGGCTCGCCGGGCATCTTGGGGTAGTCGGGCGGGTAGGGCAGCTCACCACCCTCCGAGGCTTCCCACAGCCCCAGCAGTGGGGTCAGGTCGTGGTGAACGTCGTCGATCGCCGCCCAGGGGTCGCCGTTCGCGGCCAGCCGGTCCGGCACCGTGAACAGGTTGAACTCCCGCGGGTCGGTGACCCCCGCCAGCTCGTCCCAGGTCATCGGGGTGGACACCGGCGCCCCGGGGATGGGTCGCAGGGAGTACGCCGACGCGATGGTGCGGTCACGGTTGTTCTGGTTGTAGTCGACGAAGATCCGCTCCCCACGCTCCTCCTTCCACCACTTCGTGGTCACCCCGCCGTCGCGCTTCTCCAGCTCGCGGCCGAACCCGATCGCGGCGTGGCGGATGTCGGTGAACTCCCACCGCGGCTCGATCCGCACGTAGATGTGGAGGCCCCGGTTGCCGCTGGTCTTGGGGAAGCCGACGATCCCCAGCTCGTCGAGCAGCTCACGGGCCACCCCCGCGACGCGCACGGCGTCCGCGAACGTCGTACCGGGCTGGGGGTCGAGGTCGATCCGCAGCTCGTCGGGGTGGTCGACATCGGCCCGGCGGACCGGCCACGGGTGAAAGGTCAGGGTGCCCATGTGGGCGCACCAGACCGGCACCGCGATCTCGGTCGGGCAGATCTCATCAGCGGTGCGGCCGGACGGAAAGGTGACCTCGACCGACTCCAGGTAGTCCGGAGCGCCCTTGGGCACCCGCTTCTGGTAGAACGCATCGGCGTTCCGGTCCTGCGGGCCGGTCGCCAGCCGCATGCCCTCGCGGACACCCGAGGTCCAGCGCTCCAGCGCGGTCGGTCGCTCGCGCAGGGCCCGCATCAGTCCGTCCTCGACGCTGGCGAAGTACTCCGCGACCATCAGCTTGGTGACCTCGGGGGTCCGGTCGGTCGCCTCGTAGATCACCCGGTCCGGGCTCGACACCCGAACCGCGCGCTCCCCGGCGATGACCTCGGCTGCGGGAGTCTTGGGCACAGGGCCACGCTAGTGGCCACCACCCCAAGGACCCACGATTGGTGGCAAACGGTAGCTGCGGCTAGCTGAAACTCACCGTTTGGTACCAAACGGCAAGTCAGCGCGCCAAGTCAGCTGAGCAGCGAGTTCGGCTCGAACCTCGGCCGACGGTCGGTGTCCTCACGGTTCGGACGCACGAACTCGAAGCCGGAGGTACTGACCAGCACCTGATCGGGCTCCTGCACCGTCTGGGCGCAGGCGACATGCATCGGCGGCAGGTGGAAGGCGTTGCGCCCCTGCTCCTCCGGCGTACCGAGAAAGGCGATCGGCCTTCCCAGGCTCTCGCCACACTTCCCGCAGATGCGGCTGAGCGCGCACTGCGTCACCCAGGCCCGGGTTGCCGTCACGGTCATGGTGCTCACGCCGTGATCCGCCGCGACCAGCCGCCGGTCTCCTGGCGCCGGATCGGCCGCTCGGACTCGCGCGGGCGACCCCGCTCGACCGGGGGGTGCTCGTCGGTCGGCTGGTCGGACTTCGTCATGTGGTTGGGCACCGAGAGCTTGATGATCGTCCGCAGCGCCTGGCCGTACTGCTTGTACAGCGGCCCGGTGGTGTAGGGCAGGTCGTACTTCGCGCACAGCTCCCGCACCTTGACCCCGATCTCGGCGTACCGGTTGGACGGCAGGTCGGGGTAGAGGTGGTGTTCGATCTGGAAACCGAGGTTGCCCGACAGGATGTGCAGCAGCGGGCCGCCCTGGAAGTTTGCGGCGCCCAGGATCTGGCGCAGGTACCACTCCGGACGGGTCTCGTCCTCGAGCTCCTCCTCGGTGAAGTGGAGGGCACCGTCCGGGAAGTGGCCGCAGAAGATGATCACATACGACCACAGGTTGCGGGCGAAGTTCGCGGTCGCGTTCGCAGTGAGCGTGGTCTTCCAGTTCTTGCCGGACAGCGCCGGGTAGACGACGTAGTCCTTGAGGATCTGGTTGCGACCCTTCTTGAGGATCTGGCGCAGCTGCCGCTTCATCTCCTTGGGGTCCTTCTGGCCCTTGCGGATCGCCTCGATGTCGAGGTCGTGGAGGGCCACGCCCCACTGGAAGAGGCTGGCGAGCATGGCGTTGTAGATGGGCTGGCCGATGTAGATCGGGTGCCACTTCTGCTCCCGCGCCATGCGCAGGATGCCGTAGCCGATGTCGTTGTCGTGGCCGAGCACGTTGGTGAACTGGTGGTGCACGTAGTTGTGGGAGTGCTTCCACTGCTCGGCCGGCTGGGCGGTGTCCCACTCCCAGTTGGAGGAGTGGATCTCGGGGTCGTTCATCCAGTCCCACTGGCCGTGCATGACGTTGTGGCCGATCTCCATGTTCTCGAGGATCTTGGCCAGGCCGAGAAGAGCCGCGCCCGCGGCCCACGCCGGCTTCTTGTTGCTCGCGAACAGTACGGCGCGTCCCGCC
>DASSJR010000206.1:0-12647 GCA_035691135.1 Nocardioides sp. | reverse complement strand
GAGCAGCTCGAGCTGGCCAAGTCCGTACGTCGTGAGTGGGCCTGGCTGGAGATCGTCCTGCTCGGGTTCACCGCGCTGGGCTTCGTGATCGCGCTCCTGGTCTGACCCGATGTCGACGTTGTGTCCCACAATCGGGACATGGACGCCGCGGACGTCGTCGCGCTCTCCGGGAGGCTGCCCGACATCGTGCTCAAGGAGTCCCGGCACTGGACCTCGATCACGTTCCGCGGGAGGGGCTTCGCGTGGGTCGACCACACCAAGGACACCGCGATGGTCAAGTCCACTCACCCCGACCGCGAGGCCATGATCGGCAGTGATCCCGAGACCTTCGCCGCCGGCTGGGCGTCGCGCAGCACTGCCTGGGTCTCGATCGAGCTGACCGCAGCCGATCCTGAGGAGGTGTTCGAGATCCTCGCCGACGCCTGGCGGATGACCGCGACCAAGAAGGCCGTCGCGGCCTACGACGCCGCCCACCCAGCCGGTCGCTAGATCCCCGCGGCGTGCCGGATGTCGCTGCCGAGCGCGTCGAGGCGGCCGGCGGCGGAGATCCGGCACGCGTCGACACCGTCCTCCGGGTTCACCGGCACGACAACCTCGAGGTATGCCTTGACCTTGGGCTCGGTGCCGCTCGGCCGCACGATCACGCGGGCACCATCCGCCAGCCGGTAGCGGAGCCCGTCGGTCGGCGGCAGGTCTTCAGAGCCCTCGGTCAGGTCCTCGACCAGCTCGACCGCCAGACCACCGAGCTGGTCCGGGGGGTTGCTGCGCAGCTGGTCCATGGCGCGGTCGATGTCGGCGAGGTCGCTCACCCTGACCGACACCTGGTCGGTGGCGTGCAGGCCGTGCTCGACCGCGATGTCGTCGAGCAGGTCGGTGAGCGTCCGCCCGGCCTCCTTCGCGGCCGCCGCGACTTCGCACAGCAGCAGCAGCGCCGAGACGCCGTCCTTGTCGCGGACGTGCTCGGGGTCGACGCAGTAGCCGAGAGCCTCCTCGTAGCCGAACGCCAGGCCCTCGATCCGGCCCAGCCACTTGAAGCCAGTGAGCGTCTCGGCGTAGGGCTGGCCGGCCGCCGCGGCCATCCGTCCCAGCAGCGACGACGACACGATCGTCGTGGCGTAGGTCCCCTTCTTGTCGGACTCCAGCAGGTGCTGGGCCAGCAGCGCACCCACCTCGTCGCCGCGCAGCATCCGCCACCCGTGCGGCCCCGGAACGGCCGCCGCGCACCGGTCCCCGTCGGGATCGTTGGCGACCACCAGGTCGGCGTTCTTGTCCTCGGCGAGCGCCATCGCCAGGTCCATCGCCCCGGGCTCCTCAGGGTTCGGGAAGGAGACGGTCGGGAAGTCGGGGTCCGGCTCCTCCTGCCGGGGCACGACGTACGGCGGTCCGAACCCGGCGGTCTCGAGGACCTGAGTCACCGAGGAACCCCCCACTCCGTGCAGCGGCGTGTAGACCACCGTGAGGTCACGCGGTCCGTCGCCGGCCAGTCCGGCCACCGTGTCGAGGTAGCGGTCCACGACGTCCTCGGTCAGCACCTGGCCGGGGTCGGCGCGGGGGACGTCTGCGAGCGGACCCACGGCGGCGATCCGCTCCGCGATCTCGCTGTCGGCCGGTGGCACGATCTGGCTGCCGTCACCGAGGTAGACCTTGTAGCCGTTGTCCTGCGGCGGGTTGTGGCTGGCGGTGACCATGACGCCGCCGACGCAGCCGAGCTCGCGGATCGCGAAGGCCAGGATCGGAGTGGGCAGCGCGCGGGGGAGGACCAGGGGTCGCAGGCCGGCACCGGCCATCACCTCCGCGGTGTCCCGGGCGAACACGTCGGAGTTGTGGCGCGCGTCGTAGCCGATCACCACCGACGAGCCGCGTCCGGCGCCGTTGTCGACCAGGTACCCCGCCAACCCCGCGGCGGCCCGGGTCACGACGATGCGGTTCATCCGGTTCGGCCCGGCTCCGAGAGCCCCGCGCAGCCCGGCCGTACCGAACTCCAACGTGCCGTCGAACCGGTCGGCGAGGTCGGCGCTGTCACCGCCGCCCTCGACGTCCGCCACGATCGCCTCGAGCTCCGCCCGGGTCACCTCGTCGGGGTCCTCGGCCGCCCAGGCCCGCGCCCGGTCCAGGAGCTCGGCCACCTCCGTCGTCGTCATGAGGACACCGTAGTGGTGGCCCTCGGGAACGTCGGCCGGTCCGGTGCTCAGGCCGTCGGCTGCGGGACGGGGGTGTCGACGGCCAGCGCGAGCTGGCGCGCGCTGACCAGCAGGGGCGCGGTGCGCGTGATCTGGCGGGCGAACCGGATCGCCGGGCCGTACAGCACCAACAGGTAGGCCATCACCCCGAAGAGCCCCGCCGTGGACAGCCGCCCGACCTCCACCTCGTGCATTCCCACGACCAGCACCGCGGCAGCACTGACGACCAGCACCCCGTTGGCCACCCACGTGGTGAGCCCCTCGCGTCGGGTCATGGCGATGTCGGCGACCCCGCTCTCGGCGTCGAGGTCGCGCAGGGTGGCGAGCTTTTCCGGGTCGGCCGATCCGGAGGCCTCGTCCGTGGCCAGCCGGTGCACCGACCTGGCCAGGGCGACCTCATGGTTGCGGTGCTCGGCGGCCACCGTGCCCACCCGGGACGCGCCGAGCACCGCAACGACTAGGAGAAGGAATGCTCCGGCGAGCTGGACCAGCCCGACGAGCAGGTCGGTCACCGCCAGGGCGACGCACACTCCGACCACGAGCAACCCACTCACGGTGATGTGGTTGAGCACGCCCTTGAGGCCCTGCTTGGCCCGGAGGGCGTCGACGAGCACCTCGGCGGTCAGGTCCCCGGAGGGGTCACCCCCGTCCGCCTGGACCCGCGCCAGCGCGGCGTCGCGGGAGTCGGTGATGGTGCGCCCGGCGAAGTGGGCGAAAGCCAGCCGCTGCCGGTGCTCCGCCAGCCCCGCGGCGAGGGCCAGCCCCACGAACGCCACCGACAGGAGTGCGGCGGGCACAGACCCGTCGTCCGGCGACGAGGCCCGGTCCACGGCGGCGGTCAGCGGCAGCGGCAGGGCCAGCCGGGCACCCACCAGCAGGCAGGTGAACACCAGGCCGCGGCCGAGGCTGCCCAGGTGCGGGCGGGCGAACGGGAGGAGGGTGTGGCGCAGCGAGGTCGTGGGGGTGTTCACCGGACGACCTCCCGGGCCAGGTGCACCAGTGCGGTCGAGGCCTCCGGCCAGTGCTCGTCCTGGAATCGGAAGGGCACGGCCGCCCGTCGCAGGAGACAGGTCGCGAGGTACCACTCGAGGCCGGCGGGGCTGCCGCCGTACCCCTTGACCAGGCTGTCGAGGGTGGCCTCGAGCACCTGCCGGTCGCCGGGACGGCCGAAGACCACGTGCGAGGCGTACGACGCGATGTCGTAGGCGGGCGCCGCCCGGCACATCCGGTCCACGTCGAGGATCACGAGTCCCGTCGGGCCGGCGTGCAGCTGGCCGGCGTGGAAGTTGCCGTGACTGGTGACCCGCGTCAGCTGTGGTGAGGTCAGCCTCAGGTCGGCCAGCAGAGCGTCGACCTCGAACTGCAGGTCGGGCAGCAGGTGGGCGACGAAATCGGCCCGCCCGGTCGCCTTGGACAGCAGCTTCCTCGTGGTCATCGTCGGCAGGTCGAGATGGGCGTCCTCGTGCAGGGCGGCCAGCACCTCGCCCGCCGACTCGGACGAACCGGGCCACAGCGACGGGGTGTGGCCCGGCACCCACTGCTGCACGGTTGTCTGGCGGGCCGTGAAAGAGCCTTCGTACGCCGGCACCTGCACCAGCTCGAGCTGGCCTGCGAGTCGGAGCGCGCGCCGGGCTTCCTCGAAGTCGAGCTGGTCGCGGTAGACCTTGAGGATGTGCGCGCCGTACTTCACCACGGCCCGTCGGCGAGGCCAGTAGCGGAGCAGCTCGGGCTTCTCCGGACCGGTCGCAATGCCCTTGTTGTTCAGCCGTTCTGCGATCCGTTTCGGGCGGTCGGCCAGGATCTGGAGCCGGATGTCGAGCGGGAGCCACTGCACGAGCGCGTCGACCTCGCCGAGGTAGCCGAGGGCCTTGCGGGCCGGGGTGCGGTCCAGGGCCAATTGCGCCCGCTTGCGGTTGTCCGCCTGCTTGCGCTTGCGGTGCAGCCGGGCGCCGGCTCGCGCGAAGGCGACGGCGGTGTGCCAACCCGACCCGATGCCCACGTCGTACTGCACGACGACGTTGTTGCGGGGCTTGTAGCGGACCGACCGCACGCGCACATCAGGTACCTGGTCGTCGCGGAGGAGCGAGCCGAGCAGCGGGGCCATCGCCGCCGGGTCGAGCAGGCGGGAGAGGGAAGGCAGTGCGGGGTCGTCCGGCGGTGCCGGCGGGCGGGCAGTGGCCGGGGGAGACCCTCGGTCGACGACGGCGCGGACCGCCGCGGAGGCCTCGGTGACCGTCACGTCCCGCCCGCGCGCCAGCGCCGCCAGCCCCGGCAGGCACGCAGCCTCGGCTGCGGGGTCGAACCCGGCGGTGGGGTCCTCGAGCACCACGGCCGGCGGGTCCTCGGCCAGCAGCCGGGCCACGGCCAGGCGCAGCCACTGCGCCTCCGTCAGCACGATCCCACCCGGGCTGACCGGCGTGTGGTAGGACTCCGGCAGCTCCTCGACGAACGCGTGGGCGCCGGCCGCGCGCGCCGCCTCGACGCGGGATCCGTGGTCGGGCGCGCCGATGATCTCCGCCGGGGTCTCACCCGGGGGGTCGGGACCCGCCGCGAGGACGGCCCGGGTGCTCATCGCACCCCTCCGTCCGTCGGCTCGGCAACCCCGGCGAGTCGTTCGGCGCTCGTGAGCTGGGGCCCCAGCCGGGTGACCTGCCGGCCGAGCCGCATCATCGGGTAGTGCAGCATCAGAAGGTACGACGCCACCAGGGCAAGGTCCGCCGTGGTCAGTCGCCCACTCTCGGTGAACTGGACGGCGAGGGTCAGCACGAGGCAGGCCGTCAGGCCCAGGAGCCCCTGGAAGACCCAGGCCGTGCGTCCCTTGAGCTGGGTGAGGATCGCGACCGACCGCTCCCGGTCAGTGGGCCTGGCGATCAGTCCTTCGCCGGACCTCGCGGCGGACAGCGCGTCGTCGACCACGCGGCTCTCACGGTGACGCCTCAGCCGGGCCATCGCCGCCGCCCGGTCGGTCCCGACCAGAGCGACGCCGATGGCCACCCCCAAACCGGCGAGATAGGCAAGGCCGATCCACACGTCCAGTGCCAGCAGCACGACCGACACCCCGAGCAGGAAGAGCCCGTGCTGGAGGACGTGCACCAGCACGCCCTTCAGCCCCACTCGCAGCCGTGCGGTGTCGCTGACCACGAGGGTGAGGAGCTCACCCGGCGCACGGCCCGCGGTGTCCTGTGGGTGGGTGAGAATGCCGACCCGGGCGTCGTTGACGGAGCGGACGACGTACTTCGCGACGGCCGCGCGCTGGAAGTACTCGCTCCAGCCGAGCACCAGCCCGATCGCCAGAAGCGCGAGCACAGGTCCGAGCGTGCTGCCGCCGATGCCGGGCAAGCCGGCCAGGGCCTCTGGTCCGGATCCGTCTCCGGAGCCGAGCTCGACCAGCCAGGTGAGCGGCCAGGGAAGGGCGAGCTGCCCGGCGGTGACCAGCACCGAAGCGACCAGCGCCGCGCGCAGGTGGCGACGGTGCGGGCGCGCGAAGGGACCCAGCCGGTCGCGGATCGCGGCCAGGCGCTCTCCTCGGGTCGGCAGCGCCGCCGACGGCGCCGTGCTCATGGCAGTTTCAACTCGCGGGTGATCCAGTCCATGGCGGCCGCGGTCGCGCGGCCAGGGTTGAAGAACAGGTCGGCCACGATTGCGCGGCGTACGTCGGAGCGCGCGCCGGGGTCCGCGAGCCCGGCCTCGACCGCCTCCACCGCGTCCGACACCTCGGCCACGACCTCTCCACCCTTGCGGCCCCAGGTCTCGAGGTCGAGCCGGGCGTGCTTGTTGAGGGTCAGCTCGAAGAGCTCGGGCACGTCGATGAACACGATCGGGCGGTCCAGCAGCGTGTACTCGTTGGCCACCGAGGATGCGTCGGTGATCAGCAGGTCCGCGATGGACAGCGTGTGGATCACGTCGCGTTCGTGCACCAGCCGGACATGCTCGCTCTCCAGCGGCGCCAGCCGCTCCCACCAGTCGACCGTGGTGTGCGGGTGGTCGTGGGGTTTGACCAGCAGGTCGTAGCGGTCCACCGCGCCGAGCTTGGCGATCAGCTCCTCGCCCATGGTCTCCATCGAGTTGTGCCGCTCACCGGTCGGCGCGTAGAGCACCACCGGCCGATCTCCACTGAGGCCGTGCCGGGCCAGCATCTCCGCGCGGTCCAGCGAGCCGTCGAGCAGCCGGTCGGTCTTCGGGAAGCCGATCTCGACGCCGCGGGGATCGTCGACCTCCAGGATCCCGGAGTCCTCGAAGCCGCGCTTCATGTACGGACCGAACAGGAAGTAGTGGTCCGCCCCATGGGTCTCTGGGCGGATCGCGCGGTTGCGGAACGACATGCCGTGGAAGATCTGGATCCGCTTCCCGACGTGATGTGGCTCGATCCGCCTCGTGTTGGCGGCGAACATCACGTCGTAGTCGGCCTTGGCCAGGCTGCCGACCGACCGCACCGCTCCCTCGGGCAGGTCGAAGAAGCGGTACATCTGCTCGTGGTCGTAGAGGTAGCCGCCCGGGGCGTACGGCGACTTGCTCCGCATCCCTCCCGACAGCTCGATCTCGGTGCCCGGGATCTCGCGCAGTCGGTCGTAGAGCGGCTTGAAGCACAGGAAGTGGACCGGCGCGTAGCCGGAGAAGAGGATCCTCACGAGACTCTCCGGACGGGCACGAGCCCGTCGTACTCCGCCACGATCGGCCGGAGCCCGCCGGCCACCCTCGGAAACACCTCGTCGCGAGCCCTGGCGAGGTCCTCGGGGAAGTCGATCTCGACCCACGGCCATCCCTGGACATCGATGCAGCTGATGGGATGGTCGGCCGCGGCGAGGTTGACGGCCTCCGCCAGCCACCCACGCTCGTGCCCCGCGGAGATGAGTGCGGCCGCTGCCGCGGCCACGGACTCCGCCGTCTCGCGAGACAGCCGGAGGATGCCGACGTTCTCCCCGCTCACCCGGCCCGGAGGAAGCGTCTTCGACATCTCCACCAACGCACCGTTGCAGACGTGCACCTTCATCTGCTCGTCCTCGTCGCCCGAGGAGGAGTCGAAGAGCAGCGCGTCGCCCGCGGCCGCCAGGAGCAGCTCGAACATCCTCGGGTCGCAGAAGACGTCGGAGTTCATCACCAGCAGGTCGTCGTCGAGGGCCCGCTGTCCGAGAAGGAACGAGTACATGCTGTTCGTCTCTGCGTAGCGGTCGTTGCTGACGAACCTGGCCCACGAGCCGACCGAGTCACGCACCCACGCCTGCCGGTGGCCCACGACCACCACGATGTCGAGCACGTCCGCGGCGTGGAGCGCGGCAAGCTGGTGGTGCAGGAGCGGCACGTCGCCGACCTCCCGGAGACACTTCGGTCGGTCGAGCGGATCAGCGAGGCGACGGCCTTCGCCGGCGGCGAGGATCAGGGCTTGCAAGGATCACTCCTGTGGTTCGCGTCCCTGTCCCCGCGCTTTGTTCTTCCATTCAACCACCATTAGCCCAGCCCGATGCTTAAGGCAGCCTGAAGACCAGGGCCGAAAGGTCTGGTCAATAGTCCTAGTACGTCCACGCGCCGTAGGGTGCGCGCATGAGGCGGGACCACTGGAAAGTCCGCAACAACGGGCTCGACCCGGAGGTCGAGTTCCCGGAGATCGTCCGCAACCTCGTGACGCACGAGTTCCCGTGGGACACGATCCAGGCGCTCAGCTTCGCGCTCTTCCGGACCTACGCGGTACCCGGTATCGGCCGGTTGCTCGACGACACCGGCGCCTTTGCCGACAACGTGCAGAAACGGTACGACGACACCGCACTCCTGCTCGAACCGCCGGGACTTCTGGGCTTCGACCATCCGGACACCCGCACCGCGATCCGCCGGATCAACCAGATGCACCGCGCCTACGACATTCCCAACGACCAGATGCGTTACGTGCTCAGCACCTTCGTGGTGGTGCCGAAGCGGTGGATGGACGACTACGGCAAGCGTCCGTTCACTCCGCGCGAGGTTTCGGCGGTGGTGCACTACTACCGCACCCTCGGCCGGCACATGGGGATCACCGACATCCCGGAGACGTTCGACGAGTTCAGCGACCTGATGGACACCTACGAAGGTGAACACTTTGCCTACGACGAGGGCGCCCGCCGGGTCGCCGACATGACGCTCGGCCTGGTCACCACCTTCTACCCCAAGCCGCTCCGCCGGGCGGTCGAGGTGTTCAGCAAGGCGCTCATGGACGAGCCGCTGCTGCGCGCGTTCCGGTACGACGTTCCGCACCCGGTCGTCGTGCGTGCCTGTCGTGCGGCTCTGAGGGCCCGTGGCCGGCTGCTCCGCTTCTTCCCGCCGCGGCGCAAGCCCAAGCTCGTCGAGGACTTCTCGTGGGTGCGCAGCTACCCCGACGGTTACGACCTCGCCGAGCTGGGCACCTTCCCGGCCGGCTGCCCGGTCCCGCACGCGTCCACCGATCCGGCGACGACCGAGCCCGCCTCGAATGACGTCGGCCGCTCCGCCTGACGTAGGCTCGACTGTCGTGGCAGGCCCCGAATACGACTCCGAGATCAAGCAACTCCAGGCGACACTGCACACCATCGCCCAGGTGCTCGATCTTGATGGCATGCGCGCGGAGATCGCGGACCTCAGCGACCAGGTCGCGGCCCCAGACCTCTGGGACGACCAGGAGAACGCCACCCGCGTGACCGGTCGCCTGTCGACGCTCCAGGGCGAGCTCGACCGGTTCACGGCGCTGGAGACCCGGGTCGAGGACCTCGGCCTGATGGTCGAGATGGCCACCGAGGAGGGCGACGCCGACTCCCTCGCGGAGTCCGAGAAGGAACTGGTGAAGGTCAAGAAGGCCGTCGAGGCCCTCGAGGTACGCACTCTCCTCTCCGGCGAGTACGACTCCCGCGAGGCGCTGGTCACGATCCGTGCCGGCGCTGGGGGAGTGGACGCCGCGGACTTCGCCGAGATGCTGCTCCGGATGTACACCCGATGGGCCGAACGCAACAAGTACTCCGTCGAGGTGTTCGACACCTCCTACGCCGAGGAGGCCGGGATCAAGTCGGCCACCTTCGCCGTCCACGCTCCCTACGCCTACGGCACCCTTTCGGTCGAGGCCGGCACGCATCGCCTGGTCCGGATCAGCCCCTTCGACAACCAGGGTCGCCGACAGACCGGCTTCGCGGCGGTCGAGGTCGTGCCCGTTCTGGAGCAGACCGACGAGATCGAGATCCCCGATGAGGACGTCCGGGTCGACGTCTACCGCTCGTCCGGCCCCGGAGGTCAGTCGGTCAACACCACCGACTCGGCCGTCCGCCTGACCCACATCCCGACCGGCACGGTCGTGAGCTGCCAGAACGAGAAGAGCCAGCTGCAGAACAAGGCCAGCGCGATGGTGATCCTCAAGGCCAAGCTGCTCGCCATCAAGAAGGCGGAGGAGGCTGCTCACCTCAAAGAGCTCAAGGGAGACGTCGCCGCGTCGTGGGGCGACCAGATGCGCAGCTACGTGCTGCACCCATACCAGCAGGTCAAGGACCTGCGCACGGAGTACACGACCGGCAACGCCCAGGCCGTGTTCGACGGCGATCTCGACGGCTTCCTCGAGGCCGGCATCCGGTGGCGCATGGGCGCCGAGAAGGCCGCGTCCAACTGAGTCGACGCCTCGGCCGACCCTCAGCGGGCACGCACGGTGTTCGATCGACGGCTCAGGTCACTCCAGCCGACCGAGTTCCGGGCGCTGAACGCGAACTGCCACCGGCCTTTGCGCAGGGTCGGCTGCCAGGAGCGGGCCTTGGGACTGCGCACGGAGGACGTCACCGTCTGGACCACGGCCCCGCTCGCGTTCAGTCGATAGCCGTACACGCGGTACCCGTCCACCTTCGCGCCGCCGTTCGAGAGCGGCTCCTTCCACCGGGCGATCGCCGTCCGCTTGCCTCCGGTCGCGCCGCGGCTGGCCCTTCGGGTCCGCGGGTGCAGGGGCTTGGCGGCCGGAACCCTGACCACGACCGCGGCCGGTGCGCCCTCGCCGGCGGAGTTGACGGCCTGGACCGCGACCTTGTCGGTGGCGCCGGGCTGCAGGTCGCTGTAGGTGTAGTTGAGGCTCTGGGCCGGCACGGTCACCGGCGCGCTGCCGTCGCGGGTGACGACGTAGCTGGTGATCGAGCTGGCGCCGGTGGAGGCGGGAGCGGACCAGGCCACGGTCGCCGAGCTGCCCGCGGCCGACGCCTGGACCGTCTGCGGAGCCGACGGCAGCTCGGGGCGGCTGCTCTGGCAGGTCCCCCTGATCGAGAGGCTGTAGGCGCCGATGCTGGCGTAGCCGTCGTACCCCTTGCTGGCCGTGCCGTTGCCGACACCCTCCACCGCGACGAAGTACCAGTCGTCGGTCACGGTGCGTGACACGGCGGCGTCCATGCCCGCCGCCACGTCGCGGGACGGAGTTCCGGCACGCGAGGTCGGGTTGTCGGTCGCCACAGTTCCGCCGGTGACGTCGAGCAAGCTGAGCTTGAGATCGAGGTCTGGGCTCTGCGCAACTGGCTTTGCCGCGAGGGTCAAGGGGCCGTCGCAGGTGCCCAGGGCGTAGACGTCGCGGTCCGCGTCCGAGGTGATGTAGGCGAAGCCCGTCGGCGGCCTGGTCGTGGGGGACGGGGTGCTGCCCGCCTCGTCGGTGCGTAGCGAGAGACCGTTGTTGGTGATGACGCTCAGATCGTCCTGGCCGTTGTTGGCACCCTTGTAGTCCCCCTTGCTCCACTGGGTGATGGGCCGGCTGTAGCCGATCCCCATGATCGGCGCCCAGGTGGCGTGACCCGCGTAGTAGCTCGTCCCTCCCGTGAGGCCGTCGTGGGTCAGGCCGAGGTTGTGCCCCACTTCGTGGCTGACCGCCTCGGCGATGCTCTTGGCGTCGTTGGCCAGGGACTGGGGGAAGATCCAGGCCGGCTCGAAGTAGCCCGAGTTCGTCGTGTCGAAGACGCCGGTGTAGGCGATGCCTCCGCAGGCTCCGCCGCACAGCTTGCTGGAGGCGCTCGTGCTCGGCGAGATCAGCGCCCGGGTGCCGAAGATCGCGTCCGCGCCGTCGGTCCGGGTCAGGGCCAGGGCACCCGGGTCCTGGGTGGTGACGTCGACGTCGAACGGCGCATAGTCCTCGGACACCCGCTGCCAGATGCTCTGCACCGCCTCGCGTTCGGCGGTGTTGAAGTTCGAGCGATCCGTGTCGAGGGACCAGGCCGGGTGGGAGCCCGCTGTCAGGCCGTGATTGACGTTCCAGACCGAGTTGCTCACGTTCTGCCCGTCGAAGTCGAGGTAGATCGTGCGTTGCGAGCCGGGCTTGCTGTGCAGCTGGAAGGTCTGGGCCAGCGGGGCCGGCGCCGCCGCTTCGGCGGTGGGCGCCGCGGTGGCGCCCTCGGTTCGTGCGGGTTCTTCGTAGAGGAGGCGTGCGTCCTGGTCGAGCCAGGCGCTCGGGTCCCGGGTCAGGATCTCGTGCAACCGCTCGGCCGCCATCCCGTTGCGGCGGGCGGCCTCAGGGAGCCGGTCGCCGAGCGCCGCCAGCGCGGCGCGACCGTGGAACTGCCGGTCGCGGCCGGCGATCAGGTCGGGGAGGCGGTCCCTACCTCCCCGAGTGGAGGGCGTCGCCTCCGCCCCGGGCGCGGCCAGGGTGCCGAGGAACATCGTGCTGACCGTCACGACGGCTGCGGCCAGCCGCCTGTGAGAAAATTTCTCCATGACACCCCCTCCCGATGGTTGACAGACCGTAGTAAAGGGATTTGCAAGACGTCCTGAATTTTCGGAAAGACTGTCCGATCGGACAGCGCGTCGTGACCCGACGGGCCATGGGGATGGTGTACGTGGGGTGGATTGCAGTGCCCCGCTCCGACATGCGGCGCGGATTCGGAGCCGCCTTCCCGCTCGACTACTCTCAATCCGGTGATTCGCTTCGAGAAGGTCACGAAGACCTACGCCGGCCAGGGCCATCCAGCCCTCGACGAGATCTCGGTCGACGTCGAAAAGGGTGAGTTCGTCTTCCTCGTCGGCGCCTCCGGTTCCGGCAAGTCGACCGCCCTGCGACTGGTGCTGCGCGAGTCCCGGCCCACCTCGGGGCGCGTCTACGTCGCCGGCAAGGAGATCAACCGGCTGGCCAGCTGGAAGGTCCCGCGGCTTCGCCGGCAGATCGGCACCGTCTTCCAGGACTTCCGGCTGCTCCAGAACAAGAACGTCTCCGAGAACGTCGCCTTCGCGCTCCAGGTGATCGGCAAGAGCAAGTCGGAGATCCGGACCCTCGTTCCCGAGACCCTCGAGATGGTGGGTCTCGAAGGCAAGGGAGACCGGATGCCCGACGAGCTCTCCGGTGGAGAGCAGCAGCGCGTCGCCGTGGCCCGGGCGTTCGTCAACCGTCCGATGATCCTGATCGCCGACGAGCCCACCGGAAACCTCGACCCCACCACCTCGGTCGGGATCATGAAGCTGCTCGACCGGATCAACCGCACCGGCACCACCGTCGTCATGGCCACCCACGACTCGTCGATCGTCGACCAG